>JAZUFE010000018.1:0-65185 GCA_045640525.1 Lachnospiraceae bacterium | reverse complement strand
AAAAGAAGATACCATGGTAACAATCCAGCTTGACTGTGCAGCTGCTGAGAAGTTCGGAATGTACTATATTGATGAGAACGGAAATAAAGCTACACCATGGATTATCCATAGAACATCAATGGGATGCTATGAAAGAACATTGGCATGGCTTATTGAACACTATGCAGGTAAATTCCCTACATGGCTGTGCCCTGAACAGGTAAGAGTACTTCCTATATCTGATAAGTATAATGATTATGCTGAAAAGATTCGCAAAGAATTGGCAGCCAATGATGTTGATGCAACCGTTGACTCAAGATCCGAGAAGATAGGATTTAAGATTCGTGAGGCCAGACTTGATAAGCTCCCGTATATGCTGGTTGTAGGCGAGAAGGAAGAGGCTGACGGTACCGTTTCGGTAAGAAGCCGTTATGCAGGTGACGAGGGTGTTAAGCCTTTGGCTGATTTCATTGAGCAAATCGTTAAGGAAATTAAGACTAAGGAAATACGTAAGGAGATTCCTCAGGATGCAGCAAAATAAAAGCATGAGGGGAAAAATGACAAAATTATGTAAACCAAACGAACTGCACATCATAGTATGTGCAGTTCTGTTAATGATTGTTATGACTGCGTGCAATAGCAAGGTAACCACGGTTGCGGATGACATTACGGCCCGGGATGGACAGGAACCGCAGTACGTTGAGATAGATAACTTTGAACTTGATGTGCAGTCGGATGATACCCTGGAGAATGTCGGCAGTTGCGCAATATTGATTCCGGAAGGTTTTACGGAATCAACGGAAATACCGGGAATGTACATCAGTACGATATATCCGCTCGATGCATCGAATATATACTATTCGGTAATGGATGCCAAAGATATAGGGATGGTTAATTCCGATCTGAGTGCATCGGATTATGAGGCAACATTGGAATCGTCTTTTCGATACATCAATAAACCGGTTGACATAATTATTGACAACTTCGAAAAAAGTACGCTTGACGGCGTTCCGTGCTACAAAATACGAAGTCATTATGATAACGGGGATTTGACCGTACAACAATTGTGTTATATTGTGATAGCTACCAAGACTCATGTAATTACGTACACTCAGGCTTCGGACGATGAATTGCTGGTTGACTTCAAGACAGATGAAGGTAATATCAAAGTCGTACGTGAAGTATCCCAGGCTTAATAAATTAGGGGTTGACAATACAAAGATAGAATGGTAACCTATATGAGGTTCAGTAAAGAAAGCAGAGTATCCACTCTCACCTTACGACAATTGCGTCGGTAAGCGTTAATACTTAACACTTTACGAAGTGATTATGTGTATTTAAGTGGATAGCTATGCTATTCACTTTTTTAATGGAGGGCACAACAATTAGCGACTTATTTATTAATGAACAGATTAAGGACAAGGAAGTCAGAGTTATCGGTGAAGATGGTGAACAGTTAGGAATCATGTCTGCCAAAGAAGCCTTGGCATTGGCCGAAGAGGCGGGCGTCGATTTGGTTAAAATAGCCCCCACTGCAAAACCTCCGGTATGCAAGATTGTTGATTATGGTAAGTTCAAATACGAGCAGACCCGTAAAGAGAAGGAAGCCAAGAAAAAGCAGCACGTTGTTGAAATCAAGGAAATCAGACTTACTCCGAATATTGACAGTAATGATTTGAACACCAAGGTTAATGCTGCCAAGAAGTTTCTTTCAAAAGGTGACAGAGTTAAAGTTACACTTCGATTCAGAGGCCGTGAGATGGCTCATATGCAGGCATCAAAGCACATTTTGGAAGATTTCGCACAGGCACTTGAGGACTGCGCCGTTGTTGATAAACCGGCTAAAATAGAAGGTCGTTCTATGACGATGTTTTTGGCCGGAAAGTAATTGTTGTTTAAAATTAGTAAGGATATAGGAGGACATGTGACATGCCAAAGATGAAAACTAACAGATCAGCTGCTAAGCGTTTTTCCTTAACGGGAACAGGTAAGCTCAAGAGAAATAAAGCAAATAAGCAGCATATCTTAACAAAGAAGACTACGAAGAGAAAACGTAACCTTCGTCAGAGCGCTATGACAGATGCTACTAACGAGAAGAATATGAAGAAGATTATGCCTTATTTATAAGGTAGAGCTTTGATTGAAGGAGGAAAGAAAAAATGGCTAGAATTAAAGGTGGCTTAAATGCCAAGAAAAAGCATAATAGAACATTAAAATTAGCAAAGGGCTACAGAGGCGCTCGTTCTAATCAGTACAGAGTTGCTAAGCAGTCTGTTATGAGAGCGTTGGCTACAGCATATGCAGGACGTAAAGAAAAGAAGCGTCAGATGAGACAGCTTTGGATTGCACGTATTAATGCTGCTGCAAGATTGAACGGTCTTTCATACAGCAAGTTTATGTATGGTCTTAAGCTTGCAGAAGTAGATCTTAACAGAAAGATGTTGGCTGAAATGGCAGTTAACGATGCTGAAGGATTTGCTTCATTGGTTGAAATTGCAAAGTCAAAGATTGCATAATAGATTATTGATTTTTAATGGCTCCACAGTTTTGTGGAGCCATTTTTTCACTTGCCGCCTTGCAAAGCAAGGCAGGATATTGGTCGAAGGTTCTTTATTTGAGCAGGGGGATTTATGGGAGATTATCTTCAGTATTTTCAGGAAATAGCATGTATACCGCATGGTTCGCACAATACCAAGATGATTAGTGACTATTTGGTTAGATTTGCAAATCAGCATGGTCTTTATGTAAGGCAGGACAGCCTTAATAATGTAGTCATAATTAAAGACGCGCACCCTAGTTATGTCAACCACGAACCTGTGATTTTGCAAGGACATATGGATATGGTGGCAGTTAAAGAACAGGATTGTCCTATTGATATGACTTCGGATGGCCTTGATCTGTTCGTTGACGGGGACATGATGGGAGCCCATAAAACGTCTTTGGGTGGAGATGATGGAATTGCAATTGCATATATGCTTGATATTTTGTCCAATGATTACAAATGCCCGAGATTGGAGTGTATCATTACCGTTGATGAAGAAGTCGGTATGGATGGAGCCAAGGGAATTGATATAAGTGATACGCAGGCAACACGTATGATAAATATTGACAATGAAGTCGAGGGTGAATTGATTGTGGGTTGTGCCGGCGGCGTGAGATTTGTATCGACAATGAATGTTGTAAAGGAACTGGGTGAAGGTTCGATTTTCAAAATTTCTGTTGAAGGTTTGAAAGGAGGACACTCGGGTGTAGAAATTGACAAGCAGCGCGGCAATGCCATCAAAATACTCGCAGGAGAGTTATGTAAACTTGTAGAAAACTATGGGATTAAATTAATAGATATTAATGGTGGTACTGCCGATAATGTTATACCGAATTATTGCGAAGCTCGTATTATGTTAACCAATGAACATGATAATCCACTAATAGCACAAAGGATTATATCTTTGAACGGCTCTGATTTCTATTTTGGAACGGAAAACGATATTGACACGGCAATACTTAAGGTGACATCTGAAGAAAGCCGTGAAATGATAGTGTTTGATGATGAATCAACTCGAAAAGTTACGGAATATCTTTCAAAATATCCGGACGGAATTCAAAAGATGAGTGAAATAATTCCAAATTCGGTTGAAACTTCGCTCAATATTGGGATGATCGTTTCCGATGATGAGGCAATTACCGTAACTTCTTTGGTGAGAAGTTCGATAAAACGGGCAAAAGATGAATTGACATATGAATTATGTAAACTGGCAAACGATTACGGTGCCTCTTATGAGATGGTGGGGGATTACCCAGGATGGGAAGTTAGGGAAGATTCCGAGCTTGCCGATGCTATGGCGAAAATTTATGAAGAAATGTATTTATGTAAACCTGAAGTACATGCAATACATGCAGGACTTGAATGTGGTATGTTCCTTGAAAAGCGTCCGGAACTTGAATGCGTGTCTTTCGGACCTACGATATCGGATATTCACTCCGTTAAGGAACGAATGTCATTGTCGTCAGCCAAGCGTATGTTTGAATATTTACTGCGCATACTTGAAAATATGTAAACACTTGTGTTTAACACGTTGATTTGGTAAAATTAATGCGTTGTGCAAAAAACAGTAGAAATAGGAGATAAACTATATGACTACAATTCAATTCTGTATTCTGGCAGCCATCGCGTTGTATTTGATTTTGATGGTTTATGTCGGATTCAAATTCAGTAAGGGAAATGAAGACAGTAAGGACTTCTACCTTGGCGGACGTAAGATGGGACCTATTGTTACGGCTATGTCGGCCGAAGCTTCCGATATGTCAAGCTATCTATTGATGGGCTTGCCGGGACTTGCATATCTTTGCGGAACATGCGAAGTCGGTTGGACGGTTATCGGACTTGCTGTAGGAACATATTTGAACTGGTTATTGGTAGCCAAGAGACTTCGTAAGTATTCGGCTAAACTTAGTGCTATTACGGTTCCCGAATTCTTTTCAAGAAGATTCCATGATAACAAGAATATTCTTTCCGCAATTGCGGCTGTTGTGATTATTGTATTCTTTATACCGTATACGGCATCAGGATTTGCGGCGTGCGGTAAACTCTTCCACAGTCTTTTCGGAGTTAATTACGTTGTTGCAATGATAATTTCTGCGGTTATTATCGTAACGTATACTGTTATGGGTGGATTTAAGGCTGTTTCTACAACAGACCTCATTCAAAGCATTGTTATGACAATAGCATTGATTATAGTTGTATTCTTCGGAGTTAACGTTGCAGGCGGCTGGGATGCTGTTTGTGACAATGCCAAGCAGATTCCTTCGTATTTGAGTATGACCAGTACATATGATCCGGTCAGCAAAGGATCGGTTGGCTATGGCGGAGTTATTAGCATAATATCTACTTTGGCGTGGGGACTGGGATATTTTGGTATGCCTCATATCCTTCTTAGATTCATGGCCATTGAGAATGAGAAAAAGCTTAAGGTCAGCAGAAGAATTGCATCGATTTGGGTTGTGATTGCAATGGCAATTGCTGTGTTAATTGGTATCATCGGACGTGGTATGTCGGATAATACCGAGGCAATAGAGTTCCTCGGAACTTCTGCAGAATCAGAGAATATCATTGTTAAAATAGCAGGTTTGATATCGCAAAACGGTATATTTGCAGCAATAGTAGCAGGCATTATTCTTGCAGGTATTTTGGCGGCAACAATGTCTACTGCAGATTCTCAGATGCTTGCGGCTGCTTCATCCGTATCACAGAACATTGTATGTGAATTCTTTAGAAAGAAGCTTACGGATAAAGAAAACTTATGGTTTGCAAGAATTACAATCGTGGTAATCAGTATTATTGCATTATTCCTTGCACTTGATCCGGAATCGTCAGTATTCAAAATAGTATCATTCGCATGGGCCGGATTCGGCGGAGCTTTCGGAGCTGTTATGCTTCTTGCATTGTTCTGGAAGAGAGCTAATCTTAAGGGCGCTTTGGTCGGAATGATAAGCGGCGGCGCTACGGTATTTATTTGGAAATTCCTTGTAAGACCTTTGGGCGGAGCATTCGATATTTATGAATTACTTCCTGCGTTTGTAATTTCGATGTTGTCGATGGTTGTAGTCAGCCTGTTGACTGAAAAACCGAGTGATGACATCATTAACGAATTTGAAGCAATTAAGAATAATTAGTTGAGATAATTAAGATAAAGAAGCTCTCTGCAATGTAAAACTGCAGAGAGCTTTTTTAATGTGCCAGGGAGCATTTTGCTGAGTGCTATTTGACTTCGGAGTATTTCTCCTCACAATATTTGCAACGGTATATTTCGTTTTCTTCATCTGCCAGGAAGAATACATGGGGGAGCCCCTGTTCTATTGATGTTATGCATCGAGGATTTTTGCAGTAGATAATATTTTTGATTTCCTTTGGAAGCTGTAAATCCTTTTTGGCAATAATTTCGCCGTCTTTAATGACGTTAACGGTAATGTTGTGGTCAATGAAAGCAAGTACATCGAGGTCAAGCATATTAATATCGCACTCTACCTTAAGAATATCTTTCTTTCCCATCTTATCGGATTTGGCATTTCGTATAATGGCAACTGTATTATCCATTTTGTCGAGCCCAAGATGCTTATATATCTGCATGCTTTTTCCGGCCTTAATATGATCAAGTACGAAACCTTCTTCAATTTTTCCTATGTTCAGCATAATTACCTCCTATTATCAGACCAATTCCAACAGCGTCAAAATCAAGGCCATTCTTACATATACGCCATATTGAACCTGCTTAAAGTAGGCAGCTCTGGGGTCATCATCCACATCTACAGAGATTTCGTTAACACGAGGAAGCGGATGAAGGACAAGCATATCTTTTTTGGCCAGTTCCATTTTGTGCGAATCAAGTATGTAGAAATCTTTTAATCTTACATAATCCTCTTCGTTGAAGAATCTTTCTCTTTGGACTCTCGTCATATATAAGAAGTCGAGTTCGGACATTACTTCGTCAAGGCTGATTACTTCTTTGAATTCAATATTTTTCTCATTAAGAACACTGGTTATGTAATCCGGCACTTTAAGTTCCGGAGGCGAGATAAAGATAAACTTGATTCCGGGATATCTGACAAGTGCATTAATAAGAGAATGGACGGTACGCCCAAATTTAAGATCCCCGCAAAGTCCGATTGTGAAATCTTTGATTTCACCTTTGAGTGATCTTATGGTAAGAAGGTCTGTAAGTGTCTGGGTAGGATGTTGATGACCTCCGTCGCCTGCGTTAATTACCGGTATGCTTGATTTGGAAGCAGCTACCATCGGAGCACCTTCCTTTGGATGGCGCATGGCGCATATATCGGCGAAGCAAGAGATAACCCTTATGGTATCCGAAACACTTTCGCCTTTGGCAGCCGATGAAGAATTGGCATCGGAGAACCCGATGACATTACCTCCGAGATTAAGCATTGCGCTTTCGAAAGAGAGGCGGGTTCTTGTGCTTGGCTCGTAAAAACATGTAGCAAGTTTCTTACCATCGCATTTGTGAGCGTATTTGTCCATATTGTGCTCGATGTCGTTAGCCAGTGTGAAAAGGTTTTCAAGTTCTTCCACACTGAAGTCCAAAGGACTCATTAAATGTCTCATAGTTTTCCCCTTCCTAAAGAAAGGGCCGAAGTGAAAACTTCGACCCTCAAAATTATTTTTTAAAAATAAGTAAGTCCGCTACATCCTTTCTGGAAGGTGCGGTAGGTGCTTCGTCGGGATATCCGATGGGAATTAAACAAACAAGTTCTCTTTCTTCGGGAATATCCAATAATGAAGCAGCCTTTGCTTCATCAAATATACCCATTATAACAGTTCCCAATCCGTGCTCGTGTGCCGCAAGACAGAAGCTTTGAGAAGCAATACCTGTATCAAACATCTGCCAACCGCCTTCTTTCGGAGTTGAGAATGAACCGTCTTTCTCAAATCCCGAACGATTCTTAATCATTGTAATTGCAATCAGCATGGGAGCATCTTTAATGATTTCTCCGTTTCGTCTGTAGTCGGGTGTGCATTCATCGGCTATCTTATCCTTGAGTGCGCCCTCGATTGCAATATATCTTGTAATCTGAGTGTTCTTCCAAGAAGGTGAATATGATGCTGTTTTGATAATGGATTCTATCAATTCATGGTCAATCATATCAGGTTTGAATTTGCGAATACTTCTTCTTCCGACAATGCATTCTGTTGCGTTCATATTACCCTCCTTATAGATGTGCCTAAGGTCTCCCAGGCATTTTTACTAATATATCACATGCTTATATTCCATTGCAATAAGGAATTTTTTTTAGTATACTTGCTGTAGTGAAAGGTGGTGTATTTATGGCAGAATATGCATATACAGAAAGAAAAAGATGGGCATTTTTCGGACTTCCGTTTACGTTTACCGTATACAAGATAGGTGAAGAAGTGTTTACCATTGACAAGGGATTTTTCAAAAAGTCCGAAGATGATTGCTTCATGTATAAGATTCAGGATGTTAAACTCTCAAGAACGTTGGGAGAGAGAATGTTCGGAACAGGTACAATTACATGTTTTACCGGAGATACAACGGATAAGGTATTGGAACTAAAACATGTAAAGAAATCAAAAGAGATTAAAGACTATATTTTAATGAAGTCTGAAGAGGCAAGAATCAGAAGACGTACAATCAATATGCAGGATATCGGTGTTGATGCACAGGGTATTACAGACTTGGATGGAGACGGTATACCCGATATTAATCAATAGCGTAAGGGGCCATGTATTTCATGGCCCTTTCTATTAGTCATAAGTTAAAGAATATAGAGAAGACAGCGCAGACATTACACAATTATTAAATCATGATTAGATTAGGATTGAATAGCGTACGATATTTGTGCGAAAAATTGAATAATCCGCAGGCGAACCTGAAATTCATTCATATTGCCGGAACTAACGGGAAGGGTTCTGTCGGAGCATATATATCCACAATGCTTAAGGAAGGCGGCTATACTGTAGGAACCTATTCTTCACCGGCGGTATTCAGGGAAGAGGAGATAATACGTGTCAATAACCACCCGATAACCAAAGCTGACTGGAAGGAGGGTATGCGTATTATCGATGAGGCTGTCGGGCAAATCGAGAGTGAAGGTTTGGCATCTCCTACCGAATTTGAAAGACAGACAGCCTTGGCATATTGGTACTTCGCCAAGAAGGAATGCGATATTGTTGTACAGGAGTGTGGAATGGGCGGACTCACCGATGCCACCAATGTGGTGACCAATACACTTGAGTGTGTGTTTACCCCCATCTCTATGGACCATATGGATTATCTGGGAGAAACTATAGATAAAATAGCAGGTGTTAAGGCAGGAATTATTAAACAGGGAAGTAAGGTAATTACAGCCGAGCAATCGGAAGAAGTGCTGAAGCAATTGGAGGCTGCGGCAAAGAGGAACGAAACTTCTGTTAACATAACTACGATACACAAAACTTTTGAAAAGGTGATAGCCCTAAAAGGACAGTGCCAGATAGAAAACGCATCGTTAGCGTATGAAGCGATTAAATTACTACCGTTACCATTTTCGACAATCGATGATAAAAAGCTTATTCGAGGTTTACATAATACAAAGTGGCCCGGGAGATTTGAAAAAATATCCGATCGACCTGCAATATATTTGGACGGTGCGCATAACGAAGGTGCTGCCAAAGTATTAAGAGCGAGCGTTATTAAATATTGCAAAGATCGACGCATTATTGAAATTGTGGGTATGCTGCAAAACAAGGATCATGATAAAGTACTCGAAATAACAGCTCCGATGGCGGATAGAATTTTGACGGTGTCAACAAATGGGCCCAGAGGATATTCCGCGGAAAGATTGGCTCAGGATGCGCTTAAATATCATAATGATGTCTCTGCCATAGGAGGAATAGAGGAAGCATTGGAACTGGCTGTTATGATGACTTCACCCAAAGATGTTATTTTGGTTTTCGGAACTTTAAGCCTGCATAAGGAAGTAATGAAGTGGAATAAGGACAGACATAATGGAAAAGTATGAAAAGATAATTCATAACGAAGAATACAAAAGATGTATTGATGAAATAGAAGAATATGAGAAGAACAGGCAATTCGGTCATCATGATATGAGTCACTTTTTGGATGTTGCCCGTGTGGGAATGATTCTTAACCTGACGGAGGATTACAAGGTTCCCAAGACTCTTTTGTATGCGGCGGCTCTGCTGCATGACGTGGGAAGAGCGGTTCAGTACAAAGACGGAACGGACCATGATATAGCTTCTGTGGAGATTTCGACACGTATACTGGAGACGACTGATTATACACCTGATGAAAAGGCAGCTATACTAAAAGCAATAGGGGACCATAGAACCCCCGATGTCAAAGAAACCAAAACTCTATCCGGACTCTTATACCGGGCAGACAAGTTATGCCGCCCGTGTTTTTGGTGTATGGCTGAGAAAGAGTGCAATTGGAAATCGGATAAGAAGAACATGGAGCTGATATGGTAACAAGTGTTATGGGAATACTGAATATTACCCCGGATTCTTTTTCTGACGGTGGTAAGCATAATGTCGACAGGATGGATGAGATATTAAGAACTGTCGAAAGTATGATAGCGGACGGGGCCGATATAATTGATGTGGGAGGTGAATCCACACGCCCTGATGCTGTTTTGGTAAATGCTGATGAAGAGTCTGAGAGGGTAATACCTGTAATTGAGAACATACGTGACAGGTTTGACATAACAGTTTCGGTAGATACATATAAGGCCTCGGTTGCCAGGCAGGCTGTCGGTGCGGGAGCATCTATTATCAATGACATTGGTATGGGACAAAAAGATACCGATATGTTTGAAACGGCAGCTGAATTAGGATGTAAATACGTGCTGGTTCACAATAACAAAAATTATGTCAACCTAATAGACGACATGCATCTGTCAATTGCCAAAGCCTTAAAGGCAGGCATCAAAAAAGATAATTTAATATTGGATCCGGGGATAGGATTCAATAAGACATATGAGCAGAATATTGCAGAGTTTAAGAATATACCGAAGTTATGTAAACTAGGATGCCCGATACTCATAGGAGTATCAAACAAGTCGATGATAGGTAATACTTTAGAGCTCCCGGTTGGGCAAAGACTTGAAGGGACCATAGCGACAAGTGTGATGGCGGTTATGATGGGAGCCGGGTATATACGGGTTCATGATGTGAGAGCCAATGTAAGGGCAATAAAGATGGCAGAAGCAATTCTGTATTAATAATGGACGAAACGAGGAATAACAGTGAGAGATAACATTTACATAGAAGGAATGGAAATAGAAGCATATCATGGTGTGCTTGAAAAGGAGAAATCAGACGGTCAGATATTCTATATAGATGCACGTCTTTATTTTGATATGTCTGCCATGGGTGTTTCGGATGACCTTGGATTGACAGTAGACTATTCAAAAGTCTGTACTGTTATTAAGGAAACATTTATTAAACAAAAGTACGACCTTATAGAAACAACGGCAGAACGTGTCGCACGAGAGGTACTGTGTAACTTTGATATGATTGATGAGGTTGACATAACAATACACAAACCGAGCGCACCGGTCGCTGAAAAAATAAGAGATGTTTCGGTTGACATAACACGAAGATGGAAAACGGTATATCTCGGGGTCGGTTCGAATATCGGTGATAAGCAGGGCTACGTCAATATGGCGTTATGTAAACTAAAAGAAAGCACACTTATTAAAGATGTAGTTTGTTCAAAACTTATTACAACCAAACCCTACGGGCCGGTTGCACAAGATGATTTTTTGAACGGTGCGGTGGGAATAAAGACACTGATGAGCCCGCCGGAATTACTGAATTATCTTCATGTTATCGAGAGTGAAGCTAAGAGAGTGAGAGAAATTCATTGGGGACCGCGAACATTGGATTTGGATATATTGCTGTATGAAGATGTTGTTATGTCAACCGATGATCTTGTTATTCCTCACCCCGACATGCATAACAGACAATTTGTGCTTGAACCCTTGATGGAATTAGCACCGAATTATGTCAACCCACAAACAGGGCAGACGATTAAAGAAATGTTTGAACTTTTGAATTAACTTTTACAATTTACTTCCGATATATATAGAGTTGGTGGTGAAACACCGGGAGATAATTATGAGCAGATGTGACGATTGCAACTATTATACTTATGATGAAGATTATGAAGAATATTCGTGCGAAATGGACTTGGATGAGGATGAAATGGCCAAGTTTATTTCGTGTTCTTACGAAGATTGCCCGTACTATGTTCCGGGCGACGAATATCTTGTTGTAAGACATCAGATATAAAAATAAGTTGCTCCAAATGGAACTATATTGACGGATTTGCGCCAAATTGCGGCAAAGATACAGCCACTGTTAAAAATTTTGTGTTTTTAAAAATTTTTCTATGAAATTTTCAGACAATAGTGTATAATGTAGCTCAGATGGTTTAGTTAAAACAATCTGCTTTACTCTAACAACAGGAGGATGTTTGGTATGGATAAGAAAAAAGGTATGAAATTGAGTATGGTTAAGATGCTTATGATGTTCGCCTTTATCCCGCTTATTTGTGCGGTTGTTGTTATGACTATCGTGTCATACACCAAAATCGGAAGTAAGCTCGAAGACAACACTAAGGAAGAACTTCAGGTAGCTTGCCAGGGATTAAAAGAGTATTACTCGTATGATTTTGAAACAAACGGTGACATAGCATATGATACGGTATATGTTGATTCACTTGCTGGCAAGAAGGTTGACTTGACAATCTTCAAGGATAATGTAAGATTCTTTACTTCCATTAAAGATGGTTCAGGTAAGAGAATTGAAGGAACCAACGCATCGGATGCTGTTTGGGCTACAGTTTCCGCAGGTAATGAATACTATTCGAATGATGTTAAGATTAATGACATTGATTACTATGTTTACTATATGCCGTTGAACAATCCGGCAACCGGAGAACTTTGGGGCATGGCCTTTGCAGGTAAGACCTGTGAGGATGTTAAAGCTGCTAAGTCGGAAATGCTTACAAGCTTACTCATCGTAGCAGCTATCCTGCTTGTAGCAAGTGGGGTCGTAGTTGTTTTACTTGCCAAGAGAGTGGCTACACCTCTTACGGAAATTGCTTCATCTGTTTCTGAGGTTGCTAACGGTGAACTCGGTGCCAACTTTGATACGAATTCGGCAGTCAGCGAATCTAAGCTGTTGATTGAATCTACCAGAAAGCTTCAGTCTAATTTGAATGACATTATCGGTAAGACGAAGAGCGTTTCAAGTGAACTCGCTCAGAAATCGGCAGCTATGAGTAAAGCAGCAGAATACAGTAACGACGGAACAGAGCAGATTAGTCAGACCATGGAAGATTTGGCCAACGGTGCAACAGCAATGGCTCAGTCGGTACAGGATATCAACGAACAGGTTATTTCAATGAGCGGAGCTATTCAGAATATCGCCGACAATGTTGATAATCTTTCAAGTTCATCCAAGAATATTATGGATGCCAATAACAATGCTACGGAGTACATGAACAAGGTTTCCGTTTCTTCACAGAAATCCGTTGCTTCCGTACACAGCATTTCTAAACAGATTGAATCTACCAACGAAGCAATCGTTAAGATAGAAGAGGCTGTTGAAGCTATTACAAATATTGCAAGCCAGACTAACTTACTTGCACTTAATGCATCAATCGAAGCTGCCAGAGCAGGTGAGGCAGGAAGAGGTTTCGCAGTTGTTGCTACCGAAATTTCGAACCTTTCTGAACAGTCAGACAGTTCGGCTAACGAAATCAAGAAGATTGTTGGAGAAATCGTTCAAAGATCTGAGGCATCTGTCAGACTTTCTGCAGAAGTTGCGGAAGTTATTACTGAAGAGCAGGGATACATTCAGGAAACTCAGAACAAGTTCGAATTGCTTAATACAGAAATCAATAATTCACTTAACGAGATTAATTCCATTACTCAGAAGACCAGAGCGTTGGAGGGCGTTAAGGAAGTTATCGTAAGTTCTGTTCAGGATTTGAGCGCAATAGCAGAAGAGAATGCAGCTTCCAACGAAGAAGTATCTGCTTCAATCACTCATATTGCTACTTCAATCAATGAGATTAAGAACAGTTCTGAAGAGATTGACAGTATGGCTAAACAACTTAACAGTGATGTAAGTTACTTCAGATAAGATGAAGACTTGTTAAGACGGAAGCTTTTTCACAAGATAATGAGCCTCCGGAAAGAGTAGATTTTGACAGGCGTCGGTTATTATTAACCGGCGCCTTGCTTATTTTGGATGTACGAATAAAGATAATTCCCTTAGCGGACAAATCTTCGACTGCCTGAATCCAATCTTCGGAATACTCTCCGGCTCCGGCCCCTGCAAGGACTATGGCTTGAGCCCCCATATCGACATGGTAATAGAGTATATCGGAGGGGGTATTGGCACTAAAATATGCGATAGGCACATAAGGTAGCTTATGTGTGTGCGAAATATCATAGTATCTATTCCAATCGGAAATTTCTCCCCAATCAACCTGATAATCATTGAAAGTGAATTCATTGTTCAATATAGCTTTATGAAGACCGAAAGAGGTTATGATTTTTCCTCCGAAGGCAACGACAACCCCATGATATTCGTTATTTGCCGCACACGAAATGCAGGCATATTTAATGGATTCGAGCAGATTGGAAGGCCCGTCCGCGATGGGTGAAGTTGCCGGATACATGGCACAGGTCAGTATGACGGGAATTCGGTGAACGGTGGTCAAATCCAAGAAAAAACAGGTTTCTTCGAGTGTGTCGGTACCGTGTGTGATGATGATGGCATCGTATGCATTCGACGCTTGATTGATGTATCTTGCCAAATCGAGCCACATAATATCTGTAATATCATCGGAATTGATATTACAAAATTGCGTTGTTACTATCTGGGTATTCATTGGAATTTCGTCCAAACACAAAGAATCGAGTATGTTTTCGACGGATAATACACCGGATGTATATGCAGAATTATCCGACGAACCGTCTTCTTGTACGCCGGCTATGGTTCCGCCGGTTCCTATTAGAAGAATCTTCATTTACTTAAGCCTTTCGGAAATGATTAGTTATCCTGATTATCGATTGCGGCCTGCATGGCTTTTTCAAATACTTCCACATGCACGGGACCGTTTATAGGTGTGTGATAGATGGTCGTATCATCGCCGAACGATTTGAAATATGCGTATCGACTTGTAAGGTTGATGCTGTTGTATGTTCCTGTAGCAACAATTTCAGGGTTGGAACCGTCAAGTGACATTCTCTTAAGTGCAGGAGAATCCGAAACGTATTGATAGTAAATATATCCCTGACCGACATTGAATGTATCGCATCGGTCATTGGTCAAAACCTCTTCCTGACCTGTAGTGAGGTTATATCTGCACAATCTGTAATCATGTCCGACATCCATATAATATATGTAGCCTTCATAGTACTGCGGATACCACAAATTGCCGTTATATACTGTGATTATCTTGTTGGTTTCGGTATCCATGGCATAAAGATAATGATCCTTCTCGGTACCGTTGAAGTATACTTTACCGTTGTAAGCACAGGAAGGATTAATGATTGTATCCGAAACCTGAGTTGATTCGCTACCGTCTATTTTTACTCTTCTGGTCGTTGTGAAGTCGGTATTGTTGTAATCTTGGTAATATACATAGTTGCCTACCAACTGCATGTTAATTGCCATTCTTGAATCAATTGATGTTGAGTGCTTACCGTCAAGGTCGCTTCGATAAATGCCGTGAAGCTTGATTACGGTTCCGATTCCCTGCCCTCCACCGTTAACATCCATGTAATAGTACAGATAATCTCCGCCGATAAGAAGGTGACTTGAGGAATTGGTAGATATTTTCCTGAAGTTTGATTCGTCGCAATTCATGGAATATACGCATCCTTTGTCATACGGATTGCTAAAATACACAACGTCGTCCTTTGCGACGAAGAGCCCACCGTTGTTAAGATTTCCGGCCGTGTTCCCTACGCAGGAGATGTCATTATTCGGAACGATTCTGGACTTATATGTGAAAAAGGCTGCAACAGCTATACCTATTGCAATGATGGAAAAGGCAATAATTATTTTGATTTTACTTTTCATGGATATCCTCTCAAATTCAATTATTTCCCTAATTATACAATCATGTCGGGATTTCTGCAAAACAGAAGAATCCAAAAAACTAAAATGTATTGAAAAAATATAATATGGGTGGCAATTGTCAGATATTGGTAGTATAATTGCATTATGTGAACTAATTCATAAGCAGATTAGTTCCGTAATATATTGTAACCAGGGGGTAATATTTATGAAAACAGCAAAAAAATCAAAGTTCAGTATTAATTTCATGCTTATTTTGTTTGCTTTGATACCGCTTGTTATAGCCGTTGTGGTTATCAGCTTGGTATTGGTAAGCAACACGAAGTCACAGGTGAAGGAAAATACGTTGAATTACTTATATGATTTGACGTATGCATCGGGCCAAAGACTTGAGGCAGATATTCAGTTGAAGGGTCTTGATGCTGCAATGTCAGCCGAGAATCTCGGTGCTTTGTTCAGCGAAACAGGTGTTGAAGGGCTTACTTCTTCATATGCATACGTTGTAGGACCGGATGCTACCATGTTGTATCATCCTACCGAAAGCAAAATCGGAGAACCCGTAACCAATGTGGTTGTTGCAGGAGTTTGTTCGGATATTCAGGCAGGTAAAACCATTACGCCTGCGGTTACGGAATATGACTTTAAGGGCGTAATGAAATACGCAGCGTACTATGTTAATGCAACTTCAGATTTCGTAGTTGTTATTTCGGCCGATGAAGATGAGGTACTTGCAGCTACCAATAAGATTTTCTATGTTGATTTGGCAATCAGTGCCGGACTTTTAATTATTTTCTTCTTTGCAGCTTTCCTGCTTGCAAGAATTGTGTCAAAACCTTTGGAGAAGGTTGCCGCAGGAGTTACGGATGTTGCTAACGGCGAACTCGGAAAGAATTTGGATGCAGTATCAAACATTGCCGAATCTAAAGAACTTATTGCTTCTACATTGAAACTTAGAGCTAACCTGAATGATATTATTGGAAAGACCAAAGGTATTGCATCGGAATTGACCCAGAAGGCAAGTGCACTTTCCGAATCTGCAGAGTACAGTAATGACGGAGCTATTCAAATCAGTCAGACTATGGAAGATTTGGCTAACGGTGCTACAGCAATGGCTCAGTCCGTACAGGATATTAATGAGCAGGTTATTGAAATGAGTACAGCAATTCAGGATATTGCAGAGAACGTCGAAAATCTTTCAAGTTCTTCCAAGAATATCCGTGAAGCCAACAATAATGCAGCCGATTACATGAACAGAGTTTCGGATTCGTCTAAAAAGTCCGTTGATTCGGTTCAAAGTATTGCTTCTCAGATTGAATCTACTAACGAAGCAATCGTTAAGATAGAAGAAGCGGTTGAGGCTATTACAAGTATTGCCAGCCAGACCAACTTGCTTGCGCTTAATGCTTCAATTGAAGCTGCCAGAGCAGGTGAAGCAGGAAGAGGTTTCGCAGTTGTTGCAACAGAAATTTCAAGCTTGTCAGAACAGTCAGATCAGTCGGCTAACGAGATTAAAAAGATTGTTAATGAAATCATCCAGCAGTCGCAGGCATCAGTTAAATTGTCGGCAGAGGTTGCACAGGTTATTGAAGAAGAACAAGGATATATTCAGGAGACTCAGAACAAATTTGAATTGCTCAATAATGAAATCAATACATCATTATCCGAGATTAATTCTATCACCAAGAAGACACAGGCTCTTGAGGGTGTTAAGGAAGTTATTGTTAATTCGGTTCAGGATCTTAGTGCTATTTCACAGGAGAATGCAGCTTCGAACGAACAGGTTTCATCAGCAATTTCCAACATTGCATCTTCGGTTAACGAAATCAAAGTCGGTTCCGATGAAATCGACAGCATGGCTAAAGAACTTAATCAGGACGTTAGCTATTTTAGATAAGATTGGGCTATTGAAATACTTGAAGGGACATCATAAGATGTCCCTTTATTTTTGCTCTTTTTCTTGATATTATTAAGGTATTCAGGATTGTGGTGAGCAACATACGAACAGTCCGAAATATTGATTTGGGAGAATCTAAAATGCGTGAGAGTAGATTAATTGTATATAAAGACTTCGAGGGTAATGACGGTGAACTGTTGTATGACATGTCTTGGCTGATGGAACACTATGATGATGAGTATTACAATGCCGAAGATATGTCATCTTTATTATATGAAAACATGCATAAGCTTTTGGAACTTGCAGGTAATCATGGCTTCTATGGAAATTTGTGGCATTGTTATTTGGCCAATCTTCTTGTAAATAATGAGAATGCATACTCGAGAGCATGTGAGATTAAAGGCGCTATAGAAGGAAGTATTAACCAGGCTGTCTTGCATGATATTGTTATTTTTAAGGAGTTTTTCGATTATGATTTTGGCCCCATGGTTGAAAAACTCGGAATTTCAGGCTTTGAACTGATTGAGAATTATATTTCATCCGATTCCGAATCCAAGGTATATAACTCAAGAATCAGACAAAGAATATGCGATTTGGCCGAAAAGTTTACAATGGATAATACTCCGGAAGAAATGAAGTCAACACTGACTGACTTTTATAAAGATTATGGAGTAGGTAAATTTGGTTTACATAAAGCGTTCAGAATCGAACATGATGATGCAGAAGGTACCAGAATAGTACCGATACTTAATATAGCACATGTGAAACTGGATGACTTGGTAGGATATGAGATAGCCAAGAAGAAACTGACCGATAATACATTGGCATTTGTTGAAGGAAGAAAAGCCAATAACTGTTTGCTTTTCGGAGATGCCGGTACAGGTAAGAGCAGCTCAATTAAGGCTATTGCCAACGAGTACTATGAATCTGGCTTGAGAATAATTGAAGTATATAAGCACCAGTTCCAATATCTGAATGATGTTATTACCCAGATTAAAAATCGAAACTATAAATTCATTATTTACATGGATGATTTGAGCTTTGAAGATTTTGAAATAGAGTATAAGTACTTGAAAGCCGTTATAGAAGGCGGACTTGAAAAGAAACCTAAAAATGTATTGATTTATGCGACATCTAACAGAAGGCATTTGGTTCGTGAAAGATTTACGGATAAGGAAGACCGTGACGATGATCTTCATACGAACGATACCGTGCAGGAGAAGTTATCGCTGTCGGCACGTTTTGGAGTAACTATCTATTTTGGTTCTCCGGACAAGAAGGAATTCCAGAATATTGTTAAAGTGTTGGCCGAAAGAAGCGATATCAAGATGGATGAGAATGAACTTCTTATGCAGGCCAATGCCTGGGAACTGGCGCATGGCGGATTGAGCGGACGTACCGCACAGCAGTTTATTGACTATCTGCTTGGGTTGACATAACTCAATTAAGCGATGTACGGCAATGTATGGTTGACATAATATGTCAAAAAAGGGGGATATGGATGTTTTCAAAGACATTTGCAGCTATAGATGTAGGTTCATTTGAACTTTCAATGAAAATATATGAGGTTTCAAAGCATTCCGGAATGCGCCAGATTGATCATATCAGGCATAATATTGATATGGGGACCGAGACATATGCCAATGGTTTGCTGAGTTTTGAACGTGTGGCAGATTTGTGCGATACGCTAAGAGAGTTCAAAAGCATAATGGATTCATACAAGGTGGAGACGTATAAAGCGTATGGAACATCCGCTATCCGCGAAACCAAGAATATGGCTATTTTGATTGACCAAGTGGAGCAGAAGACAGGCATTCACATAGATGTGTTGAGCAATTCCGAGCAGCGTTTTTTGGATTATAAGTCCATTGCTTCTCAGGGCGAACAATTTGAAAAACTTATCGAACAGGGAACGGCTATATTGGATATCGGTGGCGGAAGTATACAAATGTCTTTGTTTGATGAGCATACATTGATTTCTACTCAGAATATGAAGTTAGGTGTGTTGCGTCTGCGTGACAGAATGAAGACACTCAATGCTTCTATCAGACAGTATGAGCATTTTATCGATGAATTGACCGATTCGCAGCTTTCAACTTACAAAAGACTTTATCTTGAAGATCGGAAAATTCAAAACCTTATCGTTGTGGATGATTATGTATCACTGGTTGTCAACAATAAGAACAGTGTGGGTTACAATATTTCCAATACAGCGAGTTTGGATGATATAAACAGATACATTGATATGGTTACATCGAATAATCGTCAGGATATTTCCAAAGCCATGTCCATAAGTGATGATGATATTTCACTGCTTTATATATCTTTACTCCTGACACGTAATGTTATGTTAACTACGGGAGCAAATAGAATATGGGTGCCCGGTGTATCTTTGTGCGACGGTATCGCGTATGAATATGCTGATAATATAGGTCTCATGAGTACCAATCATGATTTTGAGGCCGATATCATTGCATGTTCCAAAGAGATATCCAACAGATATATGGGCTCAAATCAACGTTCTAAGACGCTTGAACAAATAGCCCTTAACCTGTTTGATACGATTAAAGATATAAGCGGTCTTACTCAACGGGACAAGCTGCTTCTTAGAATATCAGCCATATTGCATGATTGCGGTAAATATGTAAGTATGCTGAATCTTGCGGAATGTTCGTATAACATTATTAAGAATACGGAGATTATAGGTTTATCTCATAAAGAGCGACTGATAGTTGCCAATACAGTTAAGTATAATCAGGTGGTGTTCAAGTATTTTGATGAACTTATTTCGAATGAAGGATTGGACAGAGCCGACCACAAGAGGATAGCCAAACTGACAGCGATATTGAGAATAGCCAACGGATTGGACAGATCCCACAAGATGAAGTTTAAGGATGTCCAAACGCAGGTGCTCAATAACGAACTGTTGATAACGATAGAGACGGATGAAGATATTTCGCTTGAAAAAGGATTGTTCGGAACAAGAGCCGGATTTTTCGAAGAAGTATATAACTTGAAACCGATTATCAAGCAGAAGCGCTCATTCTAAACAAAGTACTCATTTAAGAAAGTCATGGAGTAAACATGGTTAAATTTGATATGCATTGTCATACGGCTGAGGGTTCAACCGATGCCAAAGTGCCGATAGTTGAATATATTAAGTCTCTTCAAAGCTATGGCTTCGGGGGAATGCTGGTGACCGATCATAATTCGTTTAACGGTTACTATTCTCTTGAAGGGATAAATATAGGAGATTTCGTCGTTTTGAAAGGAATCGAATATGATACAAGAGATTTCGGACACATGATTGTTGTCATGCCGGATGATACTACCCCTGAGATTTTGAATCATCGGGGAATGAAATTGGCACGCCTTATGAAAATCGTTCATGAAAACGGTGGAATTTTGGGCCCTGCCCATCCTTGCGGTGAGACGTTTCTTAGCTTTTTTACAACAGGAATCTGTCACTACAAAACCATAATGAAACGGGAATTTCTCCCGCTGTTCGATTTCTTGGAAGGATATAACGCATGTGAACCACAGCTTAACAATAAGAGGGCAAGATATTTGGCCCAAAAATACAGAATACCTACTTTCGCAGGATCCGATTCACACAAGATTGATTGCGTGGGCTTGGCATATACTTTACTGCCTGATGACATTAAGTGTAATAATGATTTGATAAAGTTTATCAAAACCAAACCGACCATCAGAATCGGAGGAAGACGCTACGGAAAGACGATTAAGGATAAACTTGGATTGATCAATAAGTTTTTGGTGTACAGCTTTTTTCCATACAACAAGTGTGGAGCGTTGGTTAATACCAGAAAGCGAAGCAAGGCCGACACCGGGATTCGTTAACGAGGAAATATACGGATGAAGAATAAGATTACGGATTATAGCAATTATCAATACTACGAGAACAGAGAATTAAGCTGGCTTAAGTTTAATCGAAGAGTTCTGTCCGAAGCACAGGACAAAGATATACCTTTGTTTGAACGTCTTAAGTTTATGAGCATAGTATTCTCCAATTTGGATGAATTCATAATGGTCAGAGTGGCCTCACTTGTGGATATGCAGGATGCGGGATATACCGGAGTCGATATCGCAGGATTAAGTGTGGATGAACAAAGAGCATTGGTTAACTCGGATGTTCATGCACTTGTAGACGATGCCTATGACACCTATAAGAACGTTCTGCTTCCGGAACTTAAAGAAAACGGACTTACCGTGGTGGAACATCATGAAGAACTTAGCGAACCCGAGAAGAAGTTCGTTGACAGAATGTTTGAAGAGGAAGTGTATCCTGTTCTTACTCCGATGGCTGTGGATTCGTCAAGACCGTTTCCGCTTATCAGAAACAAGTCACTTAATATAGGGGCATTGGTTACCAAGAAAGATGATAAGGAAGGCGAATTCGAATTCGTTACGGTTCAGGTTCCGTCGGTACTTCCGAGAATTGTTGAACTTCCGCGTTTCGACGGTCCCGGAAAGAAGATAATCCTTCTTGAAGAAGTCATCGAAAGGAACATGCATAAGCTGTTTTTGAATTATGATATCGTTTGTGCGCATCCGTTCAGAATAATGCGTAACGCCGATTTGGCCATAGATGAAGAGGAGGCTAATGACTTACTTGAAGAAATAGAAAGACAGGTCCGCATGAGGCAGTGGGGAGCTGCCCTTAGGCTTGAAGTGGAAGATACCATTGACGACAGACTGCTTACAATTATTAAAGACGAGCTTCTGATAAAAGACAGGGCAATTTTTAGAATTCCGGGAGCAGTGGACTTGACATATTTGATGAAGGTTTACTCACTGACAGGATTTGATAAACTTAAGGAACACGGTTATTCTGCTCCGCAGGAGCATCCGTCTTTGCCTAAGGGAACGGATATTTTTGAAAAGATAAAGGAAGAGGATATACTTTTGTTCCATCCATTCCAATCATTCCTTCCTGTGGTTGAATTCGTACAGCAGGCGGCCAAAGATCCGCAGGTTCTTGCCATTAAGCAGACACTGTACAGAGTTTCGGGTAATTCACCAATTATTGCAGCCCTGGCTCAGGCTGCCGAAAACGGTAAGCAGGTTACGGTTTTGGTTGAACTTAAGGCACGTTTTGATGAAGAAAACAATATTCTGTGGGCCAGACGTCTTGAACAGGCCGGATGCCATGTAATATACGGTTTGGTAGGCTTGAAGACACATTCAAAGATTACGCTGGTCGTAAGACGTGAAGAAAACGGTATTAAGCGTTATGTTCATTTGGGAACGGGTAACTATAACGATTCTACGGCCAAACTTTATACGGATATCGGTATGTTTACAGCCAACGAGGCTATAGGAGAGGATGCAACTGCTGTATTTAATATGCTTAGCGGTTATTCCGAGCCTCTTAACTGGAATAAGCTTTCGCTTGCTCCGTTATGGTTAAAAGACAGGTTCCTATTCATGATAGAAAGAGAGAAGGAACATGCCGTTAACGGAACCAAGGCTCATATAATAGCTAAGATGAACAGCATTTGTGACCCCGATGTCATTAAAGCTTTGTACGAGGCAGCGGCAGCAGGGGTAAAGATAGATTTGATTGTAAGAGGTATATGTTGCCTTAAGGTGGGAGTCCCCGGAGTCGGTGACAATATCACGGTAAGGTCAATTGTGGGTAACTACCTTGAACATGCCAGAATTTTCTATTTTGAGAATGCCGGAAAAAACGAGCTTTATTGCTCGTCGGCTGACTGGATGCCGCGAAATCTTGAGCGAAGAGTAGAAATCCTGTTCCCTGTAGAAAAGCCGAATTTGTGCGAGGAACTAAAGGATATTCTTACATTGGAACTTAACGACAATGAGAAGGCTCATATTCTTACTCCCGAGGGTAAGTATGTCAGAGTTAAGGACATCGAATCCAACATGGAAGAGTATCATGAAGCTGTTAACTCCCAAAAAGAATTTGGCGAAATTTTCCTGCGTGTAGCAAAGGAATCCAATAGTATTACCAATTCGCGTATTTTTGTACCGAGGGAAAATAAGGACAGATAAATGGAATGTAAAGTAGTTCTTGCTTCAAAATCACCCAGAAGGAAACAACTTTTGGAACAGATAGGTGTGGAATTTGACATATGGCCCTCCACGTGCGAAGAAATCACTCAAAAGAGTCTGCCGGAAGAAGTGTGCATTGAATTATGTAAACTAAAAGCAATGGATGTGGCTTCTCAAATCAAAACCTATCAAGAAGAGCATCCGGAGTTGGTAACTCCACAGGATATATTGGTTATCGGAGCAGATACCATAGTTTCGTGTGAGGGTGAGATTCTAGGAAAACCGCATGACGAAGCAGATGCAAAGAAGATGTTATGTCAACTATCTGACAATATGAATTCGGTTTATACGGGCGTTTGCTTTATCTTTATATCCAAGGACGGAAGAGCCGGAGAGTATTCGTTTTATGAGAAAACGGATGTATATTTTTATCCCATACCGGAGGATGATATTGATAAATATATAGAGTCCGGTGAACCGATGGACAAGGCAGGAGCTTACGGTATTCAGGGTGTGCTGGCCAAGTTTGTTAAATCTGTAGACGGAGATTTTTATAATGTGGTCGGATTGCCGTTGTCGCGAATATGGCATGAATTGTCGAAGTTGGGGATAGTATGTTACAATTCTAAATAAGTAGAAAGGGGGCTTTTTAATGCCGGAATTTGATGAAGCAGTATTACAGTGTTTTTTAGACAATCAAGAGCAGTTGTTTCCGGAAGGAAACGTATGTGAGGACTTGGATGAAGCACGTGATTTTCTGGAAGAGAATTTCGCTATAGTTGCCAATTCCATACAGGAAGTTATGGAGTATTTCGAAGAAGAAGGCCTCGATCTTGAAGGTCTTGATGAGGACAGCATTCTTGAAGCTGATGAGGTTTTCGACATCGGTGACGGAAGATATTTAATTATTGAAGGATAGGAAAGCAAAGTGCATATTATTTTATTGTCGGGTGGCTCGGGTAAGAGACTTTGGCCGCTTTCGAATGATGTAAGATCGAAACAGTTTATTAAACTGTTCAAAAAGCAGGACGGAACATATGAGTCCATGGTACAGCGGATGTACAGACAGATTAAAGCCGTGGATTCAGAGGCATCCGTTACGATTGGTACGTCCAAATCACAGGTGTCGGCAATCAATAACCAGGTCGGAATAGATGTGGGAATCTGTGTGGAACCGTGCAGAAGAGATACGTTCCCTGCCATTGCGTTGGCAACATCATATTTAAAGGATGTAGAAAAAATCGGATTGGACGAGCCTGTTGTGGTATGTCCTGTCGATCCGTATGTGGATGACAACTATTTCATAGCGCTTAAAAAATTGTCGGAACTTGCACAAAAAGATGTAGCCAATCTGGTGCTTATGGGGATGGAACCGACGTATCCTTCGGAAAAATACGGTTACATTATTCCCAAAAGTGATGATGAAGTCAGTCCCGTAATGACATTTAAAGAAAAGCCCGATGCCCAAACGGCCAAGGAGTATATAGCGGACGGCGCATTGTGGAACGGCGGAGTATTTGCTTTCAAACTCCGATACTTAATTGAAAAGTCGCACGAATTAATTGATTTTGATGACTTTTATGACTTAAGAGATAAGTACGCTTCGGTTGAAAAAATAAGTTTTGACTATGCTATTGCTGAGAAAGAAAAGAGCATAGCTGTTATGCGTTTCGATGGACAGTGGAAGGATTTGGGAACGTGGAATACTTTGACTGAAGCCATGGATGAACCTGCCATAGGTTCGGCTATTTTCAATGATAAGTGTACGAATGTGCATGTTATCAATGAACTCGATATGCCGATTCTTTGCATGGGACTTAAGGATATGGTGGTTGCTGCATCCCCCGAGGGAATTCTTGTTTCCGACAAGGAGCAGTCAAGCTACATTAAACCTCATGTCGACAAGATTGATCAGCAGATTATGTTCGCGGAAAAGTCCTGGGGAAGTTACAGGGTTCTTGATGTTCAGGATGAGAGCATGACAATACGTGTAACGCTTACACCGGGACACAGAATGAATTATCACTATCATAACCGACGCGATGAGGTATGGACCATACTTAGCGGTACGGGTATTGTGGTGATTGACGAGCGCAAGATGAATGTAGGACCGGGAGACGTTGTCAGAATGCCGAGAGGAGCCAAACATACAATAGAAGCTATTTCGGAGCTTAAGGTTATGGAGGTTCAGCTGGGTAAGGAAATACGTGTTGACGATAAGGTCAAACTCGGAATGCCGGAAATATAATTCTGCTTTGGTGGATAGAAAGGGGCTCGAATGCGAATTTGACCTTGCATTGACCGGCGGAATGTGCTAGACTGATTAACGTAATAAGAAAGTATTAAGTGGTGGCTTGAAAAGGCCACCACTTCTTTATGTAAAACACTTGCGTAAAGGAGATCAAAATGGCGAAAAGAGCGGATGTTGAATCTAAAACGGAGGCTTTGCTGACTCCGATAGCGGACAAGTTCGGAACAAGGGTATATGACGTTGAATATGTCAAGGAAGGTTCTGATTACTATCTGCGTTGTTACATTGATAAGGACGAAGGCGTCAATATTGACGATTGTGAGAATGTGTCAAGAGCTATGTCTGAAGCCCTCGATAAGGATGACTTTATTGAAGATGCATATATTTTGGAGGTGAGTTCTCCGGGACTCGGACGCGCTCTAAAGAAGGACAGACACTTAAGTTATTCGATAGGTGAAGAGGTCGAGATTAAGACATATAAACCCATAGGTGACAGTAAGATTAAGGAGTTTGTAGGTTTCCTTTCACAATTTGACGAAGAAACGATTACCATTGAGGTCCCCGTATCCGAAGATGAATTGCAGGATATGGTTTTTAATAGAAAAGATATTGCAAGTATTAAACTGACATTGGATTTCTAGACAGGAGGAGATAAAAGAAAATGAACACAGAATTATTGGAAGCACTTGATTTATTGGAGAAGGAGAAAGATATAAGCAGAGAAACATTGTTTGAAGCAATTAACCTTTCGTTGACAACTGCTTGTAAAAACTACTTTGGAAATGAAGCAAATGTTCAGGTTGAAATAGATCCCGAAACTTGTGAGTTCAGATGCTTTGCACAGAAAACCGTAGTTGAGGATGCTGATGTTGAAGACTTTAATCCGGCAACAATGATTGTTAAGGAAGAAGCCAAAGAACTTAAGAAAGGCGTTCGTGTAGGTTCAACAGTTGAAATTGAAATCAAGTCTAAGGAATTCGGACGTATTGCAACAATGAATGCCAAAAATGTTATGCTTCAAAAGATTCGTGAAGCTGAAAGAGATGTGGTATGCGAAAAGTATTCCGATAAGGAAAAAGATATTGTTACAGGCGTTGTGCAGCGTTATATCGGTAAGAATGTAAGCATTAATTTAGGTAAGGCTGACGGCATACTTAATGAATCTGAGATGGTTAAAGGCGAAGTTTACAGACCTACAGAAAGAATTAAGGTTTATATTCTCGAAGTTAAGCCTACTCCTAAGGGACCACGTATTCTTGTTTCACGTACGCACCCCGAATTGGTTCGTAAGCTGTTTGAGTCGGAAGTTACCGAAATTAAGGACGGTACGGTTCAAATAGTGTCAATCGCAAGAGAAGCAGGCTCACGTACCAAGATGGCCGTGTATTCATCAAATCCCAATGTCGATCCCGTAGGTGCCTGCGTAGGTGTTAACGGAACACGTGTTAATTCGGTAGTTGATGAACTTCGCGGTGAAAAGATTGATATTATTAATTGGGATGAAAACCCCGGTGTTCTTATTCAGAATGCACTTTCTCCCGCTAAGATAGTAGCTGTATTCGCAGATCCTGATGAAAAGTCAGCCAAGGTTGTGGTACCTGACTATCAGTTATCTTTGGCAATCGGTAAGGAAGGTCAGAATGCAAGACTTGCTGCACGTTTGACAGGATATAAGATTGATATCAAGTCTGAAACTCAGGCTAAGGATGCTCCCGGATTCCGCTATGAAGATTACGTAGATGATGAAGAAGAGTATTACGAAGACGATTACGACGAGAATAGTGAAGCCGTAGAAGATTACGACGATGAAACACAAGAAGGAACAGTAGAAGAGAATGAATAATGACCCTGTTTGTTCTTTGCTTGGAATGTGTGCTAAAGGACGAAATGCAGTATCTGGAGAATTTAGCACGGAAAACGCAGTCAAAGCGAAGAAAGCATCAGTCGTGATTGTAGCAACAGATGCCTCGGACAATACCAAAAAGAAATTTAAAGACATGTGCTTTTATCGTCAGATTCCTATATTTTTGTACTCGGATAAAGATACATTGGGTCGCTCGATCGGGTGCGAAATGAGGGCGGTTATAGCCGTTACTGATGAAGGTCTTGGAAGAGCTGTTATGAAGAAGCTGGTTGGTCTGGGGATAACGGAGGAAGTAAATGAAAGTAAGTGAATTAGCAAAAGAATTAGCTATAAGCAATAAAGAAGTAATAGAGGCTTTGGCTGCCATAGGTGTTGAAGCCAAAGCACATAATTCATCGGTTGATGATACTGCGGCAGATAAGCTTAGAAAGAAGCTTGGTGCAGCAAGTGAACAGCCCAAAGAAAATAAGGCACCTGCTAAAGAAGATAAATCTGAAAACAATAGTGTTAAGGCAGAAAAAGTTGAAACAAAAAATGACAGTGCTGTCAGAAACTCAAATAAGGGTGATGACGTAAAGAGTGCGCAGCCTGCAAAACCTGCGCCTAAGAAGAAAACAGGTATTATCTTCGTAAGCAACTCAAATAATTCGGGAATGTCAGCAAACAAACCGAATATGCAGAAGCCGCAGGGACCGCGTCCGGGACAGGCCAGCTCAAAGCCCGGTGCCAATCAGGTTCAACATACTATAATTAAACCTATTACGGCTCCTTCGGCAGTGGACACCACTTCCGATTTCAGAGAGAACAAGCGTAAGCTCGATGAAGCACAGCGTTCAAGAAATGAAAGGAACAAAGCCGATGAAACAGTTAAGACAAAACCTGTCAGCGTTTCGAGCCAAGGGGCTGAAGGAGGCAAACCTGCAGGACCTAAGGGCAATTTTAAAGGCCCTAGAGAAGGTGGTTTCCAGAATAAAAATAATAGTAGTGCTCCAAGGGATAATCAGAACCGTTTTAATAATAGTTCAAACGATAATCAAGGAAGCGGAAGACAGAACGATAGATACTCAAAAAATCAAGGTCAGCCTCAACCCGGAATTGTCGAGAACGTGCCGAATCCGAACAAGGAAGATAAGAGAAGAAATAACAAAGATCAAGACAAGCGTTCCAAGAAAGATTTGATATATGAAGAGGAGAACGAGTCAAGACAGAAAAAAGCGGGACGATTCATAAAACCCGAAAAGAAGGTTGAAGAGATTCAGGAAGAACAGATTAAGGTAATCACAATTCCCGAGTCACTGACTATCAAAGACTTGGCAGATAAGATGAAAATGCAACCTTCTGCCATTATTAAGAAGCTTTTCTTACAAGGACAGATTGTTACGGTTAATACGGAAGTTTCTTACGAGGAAGCCGAGAACATTGCAATGGAATATGAGATTCTTTGCGAAAAGGAAGTTAAGGTTGATGTTATTGAGGAACTTCTTAAAGAAGACGAAGAGGATGATGCTAAGCTTGTAAATCGTCCGCCCGTAATCTGTGTAATGGGTCACGTTGACCACGGAAAAACATCTTTGCTTGATGCAATCAGAAAAACTAATGTTACCGATAAAGAAGCAGGTGGTATTACACAGCATATCGGTGCATATACCGTTAACGTTAAAGGACAGAGTATTACATTCCTTGATACACCCGGACACGAAGCGTTCACCGCTATGCGTATGAGAGGTGCCAATGCTACGGATATTGCTATTTTGGTTGTTGCTGCCGATGACGGTGTTATGCCTCAGACTGTGGAAGCAATAAATCATGCCAAAGCTGCGGGTATTGAAATAATTGTTGCCGTTAATAAGATTGATAAACCCGGCGCGAATATAGACAGAGTTAAGCAGGAAATGACCGAGTATGAGCTTATCCCGGTTGATTGGGGCGGAACTACAGAGTTTGTTCCCGTTTCTGCTAAATCAGGAGAAGGTATCGATACATTGCTTGAGACTATCCTTCTTACTGCGGAAATTATGGAACTTAAAGCTAACCCTAACAGACTTGCACGTGGACTTGTTATTGAGGCCGAACTTGATAAGGGTCGCGGACCGGTAGCAAGAATACTTGTTCAAAAGGGTACGTTACATGTAGGAGACTTCGTATCTGCAGGTGCGGCTCACGGTAAGGTAAGAGCGATGCAGGACGATAAGGGCAGAAGAGTTAAGGATGCTAAACCTTCAACTCCTGTCGAGATTCTCGGACTTAATGATGTTCCTTCGGCAGGTGAAGTGTTCATAGCACATAAGAACGATAAAGAGGCTAAACAGTATGCCGAGACTTATGTGGCACAGAACAAGGAGAAGAAGGTTGAGGAAACCAAGGCTAAGATGAGTCTTGATGATTTGTTCAATCAGATTCAGGCCGATAACCTTAAGGAACTCAACATTATTGTTAAAGCCGATGTTCAAGGATCTGTTGAAGCGGTTAAGCAGTCACTTACCAAACTTTCCAACGAAGAAGTTGTTGTTAAGTGTATTCATGGCGGCGTAGGTGCAATTAATGAATCGGATGTTGTTTTGGCATCTGCTTCATCTGCAATTATTATCGGATTTAATGTCAGACCCGATGCACAGGCTAAGGCACTTTCGGAGCGCGAGGGTGTAGAAGTCAGATTATACAAGGTAATTTACCAGGCTATAGAAGATATTGAAGCTGCCATGAAGGGTATGCTTGATCCTGTATTTGAAGAGAAGATTATAGGTCATGCCGAAGTGCGTCAGATATTCAAGGCATCTGCCGTAGGTAATATTGCCGGAGCTAAGGTAATGGACGGATACTTCGAACGTAACTGTATGATCAGAATCCAAAGAGACGGCGAACAGATTTATGAAGGTAAGCTTGCTTCCCTTAAGAGATTCAAGGATGATGTTAAGGAAGTTAAGGAAGGTTACGAGTGTGGTCTCGTATTCGAAGATTTCGACCAGATGCAGGAACTCGACTGGGTTGAAGCATACATTATGGTTGAAGTACCTCGTTAGTATGCGTGGGTGAGAATTATGCGGAAAAACAGTAACAAAATGACAATGATAAATGCCGAAGTTCAGAAAGAACTGGCTAATATTATTCGCGGAGATATTAAAGATCCTCGGGTATCACCGATGACATCGGTGGTAGCCGTGGAGGTTGCTCCCGACTTGAAAACCTGTAAAGCGTGGATCAGTGTTTACGGAGAGGGCGATGCCATTCAGGATACGGTCAGAGGCCTTAGATCGGCAGAGGGCTATATAAGACGAGAATTGGCACACAGAATTAATTTGAGAAACACTCCCGAGATTACCTTTATTGTAGATGAATCCATAGCTTACGGTGTTCGTATGTCCAAACTCATTGATGAGGAAATCGCCAAGATCCCCGAAAGAAGTGAAGATGAGTTGGAAGGTAAATATAAAGATTAGAGGAACATATGAATCTTTTAAAAGAATTAAAAGGATGTAAAACCATCGGCATTACCGGACACACTAAGCCGGACGGAGATTGTGTGGGCGCTGTGATGAGTATGTATTTATACTTAAAAAAGACGATGCCCTTGGCAACAATAGTCCCGATGATTGAAACTCCGGGGGCCGAATTCAACGTTATATCCTGTATTGATGAAATTAATACGGATTTTTCAACCGATATTGATAAGTTCGATGCATTCATAGGTTTGGACTGTTCTACACAAGACAGATATGGTGATGCATTGGGCTATTTTGAAAATGCCCAAAAAACTATAGTTGTGGACCATCATGTTTCCAATGACGGATTCGGTGATGTAAGCTATATTGATCCCAAGGCAAGTTCGACTTCCGAATTGGTATTTGATTTAATAGAAGAAAAGTATTTAGACATTGAGATTGCCAAGGCACTCTATATCGGAATAATTCATGATACAGGCGTGCTTCAGTATTCTTGTACTTCTCCCAAGACTTTGAGAATTGTTGCAAGACTGCTGGAATTCGGGTTCGACTTTTCAAAGATAATCGATGAGACATTCTATGAAAAGACCAGACTTCAGAATGAAATGCTCGGAAGAGCTTTAGTCGAGAGCATTATGTTTGCGGACGGAAGGTGCATAGTTTCCAAGATAGATAAAAAGATAATGGAATTCTACGGCGCAACGCCGCATGATTTTGAAGGGATTGTAAGCCAGCTCAGATATACCAAGGGTGTTGAAGTAGCAATCTTTATGTATGAATTGGAACCTCTGGAATACAAGGTATCCTTAAGGTCTAAGGGGTTGGTTGACGTGTCCAAAATTGCCAAATTCTATAATGGCGGAGGCCATCAAAGAGCAGCAGGATGTACTGTTCACGGCACTTTCCATGATTGCGTGAACAATATCTCCGATTCAATTATGATTCAACTTGATCGAAAGAACATTGAGCTTGTATGATAAACGGTGTTATCAATATTTATAAGGAAGCCGGGTATACATCTTTTGATGTGGTTGCCAAGCTTCGCAGAATTCTGAAAATTAAAAAGATAGGACATACAGGAACCCTCGATCCGGATGCGGTGGGGGTTCTTCCCGTTTGTGTGGGAAATGCCACCAAGCTTGTTGATATGCTTACGGACAGAACCAAAGAGTATATTGCAATTATGAAACTTGGAGTTGTAACCGATACTCAGGATATGTCAGGCGAAGTATTGGCGGAAGACTATGAGAGCGCCGAACAATTATCGTATGAAAAAGTCAGAGCGGTTGTCGAATCATTTAAAGGAGAAATACAGCAGATTCCTCCGATGTACTCGGCATTGAAGATTAACGGGCAGAAATTATGCGATTTGGCAAGACAGGGAATAGAAGTAGAGCGAAAGAGTCGTCCTGTTACAATATATAACATAGACGTGCAGCCTTACGATGAAGAATGTGATGGTTTACATAATGCACGACCTCGCAGCGAAAGACAAAGCGGTTTACATAATGTGTACTATTTACTGAAAGTCGAATGTTCAAAAGGAACATATATAAGAACGCTGATACATGATATCGGCCAGAAACTCGGCTGCGGCGCGGCCATGGAGCATCTTGAAAGAACCCGGGTCGGAAAGTTTAGAGTTGAAGATGCAATCACAATTGCCCAAATCGAGAATATGGTAAAAGGAACCGATGAATCAACCGCAAAAGACGTGTTTGGTGATGATGTGCTGAAAGACAGATTGGGGAATGTACTAACCGAAGTTGACATAATATTGGATGAATACGCAGCGTTGCACGTGACGGCAGAGGGCATGAAGGCCCTTGATAACGGCAACAAATTGTACAAAAATATGATTAAAGAATGGCCGAATGACGTAGTTATGTCAACTTGTAATGAGAACGCTCGAACATATGGCGATATTATGTTAACCAATGGCGCGGTTTACAGAATGTATAGTTATGACAACCAATTTAGGGCGCTATATCGCTATGATATGCGCGAAGGCGCACTGGTAGTGGAGAAAATGTTTGGCTGATATAAAGTATGCTATATGAAGATAATTGAGAATACGACACAATTTAAAATAGACTGTCCTACTGCGGTGGCTGTCGGCAAATTTGACGGTATTCATTTGGGACACGTTGAATTGCTTAATCGAATTAAGGAATATGCAAGCCAAAATGAAGAGTTGGGCATGAAAACGGTGGTCTTTACTTTTGATACGCAGGCTGCTACTTTCTTTTCATCCAAGATAGTTAAAGAAGTTACAACATTGTCGGAGAAAAGGGTTATTTTTGAACAACTGGGTCTGGACTATCTTGTAGAGTATCCGCTTAATGCCGATACGGCAAAAATATCTCCGGAAGCTTTCATCAAAGATATTTTGGTAAATATGCTTAATATGAAATATATAGCCGCAGGCGAAGATGTATCGTATGGCTATAAAGGATTGGGAGATGCCAAATTACTCAATGACATGTCCAAAGAGTCGGGATATCGGGTAGAGATTATTGAAAAACTTTTGTATGAAGGGCGAGAAATCAGTTCAACGTTCCTTAGAGAAGAGATCTCCAAAGGAAACATGTTGTTGGTACAAAGGCTTCTGGGACATCCCTATTCGTTCGCCGGAACTGTCGAGCAAGGATTTAAACTTGGACGAAAACTCGGTTTTCCGACCATGAATCTATATCCGGACGAAGCGAAAATACTGCCACCGTTCGGGGTTTATTATTCAAACGTTAAGTATGAAGGCGCCAATTATCCGGGACTTACCAATATAGGTATACGACCTACTGTGGCATCGCCGGGTGACAGACACGTAAGTGTTGAAACATATTTGTTTGATTTTGACAAAGATATGTATAATAAGAAAATTGTCACCGAATTACTGGACTTCAAAAGAGCGGAGGAGAAATTTTCCGGCCCGGATAAGCTTAAGGAGAAGATAGCGCTGGATATTGAAGAAGGAAAGAAGTACTTCGACGGATATTGAAAGCGGCATCTTGGATGCAAACTCCCAAGATACCGAAATGGCATCTTGGATGCAAATTCTTAAGATACCTGAGCGGCATCTTTGGTTTCAAGCATTTCAACATAGCCGTTTGGAGTGAAGCCGTCGCAGCAGCAACCGATGGCAATTGTATCGTCTTCCTTCCTGACTCTCACGAGTGAAGCTTTGCCTGAAATGCTGTTGTATTCACTGTCTGTGAACTGAAAATCAAATTCATCGGCGATACAAAAGCCGTAAGATTTAGTCTTAAAAAGGATTCCGCCTCTGCTTATATCCTGTATCGTAACCCTTATTTCTTCCTGGGGAAGGTATAAGGTTCCGTTACAATCTGTCATTTTAATTCTCTTTGAACGTCTTCTTTCCATTGTGGTTCTCCTCTTCCTTGAGTGCTTGCACTAATTAATATCGGATGAAGCCTCAAAACTCTTAGATGGCATATTGAACAAAATTAGAAAACAATTTCGCCTAAATAATGTCATTATGCCCAAGGGTCGGATTCTTTCGGAATTCTTATGTCAGAAAGACACTGGATATCCGGCCCCTTTAACTCGCCTAACATAGCGTATGTGTTTTCGGAATCTTTCTCATAATTACAAAGAACTGCCAACAAAAGAGCGGCTGTCTTATATGGAGAATCCATGGCAAACTCAGGAATTGTATGTAATTCGTCTATATTTGCCGGAAGTGAATTAAATACAAATTTTTTGCTGTCGTTCATTTAGAGGTCTGCTACTGTCAAATGTTATGGCGCTGATTAGATGGCGGATAGTTACATTTATCACACAATTGTGATTATATCAGAATCAGTGCGAAAAATAAACTATTTTATTTACCAAAATTAACACTATTTTGATTATAAGATTATGAAAAGAGTTTTTAGGATTGAGTTTGATTAAGCTCCAAAAGTATTTACATAAGTATATTTTTGTGCTAATATAACTGAGTTGTTTAGCCTTGGCTCAGAGATTGGAATCTCCGACCGTCTCCTTGCCATTGGCGATTAGTAACCGTTCCAAAAACGGAACAGAACGATAGTTTTCACAAGGAGGAAACAAAATGATCTCAAAAGAGAAGAAGACTGCTATTATGCAGGAGTATGCAACATGCCCTAACGACACAGGTTCACCTGAGGTTCAGATTGCAGTATTATCTGCAAGAATCGCAGAGCTTACAGAGCATTTGCAGGCTAACCCCAACGACAACCATTCTCGTCGTGGAATGCTTAAGTTGGTTGGTCAAAGACGTGGCTTATTAAGATACCTTAAGGAGAAGGATATCAACAGATATCGTGCCCTTATCGAGAAGTTAGGCTTACGTAAGTAATTAAGTATCTTAAGCGGAGAAACCATACGGTTCTCCGCTTTTAGTACTTATGAATGTAACTTGGTGAAGGAACTAATAGTTTTCGAGTCAAAGAGTAAATAATGCAATTGATTGATGTGAATTGTATTATTTGCTTTTTGACCAAGGTTCCTTTACCTAAACAATAATAAGGTTTACATAACTTTATTAACCGGATTAAGTAAAGGAGACAATATGTACAAGACTTATTCTATGGAGTTAGCCGGACGTACACTTTCTGTTGATGTAGGAAGAGTGGGTAAGCAGGCTAACGGATGTGCATTCATGCACTATGGCGACACAACTGTACTTTGTACAGCAACTGCATCAGACAAGCCCAGAGACGGAGTTGATTTCTTCCCTCTTTCAGTTGAATATGAGGAGAAATCATATGCAGTGGGCAAGATTCCCGGAGGATACAATAAGCGTGAGGGTAAGGCTTCCGAAAATGCTATTTTGACAAGCCGTGTTATTGACCGTCCTATGCGTCCGTTGTTCCCTAAGGATTACAGAAACGATGTTACTTTGAATAATATGGTAATGTCAGTTGATCCCGAGTGCAGACCTGAGTTGGTTGCTATGCTCGGTGCATCAATTTCAACATGTATTTCAGATATTCCGTTCGACGGCCCTTGTGCAATGACACAGGTAGGTATGATTGACGGAGAATTCATCATTAACCCTTCACAGAAACAGTGGAAGGATGGAGACCTTAATCTTACGGTTGCTTCAACCAAGGAAAAGGTAATCATGATTGAAGCAGGTGCCAACGAAGTACCTGAAGCTAAGATGATTGAAGCAATTTATAAGGCTCACGAAGTTAACCAGACAATCATCGCATTCATTGACGGCATTGTTGCAGAGGTTGGTAAGGCTAAACACGAATATACTTCATGCGCTATTCCTGAAGAACTCTTCGCTGCAATTCGTGAAATTTGTCCTCCTGCCGAGATGGAAGAGGCAGTATTCACAGATGATAAGCAGACACGTGAAGGCAATATCAAAGAAATTACAGAAAAGTGCGAAGAAAAGTTCGCTGAGAACGAAGAGTGGCTTGCTATTTTGGGTGAAGCTATTTACCAGTACGAAAAGAAGACAATTCGTAAGATGATTCTTAAAGATCATAAGCGTCCGGACGGAAGAGAAATAACACAGATTCGTCCTTTGGCTGCAGAGGTTGATATTATTCCGAGAGTTCACGGTTCGGCTATGTTTACTCGTGGACAGACTCAGATTTGTAACGTATGTACATTGGCTCCTTTGTCAGAAGCTCAGAAGATTGATGGCTTGGATGATAATGAGACAAGCAAGAGATATATGCATCACTACAATTTCCCTGCATATTCGGTAGGTGAGACTAAAGTAAGCCGTGGTCCCGGACGTAGAGAAATCGGTCATGGTGCTTTGGCTGAGAGAGCTTTGATTCCTGTATTGCCTTCAGAGGAAGAATTCCCTTACGCAATCAGAACAGTTTCGGAAACATTCGAATCAAACGGTTCTACATCAATGGCTTCTACATGTTCATCATGTATGTCTTTGTTGGCTGCAGGTGTTCCTATTAAGAAGATGGTTGCCGGGATCTCATGCGGTTTGGTTACAGGTGAAACAGACGATGATTTCGTATTGCTTACAGATATTCAGGGACTTGAAGATTTCTTCGGTGATATGGACTTCAAGGTAACAGGTACAACAGACGGTATCACAGCTATTCAGATGGATATTAAGATTCATGGTTTGACACGTCCTATCGTTGAGGGTGCTATCGCAAGATGTCGTGAAGCTCGTCTTTACATCATGGATAATTGTATGAAGCCTGCTATTGCAGAACCTCGTAAGGAAGTTGGCAAGTATGCTCCCAAGATTATTTCTCTTCAGATTGATCCCGAGAAGATTGGTGATGTTGTCGGACAGCGTGGTAAGACAATTAATGAAATTATCGCTCGCTGCGATGTTAAGATTGATATCACGGATGATGGTATGGTTTCTGTTTGCGGAACTGATAAAGACGGAATGGATAAGGCAATCGAATACATTAAGACAATCGTAACGGATTACGAAGAAGGTCAGATGTTCGAAGGCGTTGTTGTTTCAATCAAGGAGTTCGGAGCATTCGTTGAATTCGCACCCGGCAAAGAAGGAATGGTTCACATTTCTAAGATTGCCAACGAGAGAATCAACCACGTTGAAGATGTTCTTACACTTGGCGACAGAGTTAAAGTTAAGTGCTTAGGCAAAGATAAGATGGGCAGAATGAGCTTCTCTATTAAGGATGCTCAATAATCCCCAAAACAGAATGCAATAAGGCCCCTTATGTGGGATTAAACCCTCTATATCGAAATGATATAGAGGGTTTTTATATAGCAACCGTGTATAGAGTAAAAATTTGGACTATACAAAGCGTATAGTTAAGTCATAAAAGAAACAAAGACGAATTCATCACGGGAGGGTTTGAATATGATAGGATTATTGATAAAGGTTGCTGTTATATATCCGTTACGTATAGCTTGGTGGATGTTTAAAATGCCTATTTATATTATGGCTAAATTATTGCTCGGACCATTGCTCCCTAAAAGAAAGAGTACAGAGCCTAAAAGAATGGATGATTGGGCGAAGTTTGGTTGGTACCTGATGGCCAGAGGAAGGTAACTATTGACTTCAAGTAGTTTGAAAGCAATTCCTGTAACAGAATTTACATCTGCAGAGTCGGTTAACAGCATGCTGGAAGCAGCTAAGAGCACAGGTGCATCTTATAACCTGACTAAGATTACGACTACACAGGGATTTGTATCTGCTGTAGAGAAGATTGCAACAAATGTTAAGTCACAGAATGCAGCAAATAATAGAAATGCTGCTTCGGTAATAGTATATTCCGAAAGACCAATGACATTCTCGGTTGATATTTTGGATGCTGTATCAGCTGCAGATGTTGATTTCTCATATATATTCAGACATGGCGGTAAGCTTTACAGAATTACAATCCCAAGAGGAACTAAAGTCGACCTTGACGCAAGCAAGTACGAAGGTCCTTTGTTTGTGGGAAGGCTTCTTGGAACAACTCAGGTAATTGAATAGTTATTGAAATAGTATAAGGCCATTACGCTTCGAGCGTAATGGCCTTTTTAATGAATTGATGGATTCGGTATGCAAATATCAGGATGAGAGCGGAATGTGGTATCAGATAGTCAATCTTGGACACCGAAAAGGTAATTATCTTGAAACATCCGGAAGTTCGATAATGTCATATGCACTTTTGAAAGGTTACAGACTGGGAATTTTGAATACATCGCATTTGAAAGCATTGTTCTAAACAGAATGGTCACTGACAAGGATGCACTTCATTTGACGGGAATATGCCTTATGTCAGCGATCCGTCTACTCCCAAAGGACAAAGATACGGATATGTGTTTGCCGACTGCAAATTCGTAAATCATGGTTGTGCCGAGAATTCGGTCTATATAAGCAGACCCTGGCGGGAATGGGCCAGGCAGGTATTGATAGATTGCGAATTCGGGGATCATATTAAAGAAGAAGGTTACCATGATTGGAATAAGCCGGGGGCACATGTGAATACTTATTATGCGGAATATCCGGCTGCAAAGAGCAGAGTTCGATGGAGTAAAACACTTGGAGCCGAAGAAAAACGCGAATATGATGAGCTTCTTTTTCGAATAAAAAGCGACTGGAATGCGGATGCGTTTGCGGATATCAGATGACGGATAAAAACATATATTTTTGAGAAATAAAAAAATATATAAATATTCGAAAATATGCTTTACAAACCTAAACTAACATGTTATTTTTATATCAACAACTAACATGTTAGTTGTTGATATAAAATTTCGTCGGGGGACAGAATATTGGATAATTCACTTAATCAAGCTACTTATGACAGATTTAAGAAAGACATATTGTCATTTGAATTGGAGCCGGGGGATTCGGTTTCGGCAGCTAAAATAGCAGACAGATACAATGTCTCGAGAACTCCTGCCAGAGAGGCACTTGTTAAGCTTGAAACGGAAGGACTTGTTGATATTTTTCCTCAGTCGAAGTCGCTGATATCGAAAATCGATTTGGATAAGGCTAAACAGGAATGGTTTATAAGACGTTCGCTTGAAATCGGTATGGTCGAAAAAGTGTGTCGTAACATAACCAAAAAAGATATCAATGAGATGAAGAAATATAACAAAGAGATGCTCAATTTCTCCAAAATGGATAGGAGCCATGAAAATTCATACAACTATCAAATGGCAGATAATGCGTTTCATGCGGTTACTTACAGAGTATCGGGAGAACACCTTGCAGCTACCGTGATATCAAATACGATGGCACACTATTCGAGACTGAGATTTTTGACGGATTTGGACAATTACTATCAGGACAGAACGGTTACCGGACATGAGAAGCTTATATCTTTGTTGGAAAACAAAGATGTTGAAGGTTATAAAGACGCATTGGTAACTCACTTGGGACATATTATTAATGATATAGAAGATTTGGAGAAGAAGTATCCCGACTATTTCGCATAGGAGGCGAATCATGCAAGATACAATCAAAATCAGCGATAATGATAACGTGGTCGTTGCTTTGAAAGATTTGAAGAAGGGCGAGACAGTTACTGTTGAAAAGGCGCAGCTTAAACTTCAGGATGATATACAACGCGGACACAAAATAGCGTTGGCTGACATCAAAGAAAGAGAGGTCGTTATTAAATACGGCTTTCCTATCGGACATGCGACACAGAGCATAAATGCAGGCAGTCATGTACATGTACATAATATCAAAACCAACCTGGGCGATGATTGCGAATACACATACAATCCAATTGATGTGCCATCCGCACCGACAGACTTTAAGAATAGAACATTTCTTGGATGTGAAAGAAGAAACGGTAAGGTCGGCATACGAAATGAATTGTGGATAGTGCCGACGGTCGGAAGATTATCTGATTTGGCTACGGCGAGCGGGGGCGACAACAATACTCACCGAGGTTCCGGAAATGTTCGGAGCGGAAACGATATTGATGAATCGGGCCAAGAACGAAGAGATCTTTTTGAAGACAGTGAATCTTATTCAGAATTCACACAGGGTGTAACACTATAATAAGTTTACATAACTCTAGCAGAGGAAGGGGAATCAAAATGAAAGCATTTATGGATGAAAATTTTTTGTTAAGCACTAAGACGGCACAGCATCTTTACAGTGAATATGCCAACATGAAAAAGATACCGGTTATCGATTATCACTGTCATATTAATCCTCAGGAGATATATGAAGACCGACAGTTTGAGAATATTACACAGGTATGGCTTGGAGGCGATCATTATAAGTGGAGACAGATGCGTACCTGCGGTGTGGATGAAAGGTTTATAACAGGAAATGCTTCAGATTATGAGAAGTTCGAGAAGTGGGCCGAGTGTATGCCTAAATTGATAGGCAATCCTTTATATCACTGGTCTCATTATGAACTTAAATACTATTTCGGATATGAAGGAAATCTTAATCCTTCCACATGCAAGGAGGTATGGGATACCGTCAATGCCAAACTTAATACTCCGGAATTTTCGGTCAGAAATCTTATTAAGAAATCGAACGTTAAGCTTATTTGTACAACGGACGATCCGGTTGATTCATTGGAATGGCATCAGAAGATTAAGGCAGACAAAGATTTCGATGTTAAAGTATTGCCGGCTTGGAGACCCGATAAGGCAATGAATATCGAAAAGAAAGACTTCGGAGAATACATTAAAAAGCTTTCAGATGTGTCAGGTATTACAATTGACGGATTTGAGGCACTGAAAGCAGCACTTGTTAATCGAATTGATTATTTCGCCAAGAACGGTTGTACGGTATCCGATCATGCACTTGAATATGTTATGTACTGTCCGTCCGAGGCAGGTGAAGTTGATTCCATTTTTAAGAAAGCGTTGTCAAAAGGGGCAGTTTCCAAGGAAGAAGAGCTTAAATACAAGACAGCCTTTATGATTTTCATGGCCGGTGAGTATCTTAAGAGAAATTGGGTAATGCAGCTTCATTACGGATGCAAGCGAGACAACAATGAGTATATGTTTGAAAAGCTCGGACCTGATACCGGATTTGATTGCATCAGTAATTACGCACCTTCTTCCCAGTTGGCAGATTTCTTAAATGCAGTAGACCGGGAAGGATGCGTACCCAAAACCATAATATATTCGCTTAATCCACAGGATAATGCAGCCATAGGAACGGTCATAGGATGTTTCCAGGGCGGTGGAATTAAGAACAGAATACAGCAGGGCTCCGCATGGTGGTTCAATGACCATTTCACGGGAATGACCGAGCAGATGAAATCGTTGGCAAGCCTGTCATGTCTGGGAAACTTTATAGGTATGCTGACAGATTCAAGATCTTTCCTTTCATATACGCGTCATGATTATTTTAGAAGAATAATGTGTGAGCTTATCGGAAATTGGGTGGAGAATGGGGAATATCCAAACGATGACGAACTTTTGGCTCCGATAATTAAGGGAATTTCATACAACAATACAGTAGAGTATTTTGAATTTGATTTAAAGACCGTATAGTCGGTTAGTTGGGATGAAGCATTGGGAATAGAATAATAGGGAGAATGAAATGAGCAGGTTGGAAATTAAGGTTCCGAACAGAGCTCAGACTGTTTTGGAACAGCTGTACAAAGATATGGAGCGAAGAATAGAAAGCTCCCCTTTCGGATTATGTCCGATAGACATGTCCAGAGCGTTTTTGAAAATGTGCCAGGCGCAATCATGTGGGAAATGTACGCCTTGCAGAATCGGATTGGAACAACTTGGAAATCTTATGGATGATGTCTTGGAAGGAAGAGCTGATATGTCTACTCTTCAGCTTATGGAAGACACAACCGTAACAATAATGGAAACGGCAGACTGCGCAATAGGCTATTCGCGGTCTTAAGAAAATGGCCACCGAACTTGCAGGTGACGTACCTGCACCTAAGTGCGGCGAGCATACAGGAAAGAAAATAGCAATTGTAGGCGGTGGCCCTTCAGGATTGTCTGCAGCATATTATCTTCAACTGATGGGACATCAGGCAGTTGTTTATGAGAACAGAAAGACAGTAGTTAAACTGATTTTGTCGCAGCATGACGGCAATTGTTCCTCATGCGCCAGAAATCAAAATTGTGCACTTCAAAGTGTAGCGAAGGACTTAAATATTCAGATTATACCTTACAAGAAAGAACTGGATGAGCAGGCGGTTATTTCTCCTTCATGGTCTATTCATTCCGGCTGCGGTTCAAGAGCATATACTTTCATTTGGGGAATGGTTGGAGAAAATCAGGCCTTTGATGACATGGATGCTGTGGGCATGAAAGAAATAATGTAGTTTACATAAAGTGGAGGTGTGTATGAATCCTATATTAGAGCAGATTCAAAAATTGGGAATTGTTCCGGTGGTCGTATTAAACGATGTATCCGAAGCAGAACCGGTAGCTAAGGCCTTGTGCGCGGGTGGTCTTCCGGTTGCGGAAGTTACATTCAGAACCGATGCGGCAGAAGAGTCAATCAAAGTCATGGCCGAGAAGTTTCCTCAGATGTTGATTGGTGCAGGAACTGTCCTTACAGTGGAGCAGGTTGACAGAGCTGTCAATGCCGGCGCTAAGTTCATAGTAAGTCCGGGATTTAATCCAAAAGTAGTACAGTATTGTCTTGATAAAAATATACCTGTCTGTCCGGGGTGCAATAATCCTTCGAATATGGAGCAGGCACTTGAAATGGGGCTTGATGTTGTTAAGTTCTTCCCTGCGGAGCAGTCGGGAGGAATTAAGGCAATCAAGGCTATGGCAGCACCGTATGTCAATCTCAAATTTATGCCTACCGGCGGAATTAATGCCAAGAATATCAACGACTATCTTTCATTTAATAAGATAATCGCATGCGGCGGTTCGTGGATGGTTGCCGGTGATTTGGTCAAGAATAAGGAATTTGACAAGATAGAAGAGCTTACCCGCGAAGCAGTTATGACAGTTCACGGTTTTGAATTGAAACATGTGGGAATCAATTGCAACAGCGAGAATGAAGCATGTGATACAGCCGGATATTTTGACAAATTGTTCGGATTCAAAACTAAAGTGGGCGGCTCATCGGTGTTTGCAGGAAGCTTCATTGAAGCCATGAAGACACCTTATCTTGGAAGCAAGGGTCATATAGCGGTAGGCTGCAACAACATCGAGAGGGCAGTTGCTTATCTTGAAGCAATCGGATCTGCGGTTGATATGTCTACGGCTAAATATGATGATAAGAATAACCTTAAGGCTGTATATTTACCCGGTGAAGTTTCGGGATTTGCGGTTCATCTGGTACAAAAATAGAAAGGACAGAGAGTATGAAAAAAGTTGTGACAATGGGCGAAATTATGCTTCGTCTTTCAACACCCAATAACGAGAGATTTATTCAGGCAGATGAGTTTGATATTAATTACGGTGGCGGAGAAGCCAATGTAGCTGTATCTTTGGCTAATTACGGATATGATACGGAGTTTGTGACGGCAGTTCCGGCCAATCCGATAGGTGAGTGTGCGGTAGCATCACTTCGCAAATATAATGTAGGTACCAAATATATTTCACGTTCCGGTGAAAGACTCGGAATATACTATCTTGAGTCAGGTTCTGCCATGCGTGCTTCAAACGTAGTTTATGACAGAGCTCACAGTTCAATATCCGAGGCTGGTGCTGATGAATTTGATTTTGCGGCAATTTTCAAGGATGCGGACTGGTTCCACTTTACAGGAATCACTCCTGCTGTTTCGGATAAGGCTGCCGAGCTTACCAAGGCAGCATGTATCGCAGCCAAAGAAGCCGGAGTAACGGTATCCTGCGATCTGAACTTCAGGAAAAAGCTTTGGAACAGTGAGAAGGCTCAGAAAGTGATGACAGACCTTATGCAGTACGTTGATGTCTGTATCGGAAACGAAGAAGATGCCGAGAAGGTTCTTGGCTTTAAGGCTAAAGCTACGGACGTAACCAAGGGCGAACTCAATCTTGCAGGTTATGAAGATGTATTCAATCAAATGGCAGACAGATTCGGTTTTAAATACATCATTTCATCATTAAGACAGTCATATTCGGCATCCAACAATGGTTGGAGCGCATGTATAATGGATGGTAAGTCGCGTGAATTCTATCATTCAAAGACATATACAATTCTCCCGATAGTTGATCGTGTGGGCGGAGGAGATTCATTCGCTGCAGGATGTATTTGCGGATTACTTGATGATAAATCAATGCAGGAGGCCCTTGAATTCGGCGTTGCTGCATCAGCTCTCAAACATACAATTCCCGGAGATTTCAATTTGGTTACACGCGCCGAAGTAGAAGCTTTGGCAGGTGGCGACGGCTCAGGCCGCGTACAAAGATAGACCCAATATACTCCTTTTTCCTTTTTTTGGGTGGCCGCTCTTTATGAGCGGCCTTTTTATTTGTGCGATAAGGCGGTGAGCGGATATTGTGCTTGCACAGATATCCATTTGACGCCCAACGTACAATCGAGCTTGCTCGATTGTGCGATAAGGCGGTGAGCGGATATCTGTGCAAGGGCGCTTGGACTCTATAGGTTGAAAATTAATGTTTTAAGTCCAAGTTTTGGAAAATGGTGGACTCAAATCGGCGAAATGAGTGCGATTTGAGTCCAACCGCCAGTTGGCAACAGGTAAATTCATGATGAAATGGACTTAGATCGAAGAAAATGCCTGATTTGAGTCCAACTGCTTAGCTCTTTCACGTCCACCGTTATGGGTACAGTATAGGCATATACGCTCGCAAATGAAAGCTCTTGAAATTGCATTATTCTTGCGTATAAAAAGGGATTTTGATATATTTATATAGTTAGGGATATTTTGCGAAAAAGGTTTCACATATGTATATAGTTCGAAATCATTTGCAGAAAGATTTGGGATCATTTTAGAAAAGATTTGAAATCATTTGAAAGAAAGATTTAAGGCATTTGAAAGAAAAGATTTGAAATCATTTGAAAGAAAGATTTAAGGCATTTGAAAGATAAGATTCGAATCATTTGAAAGAAAGATTGAATTATTAAGAGGAAGATATGAAAAAATTGATAGCAATTATTATGTGTGCTGTGCTGGTGCTTGGAATGTCAGCATGTGCAGGCGGTGACAGAGGCGGCAGTACTTCCGAATCCAAAGCACTTGATACAAAGAGTGCATCGAATGAGGAGTCTTTGAACGTAGGTGACACATCTGATGAGGAATCTTCAAGTACAGGTAGTGTATCGGGCTCAGAAGCGTCTGAATCTGACAGCACAGATGCCTTAAAAGGATCGATTCCGAATTCGGAAATTGTTAATAACGCGGGTCACTTCGTTAAGTACGGTGATACGGTATTTTTCAATACGGCGGATGCCGAGCATATGGATGTTGCAACACTGTGGTGCGAGTTTATGAATCAGGATATGGGAGGCTCGGCACTTTTTGGATACGACCTAAAAGAAAAGGAGCCGATTCTGTATTTTTATGATAATGCAAGCGGTCCTATAGTGATTTCCAATGATAAGTTGTACTGCCGCGTGAATAATAAGACAGTGGATGATCCTAAGTTTGAAGTTATGTCGTATAACATTTTGACTGACGAACCCAAGAAATTACCTTATACGGAATTGGTCGGCGTAAGCGAGGATAATGAGATAGTGTTCTGCTCGTATTACAAGGATGCTTCATATTGTTTGGTGGCCTTGAAAAATGATGAGGTCATATTCGAGGCTGATATACCGAATTTTGTTAAATTCCTCGCTTCTGACGGAAAGAATCTATTGTATTGTGCAACTGATGAAGCATACTCAACCCATTATCTTTTTTCAATGGATATAGCGACTCAAAATGCTGTATGTTTGGGAACGATTCCTGCATGCGATATGGATTCTTCAGCCTATGGCGAAATAAGTCAGATACTTATGGATAAAGATACAGTGTATGGTTCGATAGCATATTTTGCAGGAACCGGTCATTTCTATAGCGGAGGTAATTATTTCAAGGCGCGTATCGAAGAAGAGAATTCTTTGGAACTATTATATCCGGAGGTGGCCGATACCAATATGAAAACAGGTGTAGGTACTGATTTTGCTGCCACTGATGAGGATATTGATTATGAACCTACCGATATAGCTCCATTCATTGTTAAAGCCGGTAAGATGTATGTTTCAAACGGTAAGCCGAACACAGCAGGCGTAGACAATGCAGGAAGACTTGGATACTACGATAATGCAGGAAATTTCACGGCGCTTTCGGATGGATATGCCAATGAGTATGATACCGATAAAGGAACCGCAATTTATGTAGAAGCTACGGAACTTGTGGATAATTATATCTTTATCATGAAGAATGATTGCCAGAGGGTTCCCGAAGAAGATGTTGGCTGGAGAGAAGCGTACAAGAGAGTAAAAGCCATAACAGAAGTTGTTGGTATCGATACGAAGAAAACCGAAACAGTGGTTACGGTTGAATCGGCATCAAACTGAAATAGTTCAAATTTGCAGCAGGTTTGAAGCAGTTGGAGACAAGTTTGAAAATGAATTTTCAAACAGTATTGATGTTTTCAATTCGGCAAGTAGATTGAAAACATTTGGAGGCAAAGTATGAAAAAAAGAGTATTTTTGATTGTATTGGACAGTTTTGGGATAGGAGAGGAACCGGATGCTGCGGCATTCGGAGATTTTGATGTTAATACCATAAGGTCTTGTTCGAAAAGCCAATATTTTTCGATGCCAAACATGAAGAAGATGGGACTTTTCAATATAGACGGAGTTGATTGCGTGCAAGGAACGGATGCCCCGACGGCAGCTTACGGAAGATTTCAAGAGGCTTCTATGGGCAAAGATACAACTATCGGTCATTGGGAAATAGCCGGTATTGTCTCACCGAATCCGCTTCCGACTTATCCGAACGGATTCCCGAAGGAAATACTGGATAAGTTCAGCAAGCAGACAGGACGCGGGGTTCTTTGCAATAAGCCGTATTCGGGAACGGATGTAATTCGGGATTATGGTGACGAGCATGTCAAAACAGGTGATTTGATAGTGTATACTTCTGCGGATTCTGTTTTTCAGATTGCCGCACACGAGGATGTTGTTCCGGTTGAAACACTGTATGAATATTGCCGAATCGCAAGAAAAATACTTGTTGGGGAGCACGGAGTCGGAAGAGTTATAGCGCGTCCTTTCATAGGAGCGAGCGGTAATTACACAAGAACATCAAGACGACATGACTTTTCGATTGAACCGCCTAAGGACACAATGCTGGATACGCTTAAGGCTAAAGGCCTGGCGACGATTGCGGTGGGTAAGATAAATGATATATTTGTCGGAAAAGGAATAAGTGAGTTCACGTATACCTCCGGTAATGAGGAGGGAATCGAAAAGACACTTGAGTATCTTGATAAAGATTTCGAGGGACTTTGTTTTATAAATCTGGTTGATTTCGATATGCTGTACGGACATAGAAGAGATGTTGACGGATATGCCAAGGCATTGAATTATTTCGATGGTAAATTGCCGGAAATTATGGCTAAGATGCGCCCCGATGATGTTTTGATGATTACGGCAGACCACGGGTGCGATCCTGCGTATCAAAGAACCACAGATCACACAAGAGAATACATTCCGTTCATAATGTACGGTGAATCTGTTGAACCGAAGAATTTGGGAACCAAGCTCGGATTCAACAATATTGCGGATATGGTGTTGAAATATCTTGGAGCCGAATAATTATAAACGGCTTCAATATAAATGCGATAAACGAGGAGCTTTTATGGGAAAATATGACAAGGAGATTAACAAGCGTAGGACGTTTGCGATAATCTCACACCCGGATGCGGGTAAAACAACACTTACGGAGAAGTTTCTTCTCTACGGAGGTGCCATTAATTTGGCCGGTTCGGTTAAGGGAAAGGCTACTGCCAGACATGCGGTTTCGGATTGGATGGAAATCGAAAAGGAACGTGGTATTTCGGTTACCAGTTCGGTACTTCAATTTGAATACAATGATTTTTGCATTAACATTTTGGATACACCGGGACATCAGGATTTCTCGGAAGATACATACAGAACACTGATGGCTGCCGATTCTGCGGTGATGGTCATTGATGCATCCAAGGGTGTCGAGGCACAGACCAGGAAACTTTTCAAAGTCTGCGGAATGAGAGGTATTCCTATATTTACCTTCATTAACAAGATGGACAGGGATGCCAATGATACATTTGAATTACTGGATGAAATAGAAAAGGAACTTGGAATTGCGACATGCCCGATTAACTGGCCGATTGGCTCGGGTAAAGGTTTCAAGGGAGTTTACGACAGGGACCGCCAGTGCGTTATTACTTATTCGGATACCGAAAAAGGTACCAAGGAAGGTGAAACGCTGGAAGTTTCGGTTAATAATCCCAATGAGTTGAAAACTGCCATAGGAGATGATGCGGCATCTTTGCTGATGGACGAGATAGAACTTCTTGATGGGGCTTCTGCAGAATTTGATATTGACGAAGTGCAGAAAGGAAAACTTACGCCGGTATTCTTCGGCTCGGCATTGACCAACTTCGGCGTTGAATTCTTCCTTCAGCATTTTTTGAAAATGACAACCACGCCGTTGCCGAGAAAAACTGACAGCGCTGTCATTTCTCCGACAGAAAACGAGTTCTCCGCATTTGTGTTTAAGATACAGGCCAACATGAATAAAGCGCACAGGGACAGAGTTGCTTTCATGAGAATATGTTCCGGCAAGTACGATGCCGCAATGGAAGTTAAGCATGTTCAGGGTAATAAAGTAATGCGTCTTAGTCAACCTCAGCAGATTATGGCCGACGAGCGAAAGATTCTCACAGAAGCGTATGCAGGAGATATTATCGGTGTATTCGACCCCGGAATTTTCAGTATCGGAGATACAGTCTGTATGCCCAAGGAGAATATCGTTTATGAGGGTATTCCGACATTTGCACCCGAACATTTCGCAAGAGTCAGACAGATTGATACCATGAAACGTAAGCAGTTCGTTAAGGGAGTTGAACAGATAGCACAAGAAGGTGCGATTCAGATCTTCCAGGAATTTAATTCGGGTATGGAAGAGATAATAGTCGGCGTTGTGGGTGTCCTTCAGTTTGACGTTCTAAAGTACAGACTTGAGAATGAATACAACGTTGAAATCAGACTTGAGCCATTGCCGTATGAGCATATCAGATGGATTGAGAACAAAGATATAGATGTTGCCAAAATAACGGGAACTTCCGATATGAAGCGAGTAGTTGATATGAAGGGGAATCCGCTTCTGTTATTCGTTAATTCATGGTCGGTTGGTATGGTTCTTGACAGAAACGAGGGATTGATATTATCGGAATTTGGCAAAGAATAGTTAACATAATACTGGTGCTTGCAGTCAGCATATCATTATGCGGGTGCGCATCGGAAAGTGGTTGGCTTCCTTCAAACGGTACTAAAGAGCAGAGTACGAAGGTTGACATAACACAGAACGAAACGCAGCAAGACACTTTGACGGCAGGTGATAGTGAATCTCGAGTTGACATAACTCAAGACGAAACGCTCGGATTGTATTATTATGAACAACTTAATTCGGAAGACAAGGCATTGTATGATGAAATTTATTCACTGCTTGTAAGTCGCGCGGATGATATCAGGTTATCCGGCATGGACACTCAAAAGATAGATGATATTTTTTTGCTCGTAACTATGGATCATCCGGAATTATACAGTGTTACGGGTTATAATCTGACCAAACATTCAATAGGTGATACGCCGATGTATTATTCAATGTCGGGAATTTTCGCAATGACGAAAGAGGAGGCAGATTCCTACATCCCGACGATTAATGCATATACGGATTCGGTTGATAAATATATAAGTTCACTTTATCCGGAAGGATGCGATGATTATGAACTCATCAAGGCAGTGTATGAATACATAATTAACAACACGGAATATGACAGCAGTGCCACAAATAATCAGAATATAGTATCCGTAATGAAGGATGGTCGAAGCGTATGTCAAGGATACGCGAAGACATTTCAATATATTCTCAATAGGTACGGAATAGAATGTGCATTGGTCAGCGGTACGGTACTTGAAAATCAACCGCATGCATGGAATGTCGTTAAGGCTGACAACGAATATTATCAGGTGGATATAACATGGGGTGATGCATCGTATCTTATCAAGCAAAATGATATGCTTACGGATAAGACACTGCCTCCGATATCGTATAATTATTTGCTGGTTACTACGGACGAGATAACCAAAACACACAGTATCGATTCAAAACTTAAGCTTCCGCAATGTATATCTTTATCGGATAATTACTATGTTCGCGAAGGTGTGTATTTTAAAGAGGTCGATACCGATAAATTGTCGCAGGTTTTTGAAAGAGCATATAAGAACGGTGATGAGACGGTTACAATTAAAATGAGTGATTCGGATGCTTATTCAAAGATGCAGAAGTACCTTTTAAGAGAGCAGAAGATCTTTGAATATTACCGCTCTTCCGATCAGATTACGTATGTTGAAGACCCTGCCGCCAATTGCATGATATTTTGGATATTGGTATAATATATAGTTAAGATTTGACACCAAAATTCAAGCATATATGAAAGTATAGAGGATTAATATGGAAAAGAATCAAGAATTGACAAGTTATGTGATGCAGGAAGATTTTAGTGACGGAACGGTCAAGATTGCCGATGATGTCGTAGCTATGATTGCCGCACTTGCAGCCACCGAGGTTGAGGGCGTCTATTCCACGGCCGGTAATGTAGGAAATGACTTATTGTCCAAAGTCGGAATTAAGAACGTTGCTAAAGGCGTTAAGGTTGAAATAGTCGGAAGCGATGTCAAGGTAGACGTAGCGGTTGTTGTTAATTACGGTTACAATATTCCGAGTGTTTCAAGCAAGGTACAATCAAAAATCAAGCAGGCAATCGAAAACATGACAGAACTTAATGTTGCCGATGTCGATGTCAGAGTTGCCGGCGTAAATATGCAAAATAAGTAGGATTGATTATGACAAGAAGCGCACAAAGAGAGCAGGCTTTTCAAATCCTGTTCAGATTGGAATTTAATGAAGCCAGTGAAATGGAAGAACAGGAGAATCTGTTCTTCGACCTGTCCGAGAATCAGTTGTCGGATACAGATAAGGAAACTATCAAAGCGAAAGTTGATAATGTTATTGCCAATCTTTCGACAATTGATAATAACCTGAACGAAAAGGTAACGGGTTGGGACATTTCCCGTATCGGAAAGGTTGAACTTGCCATTTTGAGACTGGCCGTATATGAAATTTTGTTTGATGATGATATACCCACGGGTGTAGCAATTAATGAAGCTGTGGAATTGGCCAAAAAGTTCGGTCAGGATTCATCGGGTTCGTTCATTAACGGTGTACTTGCCAAGTTTGCAAAAGAGTAGTGTTGTTCATTATGCCCAAGGAACCAAATGTTTATTCAGTCAAAAAAATCAACGAGTATATTCAGGGGCTTCTTGCTTCGGAAGGCATTTTTCAAAATGTCCGTATTCGTGGTGAAATAGGAACACTGAGAGAGTGGAATTACGGTATTGTCTATTTCAATTTGAAGGAAGAAGACAGTGTGATTTCATGTTCTTATAATCCCAAGTACTCGGTGCCCTTAAAAGAACCGTTACACGACGGAATGGAGGTTGTGGTTCGAGGTAGTATTGAAGGCCAACCAAAGAAGGGAACCTATCAGCTTAAAGCGGTTGAAATATCCAAGAAAGTGGATGTAGGACAATCCAAGGAAGAACTGCTTAAGCTAAAGATGGAACTTGAAGAACTCGGAATGTTTGATTCTGCCTATAAGCAGCCCATACCCAAAGATGTTAAGAAGGTTGGGGTTGTTACTTCCGAGACCGGTGCGGTTATTAACGATATCATTAATGTGGCAGGCAGGAGAAATCCGTTTACGCAGATAATTCTGTCTCCGTCGACAGTGTCTTCCAACAGTGCAGTACCAAGTATTGTACGGGGAATCAGGAAATTGGAAGAATACGGTGTTGATGTTATTATCGTAGGCCGAGGCGGTGGCTCGCAGGAAGACTTGTGGGTGTACAATAATCGCGAAGTTGCGCAGGCAGCTTTTGACTGTCGGGTACCGATTATTTCGGCGGTGGGACATGATATAGATTATACGATTTTGGATCTTGTGGCAGATCAAAGGGCCGCAACGCCTTCGCAGGCGGCTGAAATAGCGGTTTTCGATTATGCACAAAGAATATTTTTATTAAATAATTATCAATCGGCTTTGACATCCAAAATTAAATCGAAGCTATTGATATGTAAGACTCTTCTTGAAGCAAAGGGGACAGCTCTTTATTCCAAAAATCCCAAGAACAGAATAAATCAATCAAAAGACAGGCTGAATATTCTCAGTGGCAGAATGACAAATGCCATGCACGGGATAATGGATCAAAAAAGATATACACTAAATCTTTATATAGAAAAACTAAAGGGACTTTCGCCGCTTGACAAGCTTAATCAAGGATACGCATATGCCTCGTCAAACGGCAGGACGCTGAACTCGATAGATAACGTTGAAAACGGTGACAGGATAGAAGTCTTCGTTAAGGACGGTAGAGTTGATGCTGTTGTAAGCGGTAAAGAAAAGATTAAGTACAATTAGTTTACATAACAATATAGTTAACATAACTTGAATACAGTTTACATAACAAGGGAACGATATGGCAGACAAATTTGATTTGGAAAAGGCATTTGAAGACCTCGATGCCAAAGTGACGGCACTCGAGGATGAAAATATAACACTTGAGGATTCCTTCAAGGTATATCAAGAAGGAATGGAACTTCTCAAAAAGTGCAGTGAATCCATAAGTGATGTGGAACAAAAAATCCTCGTCCTGGAGGAGAACGGAGGTACTCATGAATTTCAACGAAAGTCTTGAATTAAGAAAAAACGAGGCAGAGAGTATAGTTAAAATTTTCATGCCGGAAGTCCAAGGATATCAAAAGGGTGTGATAGAAGCCATGGACTACTCCGTTAATGCGGGCGGTAAGAGATTGCGTCCGATTTTGATGAAGGAATGTTTCAAATTGTTCGGCGGTAAAGATAAAGTTATTGAGCCGTTTATGGCTGCAATGGAAATGATTCACACGTATTCGCTGGTGCATGACGATCTTCCTGCGATGGATAATGATGAACTTAGAAGAGGTAAACTCACAACCTGGAAAAAGTTTGATGAGTGTACTGCAATATTGGCAGGTGACGGACTGCTTAATTATGCTTTTGAAACGGCGGCCGGAGCATTTGATTTGGTGAATGATGAGCAAAACACCAAGGCCGTGGCCAAGGCAATACAGATTCTGACCCAAAAGGCCGGTATTTACGGAATGATAGGCGGTCAGACAGCGGATATAGAAGCTGAGAATTCCAAAAATATTACTGAAGATATGCTTATCTTTATACATAAGAATAAGACGGCAGCCCTGATAGAAGCTTCAATGATGATTGGTGCGGTACTTGCGGGTGCATCCAAGAAAGATGTAGCGGATGTCGAGCGTGCCGCAAGGAATATCGGATTAGCTTTTCAAATTCAGGATGATATACTCGATATTACTTCAACGTCCGAGGAACTGGGTAAACCGATAGGGTCTGATGAAAAGAATAATAAGCTTACCTATGTTAAGCTTCACGGACTCGAAGAATCCAAGGAACAGGTTAAGGCTCTTTCCCAAGAAGCAATAACAATTCTGCAGGATATTGCGGATGCTAACAGAGCAGACGGAAGCTTCCTTATGACTTTGGTTGAAACATTGATTAACAGAACCAATTAGCAAACCTGACGCAGACTGCGCGATAGGAGAATTTATGATTCTTGATAGAATAAACAAGGCAAATGATATTAAGAATATTTCGGTAGATGATTTACCCTATTTGGCATCGGAAATTCGTGAATTTCTGATAGACAAGATATCAAAGCAGGGTGGTCATTTGGGCTCCAATTTGGGTGCGGTGGAGCTTACCATGGCGCTGCACAGAGCATTGGATTTGCCTAAAGATAAAATCATTTGGGATGTCGGACATCAGTCGTATACTCACAAAATTCTGACGGGACGAAAAGACGGATTCGATAAGCTTCGTTCATATGGCGGACTTGCGGGATTCCCCAAAACAGATGAGAGTGCATGCGATGCATTCAATACAGGTCACAGCTCAACATCAATTTCCGCCGGTTTGGGAATGGTAGCGGCAAGAGACATCAAGGGCACGGATGAGACGGTAGTTTCCGTTATCGGCGACGGCTCACTTACGGGTGGCATGGCGTATGAGGCACTTAACAATGCGGCCAAACTTGAAACCAACTTCATCATAGTATTAAATGATAACAATATGTCAATTTCCGAAAACGTCGGAGGCTTGAGCAAATACCTGAATTCTATCAGAACCTCCGAAGCTTATATGGATTTAAAAGACGGAATTTATTATAAGATTAAAGATACACGTCCGGGTAGCAAGGTGGTTGATACCGTACGTAAGACCAAGAATTCGCTTAAACAGCTCGTGGTTCCGGGAATGTTTTTCGAGGATATGGGAATTACGTATTTGGGCCCGGTTGACGGACATGACATTCAGGCTGTCGAAAAAGCTATTAAAGAAGCCAAGAAAAGAAAGAGTGCCGTACTTGTACATGTCATTACCCAAAAAGGACGCGGATATGAGCCGGCAATACGTCACCCGGCCAGATTCCACGGAGCGTCTCCGTTTGATGTTCAAACAGGTATTCCGCTTAAGCAGACCAAGGCTTCCTATACAGATATTTTTTCAACGGTAATGACCAAACTTGGTGCAAGAGACGAAAGGGTTGTTGCGGTTACAGCGGCAATGCCGGACGGAACGGGACTTAAGCGTTTTCATAACATGTATCCGGAAAGATTCTTTGATGTGGGAATTGCGGAAGAACATGCAGTGACATTTGCAGCAGGACTTGCCGCATCCGGATTAAGACCGGTTGTCGCAATATATTCATCGTTCCTTCAAAGAGCATACGACCAGATTATTCATGATGTATGTCTTCAACATTTGCCGGTAATTTTCGCAGTAGACAGAGCCGGTATAGTGGGAGCAGACGGTGATACGCATCAGGGAATTTTCGATCTTTCATATCTTAGTTCAATACCGAATATGACGGTTATGGCCCCCAAGAATAAATGGGAACTTTCTGATATGATGAAATTCGCCCTCGCCTATAACGGACCTATAGCTATCCGCTATCCAAGAGGTGAGGCATATGCAGGTCTTGAAGAATTCAGGGCTCCGATTGAAATGGCCAAAGCCGAGTTGATATATGCCGAAGGTGAGATTTGCCTGATGGCTGTAGGTACTATGGTTAAGACGGCAGAAGAGGTACGCGAAATTCTTCGTGAAAAGGGATTAAAGTGCAGTATTGTAAATGCAAGATTCGTTAAACCGATAGATGAATTTGCGGTCAGATGGGCGATTCAGAATCATCATCTTATCGTTACAATGGAAGAAAATGTTCTTTCGGGAGGATATGGTTCCAAAGTAAGAGATTACGCAGATTCAATAGATTCCAAAGTCAGGATGATTAACATAGCTCTTGCGGATGATTATGTAGAGCATGGAAATGTAGATATACTTAAGAAAGAGCTTAAGGTGGATGCGCAGAGTATAGCCGAAACGATACTGAATGCGCGCCCCTTCTAAAACGATGAAAGAAAGACTCGATGTATTGGTAGTCAAAAACGGATATGCACAGTCCCGTGAAAAGGCCAAAGCTATTATTATGGCAGGACTGGTGTATGTCGACGGACAAAAAGAAGATAAGGCAGGCGCAACTTTCGAAGAGGAAGGGCTTAAGCTTGAAGTGCGTGGCGAAACATTGAAGTATGTAAGCCGTGGCGGACTTAAACTCGAACGCGCCCTGGAAGTGTTTCCCATTGATTTGAATGCAAAGATATGCATGGATATCGGAGCTTCTACAGGCGGTTTCACTGACTGCATGCTTCAAAACGGAGCCCAAAAGGTCTATTCGATAGATGTGGGGCACGGACAACTCGATTGGAAATTGCGAAATGACGAGCGTGTCGTATGCATGGAGAAGACGAATTTCAGATATACCACCAAGGCAGATATCGCAGACCCCATAGAGTTTGCTTCATGTGATGTATCATTTATATCTTTATCCAAAATTCTGCCTCCGGCATTTGAAATATTGGAAGATAACGGTTTAATGGTATGTCTTATTAAACCTCAGTTTGAGGCAGGTCGCGAACAGGTCGGAAAAAAAGGTGTCGTTAAAGACCCTGCGGTTCATAAAGAAGTCATCAAAAAGTGTCTGGGATATGCCGACGAGGTCGGCTTTACGGTTCTTGATATTTCAAACAGTCCGATTAAGGGACCCGAGGGAAACATAGAATACCTGATGTTTTTAAAAAAGTGCGCGGATAAAGATACCTGCGCCGACAACATTAATGATAAGATAGACAGTCTTGTGGAGACAACCCATGAAGAATTTCTTCGTAATAGCCAACAGCAGTAAAGCGGAAGCTGTTTCGTTTCAATCAAAAATTAAAGAGTATCTTGAGGTTAAGGGAGCCAAGTGCGTATTGTTTTCGGCTTCGAATTCATCCGACGGACATATAGAAAGTAAGGATGTTCCAAGTGATTCGGAGTGTGTGGTTGTACTGGGCGGTGACGGAACTTTGCTTCAGGCATCAATAGATCTTGCGGATATCAAGATACCGTTTCTTGGAATTAATCTGGGAACGTTGGGATATCTTGCGGCAGCAGATAAAGCAGATATATATCATGCACTCGATATGATGATGGCAGATGATTATATAGTCGAGCCGCGAATGATGATATACGGAAATATCGTATCATCCGGTAAGGTAATATGCGATTCGAGAGCTTTGAATGAGATAGTTATTACGGGATCCGAACCTATGCAGATAGTATATCTTTGTGTATATGTTAACGGTATGTTTCTTCACAGATATCAAGCAGACGGGGTGATTGTCTCAACACCTACAGGATCTACGGGATATAATTTGTCGGCAGGCGGTCCTATAGTAAATCCGACCGCAAACACCATGGTACTGACACCGGTGTCACCTCATTCAATGTATAACAGAGGAATCGTCTTTTCTTCGGATGATTCAATAAGAATCGATGTAGAAGAAGACAGATACGGTAGAGAGCAGCATATGGTAGCGGTCTTTGACGGCTCCAAGAAGGTGGAAATCAAAACGGGAGACAGTATTACCATTCGAAGATCCGAGAAGACAACCAAGATTATTAAGCTAAAAGAAGAGAGTTTCCTGGAAACACTTCACAATAAATTAGAGGGTTGATAATGAAAAGAGAAAGACACGCGAAAATTAGGGAACTTATCGAAAATTACGAGATTGATACTCAGGATGATCTTGCAAGAATGCTGAACGAAAGCGGGTTCGCAGTGACCCAGGCTACGGTATCAAGAGATATTCATGAAATGAAGCTTACCAAGATTTCCAAGAAAGATGGTGGCTTTAAGTATGCACTTATTATGGAATCGGAGCATTTTCTCTCCGAAAAATATATGCGTGTACTTAGGGATGGATATGTTTCCATGGATACGGCGCAGAATATTTTGGTAGTTAAGACAGTTTCCGGTATGGCCATGGCTGTGGCAGCAGCTATTGATTCAATGAAATTCAACCAGATAGTAGGGTCAATTGCCGGAGATGATACAATAATGATGGCACTTAAGAGCAATAAGGATGCCCAGGAAGTGGCTGAAGAAATAATAAGTACTTTGGAGGGCTGATTTTGTTAGAGAATCTGCATGTTAAAGATTTAGCCTTGATTGAGGAAGCCGATGTTTCTTTCAAACAGGGTTTTAATGTTCTTTCGGGAGAAACGGGAGCCGGTAAGTCAATAATACTCGGCTCAATCAATTTGGCTTTGGGAGCAAAGGCATCTGCGGATGTGATACGAAGCGGAAGGGACAGTTCACTTATAGAGCTGTCATTTACTTTGGATGAAGATCAGATTAAGAAGGTGCGTGAACTGGATCTTGACGTTTCTGATGACGGAGAACTTCTGCTACAAAGAAAAATAATGACAGGTAAGTCAGTCTGCCGCGTTAACGGTGAGACTGTTTCAGTTGGACAATTGAAGGAATTGGCCGCTGTTTTGCTGAATATGTACGGTCAACACGAACATCAATCTTTGCTTAAGGCATCAACGTATTCTAAGATGCTTGATGAGTATGCGGGGAATGATGTTTTTTCGTGCCTTGAAAAACTAAGACTTAAGCTTGATAAGTATAAAGAACTGACGGCCAAAAGGGATGAAGAACAAACTGACGAGAGTGTCAGAAATCGTGAACTTGAACTGCTTGGCTTTGAAGTAAAAGAGATTGCCGATGCTTCACTTAAAGATGGTGAAGACGAGGAACTTGAGAATAGATACCGTTTTCTTGGCAACGTTCAAAAAATTATGAGTGCGGTTGCCCAGGCACATGAACTGACCGGTGAAGGAAACGAATATAATGCGCAGATGCTTATAGGGCATGGCTTGTCCAAGCTCAATCCAATCAGTGCATATGATGAGGAAGCATCCAAACTGTGTGAGATGCTGAGTACCATAGAAGATTTGCTTATGGATTTTAATCGAAGTCTGGCAGGTTATGAGTCTTCACTTAATTTCGATGAAGAGGAATTTCGAAATGTTGAAGAGCGATTGAATTTGATTAATAGACTGAAGGATAAATATGGAAACTCGATAGCTCGGATATTGGAAGTGCTGGATGAGAAGAACGCTAAGATAGAGAAACTTCAAAACTTCGAAGCTTATCTTCTGAAATTGAATAAAGAAATAGATGACACGTATGCGGAACTTATATCTTTGTGTCAAAAGGTATCGCAAATGCGTGTAGAAGCATCGAAAGTGTTGCAGGCGGAACTTATTCAGGCATTGAAGGAATTGAATTTTCTTGATGTCAGACTTGAAATAAAGATTACCCCGAATGAGGTTAACATAACTCAAAACGGATATGACGACGTTGAATTTTTGATATCAATGAATCCGGGCGAGGATTTGCGTCCTATGCAGAACATAGCATCCGGTGGTGAACTGTCACGTATTATGTTGGCCTTTAAGAGCGTGTTCGCAGATTCCAGGGATTTATCAACGTTGGTATTTGATGAAATTGATTCGGGAATAAGCGGTGTTACGGCATACAAGGTGGCTGAGAAAATGGGTCGACTTGCACGTAATCATCAAATTATCTGCATTACGCATCTTCCGCAGATAGCGGCAATGGCAGATGCTCATTTCCTTATTCAAAAGAATGTTGTTGATAACAGAACGGTTACAAATATAGAGTTCCTGAATGAAGAGGGTTCGATTAATGAACTGGCCAGGATGCTCGGCGCGGATGAACTTACGGATACGGCAATCGCCAATGCCAAAGATTTGAGAAAGAAAGCCAAGGGGGCAAAATGAGATATCCTGAATTTTTAAAGCCCGGTGATACCATAGGGTTTGTGGCACCGTCGTTTGGCTGTAATATATCACCATATCGTGAAAGATTCGATGCCGCATTAAATAGGTTTAAAGATATGGGTTATTATGTTAACCTAGGACCGAACTGCTACGAGGGTAAAGGGGTTGGAATCAGCAATACACCGGAGGCGTGTGCTGACGAATTGACACGATATTATGTCAACCAAGACAGCAATGTCCTCATATCATGCGGAGGCGGAGAATTGATGTGTGAGACGATTTCGCTTGTTGATTTCGTTCAAATTCAAAATGCTGCTCCGAAGTGGTTTATGGGTTATTCGGATAATACCAATTTCTCGTTCCTTTTGACAACCATGGCGGATACGGCTTCGGTGTACGGACCGAATGCAGCTGCCTTTGGAATGAGGGAATGGCACAAGTCATTATATGATGCCATTGATGTTTTGACGGGGCGAAACTTAAAAGTTGGCAACTATGATAAATTTCAAATCGAGTCATTGGTCGATGAGGAACATCCGTATGAGGGATTCAATTGTACGGAGCCGACTCATATCGTGGGATGGAAGCCGGAGAGCGGAACCGATCCGGCGGATGATATCTTTATCGAAGGAAGATTACTGGGAGGCTGCATAGATATCCTTGAAGGCTTGGTAGGAACACGCTTCGATTATGTGAAACAGTTTAATCAAAAATATAAGAATGACGGAATAATATGGTATCTTGAAGCCTGCGATTTGAATGTGCTGTCGCTTCGACGGGCATTGTGGAAGATGAATGAGGCAGGATGGTTTGAAAATGCGAAGGGTTTCATTTTCGGGCGTCCCATACATCCGGAGGAGATAATGGGGCTCAATTATGTTGATGCGGTATTGAAGCATACGTTGTACGATCATAATGTACCGGTGATTATCGATGCGGATATAGGTCATGTTTCACCGGCAATGCCGATAATTAACGGTGCATGTGCCAAGGTTACACTTAAAGGGCAAAATCTTGTAATGGATATGAGTGTTGGGGTATAATTGAGTAATGGATATGAGCATTGGGAGATAATTGAGTAAAGAATTTATTATGGTTGGAGATGAGCTTTTGCGCGTGGCAAAAGCAGAATGGAGATTGGATGAAAAACATACTGTTCGTAGCATCAGAAGGTGTGCCTTTTATTAAGACAGGAGGTTTGGCAGATGTTGTCGGATCTTTGCCTAAAGCGATAGATAAAGAATACTTTGATGTTAGAGTTGTCCTTCCGAAATATACATGCATGAAGCAAGAATTCAAGGATAAGCTTGAATATGTAACGCATTTCTACATGGATTTTCATTGGAAAAATGAGTATGTAGGTGTGCTTAAAGCCGAAGTGGACGGAATTAAGTACTATTTTATTGATAATGAAATGTTTTTCGGTGGTTTCGGACCATATGGTGACAATGCGCTTTATGAAATCGAGAAGTTCGCATTCTTCTCCAAGGCAGCGCTCTCAATTCTTCCGCTGATTAATTTCAGACCGAATATCATTCATTGTCATGACTGGCAGACAGGACTTGTACCGGTATATTTGAAGGAGAGATTCCAGGGTAATGAATTCTTCCGTGGCATCAAGTCTGTTATGACAATTCATAATCTTAAGTTCCAGGGCAAATGGGGCGTGCAGGATGTTAAGGATATAACAGGGTTACCCGACTATTTCTTTACCTCCGATAAACTTGAAGCATTCCAGGATGCCAACCTGTTAAAGGGAGGCTTGGTATATGCTGATGCAATTACAACCGTTTCGCAAACGTATGCCGATGAGATTAAGACGGAGTTCTACGGTGAACATTTGGACGGATTGCTCAGAGCACGTGCCAACGACCTTAGAGGTATTGTTAACGGAATTGATTATGAGAGTTTCAATCCTGAAAAGGATAAGTATCTTGCGCACCCATACAATGCTGTTAACTTCCGAAAAGAAAAATTAAAGAATAAGACAGCATTGCAAAAAGAATTAGGTCTGGAAGTTGATGAGAAGAAGATGATGATTGGTATAGTATCACGTCTTACGGATCAAAAGGGATTCGATTTGATTGCGTATATTATGGATGAGCTTTGCCAGGATCAGGTTCAGATTGTTGTTCTGGGAACAGGCGAAGAACGATATGAGAATATGTTCAGACACTTCGACTGGAAGTATAACGACAAGGTTTCTGCCAATATATTCTATTCAGACGAACTCTCACATAAGATATATGCTGCAGCCGATGCATTCTTAATGCCTTCATTATTTGAACCTTGCGGTCTGTCGCAGCTTATGGCATTAAGATACGGAACCGTACCTATTGTACGTGAAACCGGTGGTCTTAAGGATACGGTTGAACCGTACAACGAATACGAATCTTTAGGAACGGGATTCTCGTTCCTAAACTACAATGCTCACGAAATGCTCGGTACTATTCGTTACGCCGAGAAGATTTTCTACGATAAGAAGCGTGAGTGGAATAAGATAATTGATCGCGCCATGGCAGCAGATTTTAGCTGGGATGTAAGCGCGAAGAAGTATACGGAGATGTATACTTGGCTGATAGAAGGATAGGCTTGGCCCTTGGCCCCCTTTGGCCCCTTTGGCCCCCTTGGGGACGGGGTTAGGGGTTCAAAAATCGAACAATGGGACCAAATATGTCAGAAGGACTTAAGGAAATAATAACTTTGAATATAACCTAGAATTGAACGGGGATTGGAGTCGTGAATATCAAGAAGATAATCAGAATTTTTATTATATTTTTATTGGGTGTCATTTTGACAGTTGCATTGATATTTGGCGGTCAGGAACTGTTCTACCGTGTCAATGCACCTTCTGAATACATGATCACGACCGAGAATGAGATACAGAAGCAGTACAGGTATGAGTGTGGTGCATATTCAACAGCATATGTGCTTCGAAGTCTGGGTGAAGATGTTGATTCTAAAGAATTCTATGATTCGCTGGAACCTAAGGGCAAGGATGGCTCTGTACCTTATGAGGCGATGCAGGCAGGTGTAGAACGGTACGGGTATGAACTGGAGTCCGGTATGATTTCTTTGGCGGCACTTAAGTATGAAATCAGCAAAGGAGTGCCTGTTATTGTAGGGATGGAGATAGCACCCGGCAATTCGCTTCTGCATTTTCTGCCTATTGTCGGTTATGATGATGAATATATATATGCCGCAGAATCAGTCGGCATATATGCAAACGAGAAGGGTGATCATTATAATCGAAAGATTAAGACAGATACTTTTAAGGAACTGTGGAAGACTGATGGTCATAACCATAACGTCGCCATCAGGGTAGTGAGAAAATGATAACTTCCCGTTTGCATGGTTTATAGCTTGGCATATTAATTTGGAAGATAATCGCACTAAGGCTCTCTGGCTCTGTCCATAAGAACAAAGTCAGAGAGATTTTTTATTATTCAGGAAGTCTTCCTTCATACATGATTTGAAGTTCAACATAGACCTTACCCCAGTTTCGGATCGTCATGGTCGTTCAATCAGAGTATATCCATTCTCCTGATAGATTCTCGCTATATTGTCAAATCTATACATTGGCACTCCTTGTTTAGTGATAAAGATTATTTGCACATTTTTGGGTATATCAGAGAATCCTTTTTTATATATTGACCATTTTGACCAGGCCCGATATTCTCCCAAAAGTTACTTCAGCATATAATGTTATTTTTATTGCTTAGTTATGCTATGATAAAGGTATCAATGTGGGGTGCTGATTATGAACAGTGAAGTAAAGATGAGCGTTTCATCGATGATGCGTAATGATGATAAAAAGGGAGTATATGTTCTATTTACAGATAAGGACAAGTCAGCTGAGTTTGTTGTCCCCGGATGCAAAGTAATCAGCAATAAGGGGTTTAGTGCGGATGAGCTTAAGCAGCTTCGTGATTATATAGATAATGAACAGGATTATATTTTTTCTCTTTCTAAGACAGTAAATCCGATGAAAGCATTTATGAGTGAAAAGATATGAAGATGCTTCCTAAAATCAATTCCATACATTTCGGTGGCCAATGGATTTTGGCAAGTATACTGGTTGGTATGATATTGCCGCTTTTAATATGGATATTTACCGGTAGATTCATTTGGTTGCTTTGTATAATTGGCGGAATAGTTTTACTGATATTCATAATTATATTCGCGATTGAAATGCATCAGGATTTTGGAAAGAAACCATATTATTTATCAAAATTATCAGAGGATGTTCCTTTTGATAAAGATAGTCAGATTGCGGTGATTAAGTGTTCTATCTGTACCGGAGAGCAGGTTGCCGGATTTAAGAATAAAACGGATGGTCATTTTACTGAGGTAATGGTTGTCAGAACAGAAAAGGATATAGAGTACTTTAAGAAAGCATATCAGATTGAGAAGATTTCAAAAGAATATTAGTAAGGCTAGAATGGCTTATAAGTAGATGTTCGGAAAAAAGAAAACAATTCCTATAGAACAATATGATAGAGAGAATTATCGCCCAATACTTAAGTGCAGTATCTGTTCCGATGAACAGGTGGCAGGATTTAAAAATATCCATACAGGAGAGTTTCATGACATCATGCTGATTAAGAACGCAGATGATCTTGATACTTTACAGGAATTGTATGATGTGGCAGTAATAACAAAGGAGTATTAATACCAATGAACGACCAAGACAAGCGTGCCGTAGAAGGCATGGCAAGATGTGGAATTGATTTTGATGGATTGTGCAAAGCATTTCCGAAGTTTCCGATTGATGAAATTGAAAGAATATATATGCAGGTTCGGAAGATGAGTAATGCCAGCGGGGCAGAGCATGATATTAAGTGTTGCGGATCCGATGCAAGATAAGATGACGAATATTGAATTATACGTAAAACAGATTAATATGCTGAATTCGTTTCTTAAGACGGGAGCGATGACACTTCATGAGTACGAAAAAAGCATGGGAGGCCTTACCGAAAAGATGGGTTATTTGATTAAAGATACTACAAGAGAAGAACGTGAGGCAATTGTTGCCGAATCTATTGGGAATATCAGCGGAAGTTGTGATGGATGTATGGCCGGACTTGCCGAAATGTATCAGGATTATATAGACGGCAAGAAGGAACTGCGCGATATCAATATGGAATTCAATGCGCATTATGTTTCCGGAGCAGAAGCGCCGGAGAAGGGTGACTGTGGATTCGCAAAATAAGTA
>JAZUFE010000017.1:0-2102 GCA_045640525.1 Lachnospiraceae bacterium | reverse complement strand
GATAGATATTCCGAAGGAAATAGAAAGGCACAGGAAAATGCACGAAGCCTTAAAGAACTCACAACACACATGAGGTCATAATGACCTTCAGTTACTTTGCACTTTTGTTGTTCTTAAGTTTGTGCCCATAATTGAGCTATTTGAGTGGTCAAGGTGAACCCCAGGCACTTCAGCCTCGTTGTTGAAGGTCTGCATGTCAGTATCATTCAATAGCTCAATTATTTATCAATTATTGAATTGCGGTTTGACGGTATCATTACTGAATCCCAAATAAGAAAGAGGAGATTATCTGAATCTTCGTCCGCGCCTAATTCGCGGATATATCAGAATACCTCCTCTTCTGGCAGCAAAGGTACGGGAAAATGGCTCACAGTTGTACTATTGAAACTTCCTCTTTTTCCCTCTCCATCTCCCGAACGAATTTTTCGATTTCAGATGTATCAAACCAATGAGATGCCAGTGTTATTTCACCTATCCGCATAATACGAATAAACGAATCGCTATCCAGTCTAATTTTGATGGGATAATAGACTAAGTTTGGACAATTCGTGAAAGTCTCTTTTGAAACGTCTATAAAAATCCGCTGCGGGGAATCCACATCGCAGTAATACGATAATTCTGTACCAACAGGTGTTTCAGCATCAATAATCTTCTTGAAAACTAGAAGTAATCTGTCCTCTTCGTAACTGGATGCAATAATGTAACCTCCGCCGGTCAGCAGATCATTTTCAATATACTCGGAAAAGAACGGATTCCCATTAATCAGGATTCTGAATGAATACTCATAGTCAAGGACGCCGGAATAATCTTTTATTGATTTATAACCGGCTTCCAACTGAAACATGCCACAGGACAGTATTGCCATAACCAACAGTTTTTAATGTAATAATAAGTTGCGTTTGAAACCGCGTCCCCTGCAAAAGAGCAAGATCAACCAACAGTCGTTTCAAACGCAACCGGACAAAAGTACCTTCAAGTATATGATTTGTAAAATGGTTGCAAGCCTTGCAGATATTTCTGCAGCGGAACGGCATCGGATAATTTTGCACTGTAACCAAGAAGGTGGAATCTCTAAGTGCATTGCACGCGTAAGGGCCACTTATTAACGGTTCTACCATTTAAATTGCAATCATATATGGAAAAAGAAAAATGTAGAGTCATGGAAAGTCAGCTGAAGGAAGAGCCGGCATGGCTTGCCTTGCACCGGAAGTTAGAAGAGGAATACGCACGCTCCCGCAAGCAGCCTTTGAACTTATCGGACGAAGAGGCACTGAAGCTGATGGAAGAGAGATATGGACCGCCGATAAAGAAGCGGAATACAGGAAAAGGCTGCCATGCTTTTCATGAGTTTCTTGATGGTGGAGGATTCCTCATCATAGAAGATTAATGGTCGAACGTGAAAAGAGCCATCAGGGAGGGCGGTCAAATCCTCATTACCAATCTTGGGGCAGCCGACCTTTCTGCTCTTCAAGATGACTCACCTTTCACTTCTGTTATTCTCATGCCACTTCTGTACATCTTTCTATCCTTCGCCAAGGGCTCCAGCTTATCTTCGTGAAGGACAGGATAACCAGTTAGCTTAGGATGAACTTCCTAACTTCCTCTGAAAAGCTGTTCAGATTCTTACTTAATTGCTTTTAGAAATAAGGAATCGAATTGTCATTAGTCTCGGGAAATGGATCTTCTAAAGAGGTACCCATTTCAAAGGTAGGCACAAATGTCAACTCGATTCCGTTTCTTTTCCGATACAAAAGTATTGGAAATATTCGACGGGGGCAAATTTCTGCAACCCTTGCAGAAATTATGCAATCGCTGATTACAGTTATAGTTTTGCAGATACAAACTTACTGCTATGAGCGAATTTCACTTAATTCAAAATAACTATGGCTGAAGAAAAAATGAAATTCATCAACGAGTATCACAGACAGAATACGATGGGGGCCTTAGAATGTCTTAGGAACCAGGGTCCGATAGATATTCCGAAGGAAATAGAAAGGCACAGGAAAATGCACGAAGCCTTAAAGAACTCACAACACACATGAGGTCATAATGACCTTCAGTTACTTTGCACTTTTGTTGTTCTTAAGTTTGTGCCCATAATT
>JAZUFE010000016.1:0-2664 GCA_045640525.1 Lachnospiraceae bacterium | reverse complement strand
TTATATTCCGCGCGACGATATGCGTATCCCTCATGACAATTGGTATGGCTCGTTGTACTATTCCTTGATTCATGTTAAGTTTAAGCGCGACGAATATTATACCTTGATTGGTTGGTCTAAAAACGCTCCGGATTCTCAGTTTAAGGTTCTTGATGCTGCTCGTTTGGATTCAAAGGGACGTCTTAACTTTAGCAAGATGGCGTTCAAGCAGAAAGGTAAGCCTGCAAGATATAGATACCTTTTGCAGTATGATGCGAATGGCAGGATTGCTGTGAACTATGATCCAAGCCAGCATTCGATTATCTTTGATCATTTGGCTCCGGAGAGTGTCATGTTCACTGACATCTATTCTTATTACGGTCCTGACTTTACTTATGACGCATTCGAGGTTGTTGATGGGAAATGGGTTCTCCGTCAAAATGTCGATGCCAAAAATAAGCAATAACAAATATAAAATATAATGTATAAATTTTTAGGAGCATTCACAATGGCTATTTCTTTTTCCAGTTGTGTAGGCACCAGCGCACCGAATGGTTCGAACTGTTCGGCTGACTCGTCTGTAGCTTTCAATTACCATGTTGACAGCTTTTATGATGTTGAAGTTTTGCGCTATAAAGTGCCTGGTTTTGAGGAGCTTCCTCTCAATCAAAAACTTTTAATCTTTAATCTTTCTAAGGCGGCAGAGCAAGGTCGTGATATTCTTTTTGATCAAAATTGTGCCTACAACCTTCGTTTGAAAGACATTCTTGAGTATATTTATATTAAGAAGATAGGTGCAGATGATGAAAAGAACTTTGCTGCTTTTGAACTCTATTTGAAGCGCTTTTGGTTCTCGAATGGTATTCATCACCATTATTCTACCGACAAGTTTTACCCTGAGTTTACAAAGGAGTGGTTCTCTGCTTGCTATGATAAATTTGACGAGCCTGTAGGACTGTCTAAGGACGAAGCTATTAAAGTTCTCTTTGACACTAATTTCTTGGCAAAGAGAGTTAATCAGGCTGACGGTGATGATTTGATAGCTACTTCTGCCAACAATTATTATGAAGGTGTAACGCAGAAGGAGGCTGAAGCTTTTTATAATTCTTTGCGTGATTCTTCCGATAAAACTCCGATTTCCTATGGTCTAAACTCTAAACTTTATAAGGATAAGGATGGAGTTGTCAAGGAAGAAGTCTGGTATTCGGATGGTAAATATTTTGACCGAATTAGTAGCATTGTTTTCTGGCTCAATGAAGCTTTGCAATATGCTGAAAATGACCAGCAGAAGAAAACTATCGAGCTTTTGATTGAATATTATAATACTGGAGACCTTAAGAAATTCGACGAGTACAGCATAAATTGGGTGAAGGACACTGTTAGCCGCGTCGATTTCGTCAATGGTTTTATCGAGACTTACGGTGATCCGCTTGGAATCAAGGCAAGCTGGGAGTCTATTGTGAACTTCAAGGATCTTGAGGCTACTCGCCGTTCGGATGTGTTGTGCGAGAATGCTCAGTGGTTCGAGGACAATTCTCCGGTTTCTTCGGAGTTCAAGAAAAAGAAGTGCAAGGGTGTTTCTGCGAAGGTCATTAACGCGGCTTTCTTGGCAGGAGATTGTTACCCGGCTACTCCGATCGGAATTAACCTTCCAAATGCGAATTGGATTCGTGAAGTGCATGGTTCTAAGTCAGTTACAATCGAGAATATCACTTCCGCATACCACGAAGCTGCTAAGGGTAATGGATTTCATGACGAGTTCGTATTTTCTGATGTTGAGAGAGATTTGATTGCAAAGTATGGCTTCCAGTCGGATAATATCCATACTGATTTGCACGAATGTCTTGGACACGGAAGCGGTCGTTTGGCTGATGGTGTGACCGGAGATGAACTTGGAGTTTATGGCGCAACTATCGAAGAGGCAAGGGCTGACTTGTTTGGTCTTTACTATGCTGCGGATTCGAAATTGGTGGAGCTTGGACTTCTTCCTAATGCTGATGCGTATAAATCCGAGTATTATACTTACTTGATGAATGGTCTTTTGACTCAGTTGGTGCGCATAAATATCGGTGATAATATTGAGGAGGCGCACATGCGTAATCGTGCATTGATTTCTCGATGGGTTTTGGAGAAAGGTGCCGCTGATAAGGTCGTTGAGCTTGTCAAAACAAATGGAAAGACTTTTGTTATGGTTAATGACTATGTTAAACTTCGTTCTTTGTTCGGAGATTTGCTCAAAGAAATTCAGCGAATAAAGTCAACAGGAGACTTCAATGCCGCAAGAAATCTTGTAGAGACTTATGCGGTTAAGATTGATGCTGACTTGCACAAAGAAATCAAGGAGCGTTATTCAAAGTTGAACATCAAACCTTACAAGGGATTCATAAATCCAAAATATAAATTGGTTAAAAAGGATGGAAAGGTTGTAGATGTGGAAATCAGCTACGATGATACATATATTGATCAAATGCTTTCTTTTCCGTTGCCGGAGAAAAATTAAGACATAGTTCAATAATTATTGCTGAAAGGCGTGCAAAACATTGCACGCCTTTTTTTATTGTTTGTTTTCATATTGGGATAGTTACAAATACATTTCCTTAATTAAATTAAAGTATTATATAATTACATAATAAAACATCCTTCAAATTATATTTATTGTTAGACTACAAAAGTCAAAACCGAGCT
>JAZUFE010000015.1:0-7372 GCA_045640525.1 Lachnospiraceae bacterium | reverse complement strand
CCCTATCTCGGTTATTCATAAGGTATATATCGTACTCTTCGAGGAAGGTTCTGGTAAATACCTGTCCCCATTCACATACCATTCTAAAAATTTCTTTCTCTAACTCCTTGTAAGTATAGCCTTCTTCATTTAACATAGTTGACATACAGATAGCTCCTTATATTTATTTCTCGCAACTTAAATACTAAGATTTATCTGTATGTTTGGGAAGAGGTTTTCCTCTTCCCTTATTTATTATTTTTGCCAACTATTATTTTACTCTATGACTATTCTCTAATATAGAGATTTGGAACGCATGCGTTCCAAATCTTAACTGGACACATTTCTGATCTTTACTACGTGTTCCCGATGAGGATGCACTGGCTCTATTTTGGCTCTAAAAAATTTGCATGAGAAAAGTATGAGATGAAAAAATGGAGAATAGGTTCAAAATAGAGTATCAGAAATCACGATAGTTACGAGTTAATCTATTGAGTGGGAATATTTATGTCAGAGGTGAAAAATTACCTTTCCGAGATTGATGTTATACATTTTGCAAATAGGGTATCACATATCACTTGTATTGTGTTATATTTTACTCATTAAATGATTGTTGCTTTACAAAAAGATAGTATTCCCCAAGAGGTTAAAAGGAATTATAAATCATGAATTTATTGGAAATTTTTTCGAAACTGCATAGCAATAGAACCAAGTCATGGATAGAGACAACAGCAACATTTACCGGCAGAAGAAATAAGGCTGCAAGCAGAACGAAAGTAGGATATTGCGAACTTGATTATTATGAGTATGAAATAACATATTTTGCCGGCGATAAGGAAAGGAGAGGCTATTATTCTTTTTATCCGTTGCCGGATCCTGAAATAGCGGAGATTAAAGGTCAAACGATGAGAATCAAATATAATGAAAAGAAACCATATATATTTGAGAACGCAGAGTGAAGAATTCGGAATCTCGAAATGATATAATATCTAAAGTGCAGGGAATATGCATGCAACTGAACTTACAGACTAAAATCACACAGGAAGAAGGAAGTTATGAAATTGGAATCATATGATGCGAAAATATTGCTGGTTGAAGACAATGAGATTAACAGAGAAGTAGTGCTGAGTATAATGGAATCACTGAATATGGAAATTGACGTGGCAGAAAGCGGCGTTGAGGCAGTGGAAAAGATATTGGCCAATCAGTATAATATTGTATTTATGGATTACCTTATGCCTGAAATGAATGGCGATGAGGCAACTGTGGTTGTAAGGCAGATGGGAGATGAACGAATTAAGAGTCTGCCAATCATCGCGTTGACAGCCAGTAATGACGAACATGAAAGACTCATTGCGGCGGGTATGAATGATGTTATGGTCAAACCCATAAATTACGATGCAATTACGCAGATTCTTGTTAAATGGCTTCCCAAGGGAATGGTTAATACTTCGGAAGAAGCTGCGCCTAAGGCAGAACTTGAGGAGGAACTTCCTCAAATAGAAGGAATCGACGCCAAGATGGGAGTTGCGAACTGTGGTTCAGCGAAACTCCTTAAAAAATTATTCAAGGATTATTGTGATGTGGTAGAAAAGAAGATTGAGCTGATAAAAGGATTTTTGAATGAAAAAAATCTTTCACAGTACAGAGTTGAGGTTCATGGATTAAAAAGCTCGTCTAATCTTATAGGCGCAATTGCTCTTTCCGAAGAATTTGCGAAACTTGAAAAGTATTCAAAAGAGGAAAAACTGGATGAACTCTATGCCAATACACCTTTGGTATTGGATAATTATGAGTTGTTAAAAAATACTTTGCAAGAGTATACAGAAAATGACAGTACAGTGCAGGTGTTTGCTTCATTTGACAGAATTGAGATACTTTTGGATCAAATGGATAAAGCAGCTGATTGCTTCAATTTGGATGGTGTGGATGAGGCTTTGGAAGAATTGGAGCAATGCAGAATTCCCAAGTGTGCTCAAAAGGAATTTGAAGACTTAAAGACATATGTTGCGGATGTTGATTTGAAAAATGTTATGTCAACCGCAAAAAGAATGTCACAGATGATTATGAGTGAGGGAAATGTACGATGAGGGCAAATGGTAAGATTATTATTGTGACGTCGACGGATACCTTTCTTTCCAGAGGTCTGACAGAGAAAATGGCTGCTGCAAAAATTGAAACAACAGTTGTGCGTCCGGATGTTAAACAATTGTCGGATTTGAATGCAAACATACGGGCTATGGTTCTTTTTTTGGATGGCAATTTTGCAAATGATCATGTAACAATGACATACATAAGAGATATGTCGTTTGGTAAAGGAATACCGTTGTTCCTTTTGGGCAAACCGGACGAACTTGTGCTTACAAAGAAGATTTTGCCGGATGATCTGGTCATGGAAATCTTCATGAGACCGGTTGATATAAATAAGGTTTTGGATTCGATTGCAGAGCAACTTCACAAGAATCGGACTGTAGAACAAAAAACAATACTGGCGGTTGATGATTCGGGTACGATGCTTCGTAACATTAAAGGAATGTTTGAAGATAAGTATCAGGTAATGTTGGCTAATTCGGCAGCAATGGCCATTAAGTCAATTTCACTAAAGAAACCCGATTTGATTCTTTTGGACTATGACATGCCGATAGTTGACGGCAGGCAGGTTTATGAAATGATTAAGAGTGAGGCAGATTTTGAATCAATACCAATTATGTTTTTAACCGGTGTAGGAGACTATACTACTGTCGGACAGCTTACCAAATTGAAACCTGCAGGATATCTTCTCAAATCGATGGCGGCGAGTGATATAAGAAAAAGTGTTGATGATTTCTTCTCAAAGTAAAGGAATGGATATAGAGTATGCAAAAAATATCAATAATTAAAAAATGGACTTCGTTGAGTCTTGTCATAAGAATTTTGATTTGTCTGGTGATTGGTGTAGCTTTCGGACTTATAGTTCCTAATTGGACATTTATAGGCCTTTTGGGACAGGTTTTTGTGGGAGCACTTAAGGCAATTGCCCCAATTCTGGTATCTATTTTGGTACTTAGTGCCATTTCAAAGGCAAGAGCCGGAATAGGCAGAAGATTCAGAACTGTAATTTTTTTATATATGTTGACAACTTTTCTTGCCGCATTGATTGCCGTTATAGCAAGTTTCATCTTTCCGATAACCGTAACTCTTAATGAAAACGTTGCGGAAGGTACTCCTCCGAGCGGAATAGGAGAAGTTCTTTCCAATCTTTTGACCAATATTGTCAGCAATCCCATTCAGTCTATGTCAAACGGAAATTATATGGGGATTTTGTTTTGGGCGATTGTTATCGGAATAGCATTAAAGCATGTTGCCAAACCAACAACCATAGACGTTATTTCAGACCTGGCCGATTCAATATCGAAAGTCGTTTCCTGGATTATTCAATGCGCTCCGTTTGGTATTCTTGGATTAATCTTTAGCACAGTTGCTGAAAACGGGCTGTCTATTTTTGCCGATTACGGAAAACTGCTTGCCGTTTTGGTTGGATGCATGCTCACGGTATCTTTAATAATCAATCCGATTATTGTGGGAATTACTTTGAAGAAAAATCCCTATCCCTTGGTGCTGACATGCCTGAAAGAAAGTGGAATAACGGCATTCTTTACAAGAAGTTCCGCAGCTAATATTCCGATTAATATGAAACTGTGTGAAAAACTTGGATTGGATAAAGATTTTTATTGTGTCTCAATTCCTTTGGGTTCAACAATAAATATGGACGGCGCTGCAATAACCATAACGGTCATGACACTTGCAGCTGCCCATACACTGGGAATTTCGGTAGACTTTTTGACGGCACTGATTCTCAGTATTATCGCAACTCTCGGAGCTTGCGGAGCCTCAGGTGTTGCCGGGGGGAGCCTTTTGCTTATCCCTATGGCCTGTTCGCTTTTTGGAATCGGGAACGATGTTGCAATGCAGATGGTCAGTGTCGGTTTCATCATAAGTGTTGTTCAGGATTCACTCGAAACAGCACTTAATTCAAGTGGCGACGTACTTCTTACGGCAACTGCCGAATTTCGTGAAAGAATGAAAAAGAAACCATAGGAATTACTGAATCTCGTTCTTCATCCATTCGAATCGCTCTTTTAAGAAGGAATACATTGCCTCGTAATCGCCGTTAAAACCACGGTCGAATCTCCAAAGAGATTCATTGGCCAAAGCGGCATCTTTTAAGTAATCGTAGTATCCTTCTATAGTATTGCTATCAAGGTAAGTTGAAACTGCCGGAGCAAATTCAGTACGGAACAGTTCAAAAGCTCTTTCTTTGAAATCCTCGTGAGAAAAGAGACTATTCAGGAAATTATTCTCGTTTGTTGAAACCATTACACTCCATCCGATAGGATCATCAAGTGCGTGGGATTCTTTTGACCAATATAAATCCGTATATATTTTGGGAGATGTATTTAAAGAAAAATCCGAATCCCAAATAGGACCAAAAACAAGCTTATCCTCACCATTCAAAGAAACATATCTTGATTTCTTGGATGCATCGGAATTGTTCATAAGCTCAACAATCATCCAATACTTTATCCATGAATCCATATCTATCAAATCGGCATAATATGTTCCGTCAGAAGCATATCCGTCTTCGGAGCTGACGGCTTCATCAACGCGATTCCATATTTCTTTGGCGTGATCCAAAAGCTCCGGCTCTTTAGTTACTTCATCAGTGCTTATAACCATAACCGGCCATTTCGAAGTGGAAGTACGGAATTGGATGTCTTCATCGTATTCTGCGGAAACCTCAAACAGAAGTCCGTCAACTACTTCGGGACGAATCGATTCCGACAATTGGTACAGTCCGGCATAGTTTCCATCCAAAACAACCTGAACCCAAGTACTTTTCATGGATAGAAGCCCAATGCTTTCGGCGAGGTCATTGGCAATTCGATTTTTCATATTTGATTCATCAATATAGTTTGCCAAAAGAGCCCAATGCTTTGACTTATTCATATCAAATAAGCTTGTTTTTTTATCCAACTTAATCTTAAGGGGCTTTTTGTCCATTACCCATGAAGAGTTACCACGTCCTTTAACCTGGATGGGACCGTCGTACTGTTCCGGCCACAGGTCATTTCCCTGAATTTTTAAGGTCGCATTTGAGTATTCTTTTTTGTTGATTTTGGAATCTTCGGTATTGATATAGACAACAGGAAGCTTACTGTTATATTGGGATTTTGATTCATCTGCCCAACCTTCGGTTTCGGTTGAATATAGGTCAACAGATTTTTCGGCTATCGTTTGAGTGTTATAGGTATTACACGCGGTAAGACCCATCAAGGATAGAATTAATATTCCGAGAGTTCTGATTTTGCAGGCGATATTTTTAGTCATTGTTTGCGTCCTCACTTAGTGATTTGTGTATAGCTAACACTTTCTCTTTTATTTGCTATTTTAACATATACTTATAACGGTGATACGTCAATATTGCCGTGTAAAGTGTAAGGAAAACAAAGTTGTGTTATAATCAATTGAACTTAAAACATTGTTACGGGAGACAGAAACGTGGAAATAGATTATTTGTTATTATTGCAGGAAATAAGAGAATCGTGGGGCGCTTTTTTGGTGCCGTTCATGGATATTGTTACGAAAGTATCCGTCAGCTTTATTCCGCTTGCTGCAATATGTATTATTTATTGGGTTTTCGACCCTAAAGCCGGAAGATACATCCTTGCAGGTTATGCGGGCAGCAATATTGCTAACGGCTTTTTGAAACTTACATGCTGTATCAATAGGCCCTGGATACTTGATTCAAGAATCGAACCTTACGGGGATTCGAAAATTGCTGCGACAGGCTATTCGTTTCCCAGCGGACACGCAACTGCCGCTACATCAACATACGGCGGAATCGGAATGTGGTTTAGAAAAATATGCAAATGGGTAACGATAGTGTTGTTCTTGCTTATCGCCGCCACTATGTTTTCTCGCAACTATTTGGGTGTTCATACGCCCAAGGATGTAATTGTCGGTTGCACTGCCACGGTGTTGGTAATGTTTGTATCCGTGTTGATTGAGAAGTGGACAGATAAAGATATAAGACGTGACAAGTGGGTGTTGATAGGCGGATTGATACTTTGCGCTGTATTAGTAGCTTACTATCTGCTCAAACCGTATCCGCTGCAGTATCTTGAAGACGGTTCATTACTCGTTGATCCTACCAAGATGCGTGCCGATTCTTATGAAGGTATTGGGTTACTGTCAGCGTTTTCAATTTGCAGATATTTTGCAAGACGCAGATTTAAATTTGAAGAAGCGATGCCTTCATGGAAAGACAGATGCATTGTAGGAATTATTGCACTTATTCCGCTGTGCGTTTGGGATACGTATTCGATTGATTTTTTTCAAAAATATATCGGTCGTGATGCAGCCAAGTTTTTGAGCAATTCGGTTTTTATTATTTACATTATGATTTTGGTTCCGTGGGTTATGTGCAAGATTAAGCACATAGCCGAAAATAATTAGACCTTACATTACTTGGAAGAAGCAGCCAGCATTAGCATTTTCTGCTTCAGTGTTTCAAAATCAACTTTGGAATCGGAGCAGAAGAACTGGAAGCTTCCGACAGGTTCTTTGCAAAAAACCTTATCAAGAACCGTCATACCGTTTCTTGTATAGAATTCGGCTCTCTTGACACGTTGAGTATAGTTCTCGGATTCGGGAAGGAGAGCTTCAATACATCCGAAAAGGGCTTTTCCTTTCAATTCATTATTTATGAGGTTTTGAAGAACGATGCTGCCGTAATGCTTACTTCTGAATTGCTGTCCGATAGCCAAATACAATAGGTAGCTGTAATCTTCGTCAATATTAATCAATACAGTAAAGCCTACGAGACGTTCGTTGTCTTCAACAGCGTAAGTGGTGAATCTTGTGTTGTTGATGTATGCATCAAGATTACGATCTGAGGAACGTTCGTTTTCGGGAAATGCCTCATCTCTGATATCAAGCAGTTCTTCCAGATACGGATATTCTTCGGTTACATGTACGAAATGAATTTGGTTATCCATAATATGCCTCCACTTAACAGTATTCAATAAAAGTATAGCATAATTGACATTTGATTGGTGAACTACTCGTAAATTGATTTTACGAGCTTCCTGTTTCAACCACCACTGCATTGACTATGCTAATGCATAATCACTGCCTTACACGGTGTCCGCAGGCGTTAGGTTCGGCCGGTCCCCGCCCTACCGGTTTATTTATTTTAGACTGCTTCTTTTAGCAGTCGTAATCCTTCCATCAGGATATTCAGGGCAGCATTTTGATCCCTGTCCATTGTGAAGCCACACTCACAATTGTATACTCTGTCGGATAGTTTGAGTTTCTTCACTTTCCCACAGCAGCTGCACAGTTGTGATGACGG
>JAZUFE010000014.1:0-26224 GCA_045640525.1 Lachnospiraceae bacterium | reverse complement strand
AGATCAGATGATTCTTGATGGACCACAGCGTAAGGGTGACCTTCGTCGTTCTCGTGCAGGTGCTGTAAACATCGTTCCTAACTCAACAGGTGCTGCAAAGGCTATCGGTCTTGTTATCCCTGAGTTAAATGGTAAGCTCATCGGATCTGCACAGAGAGTACCAACTCCAACAGGTTCTACAACAATTCTTGTTGCTACAGTAGAGAAGTCAGTTACTAAGGACGAAATCAATGCAGCTATGAAGGCAGCAGCTACAGAGTCATTCGGATACAACGAGGAAGAAATCGTTTCTTCAGATATCGTTGGATCAACATATGGTTCAATCTTTGATGCTACACAGACAATGGTTGGCGAAGACAACCTTGTACAGGTAGTTTCATGGTATGACAACGAGAACTCTTACACATCTCAGATGGTTCGTACAATTAAGTACTTCGCTGAGCTTGGCTAATCAGTTCTTAATTAACTGCTAAGACTTAAGGGTCCGGTCCATGAGGACCGGACCTTTTTTTGACAGAACTTAAAATTGATCTGTCACATTGCGCAAGTGACAGATAGAATATTTTTATAAGGAGGACATTCATATGTCATTAAACAAGAAGAGCGTTGATGATTTTAATGCTGCAGGCAAGAGAGTATTGGTTCGTTGCGACTTCAATGTACCTTTGAAGAACGGTGAAATCACAGATGAGACAAGAATCGTTGCAGCACTTCCTACAATCAACAAATTGTTGAAGGATGGAGCTAAGGTTATCCTTTGCTCACATTTGGGTAAGGTTAAAGAAGGACCTAACGAGAAGGAATCTTTGGCACCTGTTGCTAAGAGATTGTCTGAAAAACTCGGCAAGGAAGTTGTATTCGTTGCTGATTACAATGTTACAGGTCAGGCTGCTACAGATGCAGTTGCAAATATGAAGGCAGGAGATGTAGTACTTCTTCAGAATACACGTTTCCGCGGCGAAGAAGAAACCAAGCCGCAGAAGGCCGGCGAAGCTTTCGCTAAAGAACTTGCAGATCTTGCTGATGATTATGTATGTGATGCTTTCGGTTCAGCACACAGAGCACATGCTTCGGTAGCTGTTGTTACTAAGTATATCTCAGAAAAAGGCGGAGCTAATGCAGTTGGTTACTTGATGCAGAAGGAAATCGATTTCCTCGGAAATGCAGTTGAGAATCCGGTTCGTCCTTTCGTTGCTATTCTTGGCGGTGCTAAGGTTGCCGATAAGCTTAACGTTATCGATAACCTTCTTGAAAAGGCCGATACTCTTATTATCGGTGGTGGTATGGCTTTCACATTCCTTAAGGCTAAGGGATATGAAATCGGTAAGTCATTGGTTGATGATGAGAAGATTGATTACTGTAAGGAAATGATGGCTAAAGCTGACAAGCTTGGCAAGAAGTTATTGCTTCCTGTAGATACAGGTATTGCAACAGGCTTCCCTGATCCTATCGACGGACCTGTTGATGTTAAGTATGTTGATTCGAATGCTATTCCTTCAGATATGGAAGGTCTTGATATCGGACCTAAGACTCAGGAACTTTTCGCTAACGCTGTTAAAGAAGCTAAGACAGTTGTTTGGAACGGACCTATGGGTGTATTCGAGAATCCTACATTGGCTAAGGGTACAATCGCAGTAGCTAAGGCTTTGGCTGAAACAGATGCAACAACAATCATCGGTGGCGGTGATTCGGCTGCAGCTTGCAATCAGTTAGGATTTGCTGACAAGATGAGCCACATCTCAACAGGTGGTGGTGCTTCTTTGGAATTCCTTGAGGGTAAGGAACTTCCCGGTGTTTACGCAGCAGATGATAAATAATATTACTTAAGGAGAAAGATACAATGGCAAGAAGAAGAATTATTGCCGGTAACTGGAAGATGAATAAGACTCCCAGCGAGGCTGTTGAACTTTGTGCAACATTAAAGGATTTGGTTAAGAACGATGCAGTTGACGTTGTATATTGTGTACCTGCAATCGATATCGTTCCTGTAGCAGAGGCTATTAAGGGAACCAACGTTAAGCTTGGTGCTGAAAACTTCTACATCGAAGATAAGGGTGCTTTCACCGGAGAAATCAGTGCTCCCATGCTTAAGGACGCAGGTGTTGAATACATCATCATCGGACACTCTGAAAGAAGAGATATTTTCGGAGAGAACGACATTCTCATCAATGCTAAGGTTAAGAAAGCTTTCGCTTCAGGTCTTAAGCCTATTCTTTGCTGTGGTGAGTCACTTGCTCTTCGTAAGGCAGGAACATACAAAGAGTGGATTGAAAGACAGATCACATGGGATCTTGATGGCATAACAGCTGATCAGGTTAAGAACCTTGTTATTGCATACGAGCCTATCTGGGCTATCGGAACAGGTGAAACAGCTACAGCTGACCAGGCTGAAGAAGTATGTAAGCTTATCCGTGATTTGATTGCTAAAATGTATGATGCGGCAACAGCAGATGCAGTTCGTATTCAGTACGGCGGATCAATGAATGCAGGTAATGCTGCTGAACTTCTTTCTAAGGATGATATCGATGGCGGTCTCATCGGCGGTGCAGCTCTCAAACCTGATTTTGGTCAGATCGTTAACGCCTAGCTCGATGGTCCCTTGGGGACGGGGTTAGGGGTTCATTAAATGCTTTAAAACAAAGGGCTTTCTTAGTGGGTTTTGCTAAGAAGGCCTTTTCTTATGGGCACAGATTCAAGCTATTGTGATAATATAGTTGTAGAAAATTTCGGAATTGAATTACTTTGTAGCAAAGGGTTCTCTTGGTGGATTTTACCGATAGTGGTTATGAAACGTTATATGGGAGGGTTAGCGAATGCAGGGATTGTTCTCAAAAGTACATATGCTGACAATGATCGTTTTGCCACCTATCGAAAAGTTCGAATTGAGGGATTACGAAAAGGCATTTAATTCACATGCCTTCAAGGCAGGATTTGTTTTCGAATAAGGTATACATATACAGATGATATCTTGATATAATGAATCATATGGGTGAACAGATGATTAATACTACTTTATGCTACATACAAAAAGACGGGCAATATTTGCTTCTTCACAGAAATAAGAAAGAGAATGATCTGAATGAAGGTAAGTGGATCGGTGTGGGAGGAAAATTTCTGCCCGGTGAAACTCCCGATGAGTGTTTGATTCGTGAAGTTAAGGAAGAGACAGGACTATTGCTGACCGAGTATATTATGGTCGGTGTAATTAAATTCAAGTCTGACATTTGGGAAGATGAAGATATGTATCTTTATAAGGGGCTGCAATATGAAGGAACGCTCGCGGAAAAATGTCCGGAGGGAACTTTGTGTTGGATCGATGAAGATAAGGTTCTTTCAATGCCCACATGGGAAGGTGATAAGTATTTTTTGAAGCCTATGCTTGAGGGAAAGACAAACATTAACATGACTGTGGAGTACGAGGGAGATAAACTTGTTTCGGTCAAAGATGATTCCGAGAAAGTATGTACTCTGAAATCTTCAATTTTGGGAGTTAAGCATGGATTTTCTACCAGAACGGGAGGCATCAGCGAAGGAAATTTCAAGTCATTAAATTTAGGAATGAATCGCGGTGATATCGAGAGCCGTGTGAAGGAAAATTACAGACGATTTTTTGAAAGCTGTAATATTGATACGAATAAATTTGTTTGCGGGAAGCAGGTTCATGGGGCGAGCGTTCATGTGGCTTCGCTATCAGATGCGGCTGTACCGTATGGATATGAAGAACTGATTGAAGCAGACGGATACGTGACTGCAACACGGGGATTACCTTTGGTAATTTTTACCGCCGATTGTGTACCGGTTCTTATGGCAGATGAAAAGGCAGGTGTTGCAGCAGCTGTTCACTCCGGGTGGCGAGGTACGGTAGGCGATATTGAGAAAGAGGCTATAGAAAAAATGGTTTCAATCGGTGCACATATTGAAGACATCAAGGTAGCTATAGGACCTGCAATATGCCGATGCTGCTTTGAGGTGGGTGAAGAAGTAATTGCGGCTGCCCGAAAGCTAATCGGAACCCGCGTCGAAGGATTGTACACAGCCAAGAACAACGGTAAATATATGCTGGACTTGCGGAATGTAATTAAAGAACGTATAGTGATGTTAGGAATTTTAGCAGAAAATATAGACTTTGTCGGAGAATGTACCATGTGTCATCCGCAAACCTATTTTTCTCACAGGTATGCAAATGGTGAAAGAGGTTCTTTGGCATCTGTGATATGCCTTTGAGTCATGTAAAATAAGACGAGAAATCGTCTTATTTTTATGTGGCTCAAAGATGGAAAAAATTGTATAATTAAATGGATTATGAATAGAAACTAATATAATTTTGAAAAGGATATAGATATGTTGGACAGATTATATGTAGTAATACCGTGTTATAACGAAGAAGAAGTTCTTCCGGAAACTTCCAAACGGTTGAATGAGAAAATGAGCAGCTTGATTAAAGAAGGTAAGATTTCGCCTGACTCAAGAGTGGCTTTCGTTAATGACGGTTCCAAAGATAAAACATGGGAAGTTATTACCAAATTGCATGAAGAGAATAAATTATTCAGTGGAATTAATCTTAGCAAAAATCGGGGGCATCAGAATGCGCTTTTGGCAGGGCTTATGACGGTTATGGATAACTGTGATATGGCAATTTCCATGGATGCGGATCTGCAGGATGATATTAATGCGATGGACGAGATGATAGACAAGTTTCATGCAGGTTGTGACGTGGTATACGGAGTTCGTTCAGCCAGAAAGAAGGATACTTTCTTTAAGCGCTTTACCGCAGAATTTTTCTATAAAATCATGAATAAAATGGGAGCCAAAACCGTTTTCAATCATGCTGATTACAGATTACTCAGTAAGCGTGCATTGGAGGGGTTGGCAGGCTTTAAGGAGGTTAATCTTTTCTTGCGCGGAATGGTTCCCATGATTGGATACAAATCCGATATTGTATATTATGAGCGTGGGGAACGCTTCGCAGGTGAGAGTAAATATCCGCTTTCCAAGATGTTGGCATTCGCAGTAGAAGGAGTTACATCGTTATCCGTTAAACCTATCAGATATATTACTGGGGCCGGATTCCTTATCTTTTTCATAAGTATTGCCATATTGATATACAGTATCGTTCGCTTCTTTATGGGCGCAACGGTACAAGGATGGACGACTTTGATGGTTTCGATTTGGGCTATCGGTGGAATTATCATGATTTCTCTTGGAATTGTAGGTGAGTATGTAGGTAAGATTTACCTTGAAACCAAGGGACGCCCAAGATTCATTATCGAGCAGTTTTTGGATGACTAAAAGGATATATGTAACGTGATAAGCATACTGGCCAATATTTTTATTAAAAATAAAAATGAATATAAAAATGAAAAAGTACGTCGCATGTACGGAGTACTATGTGGCATTGTCGGCATTTTTCTTAATATTGTTCTTTTCGGAATCAAGTTTTTGGCAGGAACAATTTCAGGTTCGATAGCGATTACGGCCGATGCAATGAATAACCTGTCGGATGCCGGTTCTTCAATCATTACACTGGTAGGATTCAAAATGGCAGGACAGAAGCCTGACCCGGATCATCCTTTCGGACATGGAAGAATCGAGTACATTTCCGGATTACTGGTTTCGGTCGTGATAATACTTATGGCATGGGAACTGCTCAAAAGTTCGATAGACAAGATTATTCATCCGGCAGAAATAGAAAGCAGTCCGGTTATTCTGCTTATTCTTGTTGTGTCTATTTTGATAAAAATATACATGTCGTTTTATAACAGAGGAATCGGCAAGAAAATCGATTCTGCGGCATTGCTTGCGACCTCCAAGGACTCATTATCTGATACGGTGGCTACAACTGTTGTATTGATAAGTACTTTGGTATGCTATTTCACGGGATATAAAATTGACGGATATTCGGGAGTGCTGGTTTCAATATTTGTATTTTTTGCCGGCTTTAGTGCAATTAAGGATACTATCGGTCCTCTTTTGGGACAACCACCGGAAAAGGAATTTGTAGAAAGCATTGAAAATCTTGTCATGTCTGATGAACATAAGGCAATGGGGCTGCTTGGCATACATGATTTGGTCGTTCATGACTATGGCCCGGGAAGAGTTATGATTACATTGCATGCAGAAGTTCCCTCAACGGGCGATGTTATGGAACTTCATGATTTGATTGATAATATTGAGTATGATTTGGCAACAGAGCTTAACTGCCATGCCACAATCCACATGGACCCCGTATGTGTCGGAGACCCGGTTACCGATGAACTGAAAGCATACGTAAGTGAAGCTATCGCAAAATTGAACGAAGAACACAAGGAAGCCGAAGTGACTTTCCATGATTTCAGACTTGTTAAGGGTCCTACCCATACTAATGTTATTTTTGATGTGGTATTACCGTTCAAATACAGTATGGAAGAAACCGAAGTCAGCGAGTTTATACAAAAATATATGAAATCGAAGAAAAAGCGCGTGTTTGTCAAAATCAATTTTGATCGGGCTTATACGTGATATGGGTGCATTTGCAGACAGCGGACACATTTGCAATATGGAGTAGTTATATGCATGACTTACATGAAAAGAAGTTTGATACCCTTACAAGAGCAGCATATTGGCTTAAAAATGATATAAGCAATTATGGAATAGTGTTTTATCTTGTTGTTGCATTGTTTTCTTTATGGTATGTGACAATGTGCTTAAATTCGGGAGCAGATCAGAGCACTGTTCATATTCAGATGATAAGTGCAATCCTGATTCTTGCCGGAGTGGGTATTTATTGGGGATATAAACAAAAAATTGACTATCAAAGAGTCATCCTGATACTGATTATTCTCGGATGTATTATGCGAATAGGGTACTGCGCATATAACGATGTTTTTGTAAGAGCTCACGATTTGTGGAATTTTGATGACTATGAAGCTGCCGGCAAAGGTACCTATCTTATGGGATTGATTAAGTATAAGAGATTGCCGGACAGTTATGACCACCAGTATTATCATCAGCCTTTTTCTTATATTGCATCAGCAATAGGAAGCTTGATAATTAAACCGTTTTTGGATGATCAAAGCACGTGGATGCTCGGAAGTGCAGGAAAGGTTGCCAATTGCTTTGCGTCATGCGCAGTATTGATAATGACTCCGAAACTGTGTAAAGAGTTGAAATTACCTAAGATTGCCACAGTGTTTTCTACAGCTTTGGTTGCTGCTTTCCCAGGATTTTTGCTTATTTCGGGACGAATAGGCGAAGATGCCTATAGCTGCCTTTTCGCATTGGCCTGCATTCTGTATACATTGAAATGGGAGAAGAATCATTCCTGGAAGAACACAATTCTTTTGGCATTGTTTTTTGGGTTCGGGGTAAACACAAATCTTACCTGTTTTTTGCCGATAGTATATACACTGTTCGTTGTTATAAAAAGTATGTATACGCAAAGGACAAGAATTAAGGAGATACTTTGCAAAGGCGGAGTGTTTACAGCCATATTTCTACCCACCGGATTTTGGTTTTATCTAAGAAATTACATTATGTTTAAGATGCCGTTAACATATACCTATAAACAGGAAGTAGGCGGGCCTTTATATACGGGCGATAAAACAATATGGGAAAGATTTATTCCTTTTGATTTCGGTAATATTGCGGCGACTCCTTATGCACATGCCTATGGAGATCATAATTTGCCTACATATTTTTTGAAGTCGGAATTGTTTGGCGAATTTGAATACGGAAATATTACGGAGTGGGTTCCGTATGTTCTTTTGTATATCAACATTTTCATTACAATCCTGGCATTCTTGATGATTATTATAAAAGTAGTTCGGCGGAAAACGGAGAAAGGCTGCATGTCAATTTATTTCATGCTTTTAGTCTATTTGCTGTTTACGACATATTCATACTACACATATCCTTTCGGATGCAGTATGGATGCAAGGTATTTTTTGATATTTACACTGCTGAAAGCAGTATTTGTCGGAATAATGATTTCGGATTTTTACAAATTGAAGCATAATGAAAACGCGAAACTACGGATAATAGGAATTGTTTTATCGAAATTGTTAACAATGGCGTGTCTGGTATTTGTGGCATTTGCGTGCGGAATGTTTTGTATAATTGTGTAATCGGGAAAGGATTGTCCTGAGGGGATGGGAATCAAGGAAAATCTGTTAGGATTTTTGAAAAAGTACAAATATATAGTATCGGTTTTGCTGATTGTGTTGATAGCGCTCATATTGGAAGTATTCGTGTTCAACTATCGACATTGGTTTTCGATAGGCAATACTCCGATTAAGACCGGTGACTTTACGCTTGGCAAGAATATTGTCTCATACGATGACGGAAGCTATTCGATTAATGATTCATCAGAAAATCCGATGGATAATTATTTCATTTTCCATGGTATTAATCAGAATCTGACAACTGCCAAAGTGGATATTAAGGTTATAACCAGAACCGAAGATGACATGCGCGAAATTCCCATATCTCAATGTGTCAGAGACGAAGGGCACAACAGCTATTACGGATTTCCGCGAAGAGAGATATGTAAAAAAGAAGAGCGCAGCAAATATATGAATTTTCATTTGTACGGTAGGTGCCTGGATTATGCAGTTAAACCGGACATTGGAAACAATGAAAGATTCAAAATTGACGTTATCCTAAATCCGGTTATTCCGATGTTCTTTTCTTTTGAAAGATTTGGATTTGTCGTTTTTCTTCTGTTGTTGATATATATATTTAATCCAAAGTCGGTAATTTATAAGATAAAGTACATTAAACTTGGGAACAGAAATATTCATATTCTGTGCACTTCATTTATTGTATTGCATATGGCTGTTTTCATACCGCTATCGGGGGTAAACCCTCATTTTGTAAATCAGGTAGGGGAAAGTCTGATAGAGTATCAAAACTTGTCGGAGTCTTTTAAAGCCGGTGAACTGCATATTCTGCAGGAACCGTGTGATACCATTAAAAATATGGAAAATCCCTATGATACTTCGGAACGCTTTAGGCAACTTGAAGAAAAGGGAGGTTCGATATTGTGGGATTATGCTTACTATAACGAAAAATACTATGTGTATTTTGGCGTGGTTCCGGCGGCGATTTTTTACTTCCCGTATTATGTTATTACGGGCCAGCATCTGACAAATCAGACGGTTATTTTGATATGCCTGGCATTCCTTTTGGTGGGATTAATGCTGGTTATGGATGAATTTATAAGGCGATTTAACAAAAAGTGTTCGGTTGGAGTTTGGCTTCTTCTTTCGGAGTTGTTCATTACCGGAACCGAGATTTTGTACATATGTAAAAGACCGGAAACTTATTCGGTACCGATTGCAAGTTCGCTTGCACTGGGAATGTTCAGTCTTTGGTGCTATCTGAAAGCAACTCGCAACAAAGATAAACTTAATAAGAAATATTTGATTATCGGCAGTTTACTGGTTGCATTGATTACAGGCTGCAGACCTCAAATGTTTTTGTTCTTCTTATTGGATTTAGCTATTATAAGTGAATATATTTTCTCATGGAAATACTTGAAGTCTAAGGAAGGGTTATTGTCAATTGCCTCTATCGGAGCTCCGATGTTATGCATCGCAGCTATTCTTATGACTTACAATTATCAAAGATTTGGTTCACCTTTTGATTTTGGCGCAAATTATAATCTGACCATGAATGATATGCGTTTTCGAGGCTGGGTTTGGGACAGAATACCTTTTGCTTTGCAGGTATACTTCCTTCAACCGATAGGAATTGATATGAATTTTCCGTTCATCGAAAACTATAATATTGCCAGTAACTATATGGGTGTTACCATTCAGGAGATTACTTTCGGAGGCTTGTACTTCATTATGCCGTTTACCTTGATGAGCTTCGGCGTTTTTGTGTTTAGAAAGAAATTTGCCAGGTATAAGGTTCCAAGAAGAGTGGCAATACTCGGAATAGCATGCACGTATATCATAGCGATTGTGGATGCACAGATGGCAGGTATTTTAAAAAGATACTTCGGAGATTTCGCCGTGTTTTCGATTATATCGGCAATTGTAATAACCTTGCTGATATTTAGAGAATGGAAAAAAGAAGAGTTTGTTAAAAATGCTGTAATAGTTATTCTATTGGTGTGCCTGATATATAAAATACTGTTTGAACGATTGAATTTCTTCGAAGATGTGGCACATACAATTAATGACGTAAAACCGGAAATGTACCAGCATTATAAGCATCTGTGGATGTTTTGGCTGTAAACTGAATGATAGAGGATAATGAGTATGAAAAGAATAACTAAAAATTATGATGAGAACAGAATTGCGGTATTGGATGCTGTAAGGGCAATTTCGGTATTTTTCATTGTATGGTATCACTTGTGGGAACAGAACTGGATGACACCATACATCGAACTCGATGGAAGTATTCTTCGATATATAGGTATCGAACACAGCTATTTGCAACTTTTTGTTCGATATGGGGTTATTTTTATTGAGACATTCTTCCTCTTGAGCGCCATATGCAATTTTATTCCGTATGCAAAAAGTATTGTATATGGTACGCCTTGGCCGGATATGTGGAATTTTTATAAAAAGAGAATGATTAGAATTTTGCCTTCATATCTTCTGGCGGTTATAGTTCCGTTTTTGCTGACTGTGTTTTCGGGCAACTATAGCGGAAAAGCAGGATATGCCATTGTAGATTTGCTTTCCAATCTGACGTTTACCAATGTTTTGATTCCACCAATAAACGGTCTGACTTTGATAAACGGTGTTGTGTGGACTTTGCAGATTGAATTCTGGTTTTATTTGGCATTTCCATTTGCAGCCAAACTGTTTAAAAAGAAACCCATAATTACATTTTGTGTAGCATGGGTAGTTACTATCATACTGAATAAAGTAGTTATATATCATATGAGTGACCGATATCACGCATATGGGTTATATAATCCTTTCACCTATTTGGGAATATACGCTAACGGATTTTTGATTACCATGGTGTATTTTTACCTGAAGAAAAGATCGCTTTTGGATAATAAGTATTTGAATTTGCTAAGTATAGTCGGTTTTATCATGAGCTCGGTTTGGCTTTGCAAGCTGCTGTTTAACAACGGACAGGTCAATAAAGAAGTTCTTATGGTGGAACAAAAAATACAGCTTGAAATGCTGTTTACGGCTATGGTTTTTTGTCTGATGCTTAGCGGGAACATTGTTAATAAATTCTGCGCCAATCGAATTTTTATATATGTTTCCGGAATATCATATAACTTATATCTATGGCATCAGATAGTAATGCTGAAATGTAAAGAATGGCATATTCCTTCGTATGAGGGTGATGTTTCCCCCAATCAGTTGGGTGATATGGTTTGGTCGAGAAAGTATTCCGTAATTTCGGTACTTGTAATTATACTCATAGCTCATCTGCTTACGGATTTTTATGAAATTCCGATAACGCAAAAACTGAAAAGAAAATTTAGAGTGACAAAGAATATTAATCATTTGGAAGTAGAAGATTGTGAAGAAATTGTTGAGTGATGATAAGACAGAATCTGAATATGGAATACTGATGATAGTGTGTTTCCTGGTTTTTATAGCGGTAGTATATGTTTTTACCGGGAAAAACTGTTTCTCAAATAATACATATCAGACGTATGCTTTTCAAGCCGAAAGCTGGACCAAGGGAAGGCTTGATTTGGAAGAGAATTATAGTTGGCTTGAAATTGCGGAATATGACGGTAAGTTTTACTGTTCGTTTCCTCCATTTCCGTCGTATGTACTTTTCCCGTTTGCTTTCATTTTCGGACATGAAACTCCGGATGCATTGATATTGCTTGCATTTGATATTGCAGCACTGATATTTTTATATAAAATCGGGGTGTTTTTCAAACAGAGTCCGAGAGTGGCTGCTTTAAGTTCGTTGTTTGTAACAATATGCTCCAATATGATATTTGATATATTTGATCCGGCGGTATGGTTTTTCGCTCAGGCGATGTGCTTTAGCCTGACATGTATGTCAGTTTATTATGCTCTGATTAATAAGGGCGGCTTGTCTCTTGCACTATGGGCATGTGCGGTAGGGTGTCGTCCCATGATGGTAGTATTCTTACCTGTTTATCTTATGATTCTGTATCACAATGAAAAAAATATGCACGCTGACGAAGGAATTTTCACTATTGTCAAAAGGAGAGTGACATGGTGTGTTCCGACGTTGATTATCGCAATCTCATATATGCTTTTGAATTATTTGAGATTTGGCGATGTGACGGAATTCGGTCATAATTATTTGCCGGAATTTGTTGAGGTGCATAAGCAGTTCTCATTTGAATACCTTAAGAATAATTTTCATATGTTGATGAATATGCCCTCATTTGATGAAAACAACAAGATGATGGTAGATCACTTTGGCAATCTTAATTTTCTAATGACTAATGTGCCGGTAGTTTATTTTTTGGTGGTAACCATATATTCGGCAGTCAGGAAGAATATGAAAGCCGTATTAATGAATGCGGCATTGATATTTATGATGGTGGCATATTTGTTCTTTGTAATGTGTCATGCAACGATGGGCGGTTGGCATTTCGGTAATCGTTATACCAACGAAATACTGCCGTTCGCATTTTTGGGAATAATGATTGTGTTAAGAAGGTATCCTCAAATGGCCAAGTGGCAGGTGCCGTTTGCCGTGTGGGGAATGTGTTTCAATATAGTCGGGACTGTCATTGTTTATAACGGACTATAGTCTTTGTAAGAGGTAGAAATGAAAGGATTTTTGGAACAAATCAAGCGACATCCGTATATTTGTGTGTGCATAGTTGAAACTGTTATTTTGATTTTCGGAATCGTTAGGGTGCTGTCTCGGGAAGCGACAGCACTATCATTTGACAACGAACATCCTATGGTAATAGACGATCAGAACCAACGAATCGAGACTATGGAATATACATACGGTGAATATGAAAGCGATAATATTCATACGGATTCGTATCCGATAGAGCCGGGAATTTATGATATAGAGTTTAGTTATTCTGCGGATAATGATGTGCATGTAAATCTTGAAGCAGGTCCGGGATGGATAGCCGGATTCTATTCGGATAATTGCGATTTACGAAAAGGACAGAATGTTAAGTATGTTCACAGGGCATGGGTTAATACCGGACTTGATACATTTACAATACGGGTTAATCCGGGTGAGAGTAATGTTTCATTTGATTCGATCAAATTGCATGAAAGCTCCAACTCGCGACTTTTCGGAGTGATTAAACTGATATTGCTTGCATTATTGGTGAATGGTATCGCCTTGCTGATATGCTTCAGAGAAAAGTTTAAAAGACATATATATGTTATCGTGGGAGTTGGCACAATAACCCTTCTGTCATCGTTAGGTGTAACCGCCAGATATTTACCGTGGGGACATGATATAGGATTTCATATGCTGCGAATAGTAGGATTGGGTGATGCTTTGGCATCGGGACAAATCCCTTCCAGAGTACAACCGTTTTGGTGCAACGATTGGGGATATGCTGTTTCAACGATGTACGGTGACATTACTTTGGCCTTGCCTGCCCTTATGTATAAAGCAGGTTTTACTTTGCTTACCTCGTATAAGACATTTGTGGTAGTTGTCAATTTATTGACAGCGTATGTTTCATACAGAGTTTTTGAAAAAATTTCAAAGAATAAGTATGCTGCAATGATAGTAGCATTTTTATACACCATGGCTCCGTACAGACTGGTGTGCATATACACCAGAGCTGCAGTCGGCGAGTACACTGCTATGTTGTTTACTCCGATGGTCCTTCTTGGATTTTGGTATATGTTTAATGAGGATACGGAAAGTGAAAGCTATGGTACCAAGTTCCTGGCTCCGGTGCTTGGAATTACAGGTTTGATACAAACGCACGTACTGACTACACAAATGATAGGCATCTTAATATTGATTATGATGCTTTGTGAAATCAGAAAGCTTTTCAGAAAAAAGACAATAATGTATCTTTTGAAAATGATAGGATATATCATATGGATTAACGCTTGGTTTATTATACCGTTTTTTAGATTGTATTCAGAGGATTTCACGGTTAAACATATGGGCGAAAACATGGATGCCAGATTTCAAACATACGGTGTAAGTCTGTTGGAGCTTTTTACTCAAACTCCGAACAGTAACTCAAGATTCAATTTTGAGTATTTGACAAACTTAAATGAACGATGCGCCATGCCGTTAAGTAATGCGCTGTGCCTGATAATGATATTGGCTGTCGGATTACTCCTGGCACAAAAATTGAAGAATTGCAGAATGCTGACAATATCGGTTATTCTTTCCTTGTTATCAGCGTGGATGGCAACCAATCTGTTTCCTTATTTTAGAATCAATATGCTGTTTCCTAAAATCGGAGCATTCCTTGGAAAGATTCAGTTTGCGTACAGATATCTCGGAATTGCGATTGCCTTTTTGGCATTTACGGCAGCGATATTGTTTAGACTTGGCAAAAAGGCATTGCCTAAGAAAATATGGATTGCTATTGCTACTGTTGTGCTGATTATAGGTTTTGATCAGGGATTTAATACAATTAATGCAATATTGTATAATGGAACGGTGTATACTCAATATGACAAAGACAGCATAGACAGTTTTGACTTGGTCAGCGGTGAATATTTGTATGCTGACTCTAACAGAGATTACTGCCGGGATAATATTTTGCTAAAACCCAATAATGCAGATGTTGATTCCATGACGCGTAGCGGAATGTCATTTGAATTCAATTGCTCGTCTGTCGGAGATGGTGCATATGTAGATGTACCGGCTTTTAATTATCCGGAATACGTAGCTAAAGATACGAATGGAAATAAACTTGATGTTGAAAATGGGGAGAATCATTCGGTAAGAGTGCGAATACCTTCCGGCTATAATGGGGTGATTAAGGTGTATTATTCCGAACCGATTATTTGGAGAATAACCGAACTTATATCACTTGTCGGATTTGTTATCTTCATAATCAAATCAAAGAATGAATTTGTTAAACTAATATCTTTACATAAAAGGGGACAAATATGTTAAAAGAACAAGAAACAAAACTGCTGGACGAAATCCTTGAAAAACGAGGAAACGACCCGGCGCAGGTTATTGCGATTATGCAGGAAATCCAGAAGGTATATCATTATCTTCCGGAAGAAACACTTACCTACATTTCCAAGAAACTTAAGGTCAGCGAGGCAAAAATATACGGAGTTGCCACCTTCTATGAGAATTTTTCTCTTGAACCTAAGGGAAAGTACGTAATTAAGGTATGTGACGGCACTGCGTGCCATGTAAGAAATTCGGCACCGATATTGGAAGCATTCAGAAAAGAACTGGGAGTATCGGATAAGAAAAAGACTTCGGATGACAATCTGTTTACCGTAGAAACCGTATCCTGTCTCGGAGCATGCGGACTTGCCCCGGTTTGTACAGTGAATGATACGGTACATCCTGCGATGACTCCGGATAAGGTTAAAGAAATAATCGAAAATATCAGAAAAGAGGAGGGCGTATAAATGGCAGTAGAACCTATTAAAACAAGAGAAGACCTTGATCGCCTTCAGGAAAAATTTAAATTATCGCTTGCTTCGCAAAGAAAGCAGATTTTGATTTGCTGTGGAACCGGTTGCGTGGCCGGAGGCGCTCTTGAGATTTACGAAAGACTTCAGGAGCTGTTGGCCGAAAAAGATATTCCGTGTTCGGTTATGCTTGAAGAAGAGCCGCATGATACTATCGGCGTTAAAAAGTCGGGATGCCACGGATTCTGTGAAAAAGGACCGCTTCTTAGAATCGAACCTTACGGATGGTTGTATCTTAAGGTTAAGGTTGAGGACTGCGAAGAAATTATCGAAAAGACAATTATCGGTGATGAGTGCATAGAGAGACTTGTATATAAGGATGCGGATGGAAAGATATACAAGCAGCAGTCCGAAATTCCGTTCTATAAGAAGCAGACAAGATTGGCTTTGGAACACTGCGGACAGATTAATGCGGAATCGATTTCCGAGTATATTGCGGTAGGAGGCTATCAGGCAGTTGCGAAGGCGCTGTTTGACATGACGCCTGAAACAATCGTTGAAGAGATTACCAAATCTACGTTAAGAGGCCGTGGAGGCGGTGGCTTCCCCACGGGTCAAAAATGGGCACAGGTGCTGGCTCAAGAATCTGATGTTAAGTACATAGTATGTAATGGTGATGAGGGTGATCCCGGTGCATTCATGGATCGTTCCATGATGGAAGGTGACCCGCACAGAGTTATTGAAGGCATGATTATTGCCGGTATAGCTACGCAATCTCACCACGGATATATTTATGTACGTGCCGAATATCCGCTTGCAGTCGAAAGGCTTTCGATAGCTATCGAGAAGGCTTCTATGAGAGGTCTTTTGGGTAAAAATATTATGAATTCCGGTTTTGACTTTGATTTAAAAATCTGTCAGGGCGCCGGTGCATTCGTGTGCGGTGAAGGTTCGGCTTTAACTTCTTCAATCGAGGGACACAGAGGTATGCCTCGTGTTAAGCCTCCTCGTACAACGGAGAAGGGCTTGTTCGAAAAACCTACTGTTTTGAATAATGTCGAAACGTTCTGCAATGTTCCGCCCATTATTATGAAGGGAGCGGACTGGTACTGTGGCTTCGGACCGGAGAAGAGCCATGGAACCAAAGCATTTGCATTGACGGGAAATGTTAATAATACAGGTCTTATCGAAGTTCCGATGGGTACCAAATTAAAAGAAGTCATATTTGATATCGGTGGCGGTGTTAAAGACGGTGAATTCAAAGCGGTTCAGATCGGAGGTCCCTCCGGCGGATGTCTGTGCCTAAATTCGGATGAAGATCACCTTAATATTTCGCTTGACTTTGATTCTCTTAAGAAAGTCGGCGCAATGATAGGTTCCGGCGGACTTGTTGTTATGAATGATAAGTCCTGCATGGTAGAGGTTGCCAGATTCTTTATGAATTTCACCCAGAATGAATCTTGCGGTAAGTGTGTACCTTGCCGTGAAGGTACCAAAAGAATGCTTGAGCTTCTCACTGATATTGTAGAAGGACGCGGAACGATGGAGCATTTGGAATTGTTGGAAGAACTTGCGGATACAGTTTCAAATACGGCATTGTGTGGACTTGGAAAGTCAGCACCTTCACCTGTTATCAGTACGATGAAGTATTTTAAAGATGAGTATATAGCTCATGTTAAAGATAAGAAGTGTCCGGCGGGACAGTGCACGGCCCTTATGTCATACTCAATCGACCCCGAGAAGTGTAAGGGATGTACCAAGTGCGCACGTCAGTGCCCGGTTGGCGCTATTTCGGGTTCTGTTAAGGAACCGCATGTAATAGATCAAAGTAAGTGTATTAAATGCGGAGCATGTATGGCAGGCTGTGCGTTTAAGGCAATAGATAGAAAGTAGAGGTAATACGAATATGGAAAAATATATGATAATTGATGGGATGCGTGTAACCTTTACTGATGAAAAAAATATTCTTCAGGTTATTCATAAGGTTGGAATTCACGTTCCTACATTCTGCTATTATTCGGACATGTCGGTATTCGGCTCGTGCAGAATGTGTATGGTTGAAGATATGAGAGGTAATATTATAGCCTCATGTTCAACTCCTCCCAAGGATAAAATGGAGATTAAAACCAATACACCGAGACTCCATGAGTATAGAAAGATGATACTTGAATTGCTGTTATCTTCTCATTGCAGAGATTGTACTGTCTGTGAGAAGAGCGGTCATTGCCGTCTTCAGATGCTTGCGGTTCGTTTCGGACTTACCGGAGTCAGATTCAAGAATAATCGCGAAGAGGAAGAAATAGACGATAGTTCAATGTCCATAGTAAGAGATCCCGGTAAGTGTATTCTTTGCGGTGACTGCGTGCGTATGTGTAATGAAGTGCAGAATGTCGGCGCGATTGATTTTGCATATCGCGGAAGCAATATGAAAGTTTCTCCTGCAATGGGACGAAAGATGAGTGAGACGGAATGTGTAAACTGCGGACAGTGTGCTGCGGTTTGCCCTACAGCCGCAATACACATCAAAAGCTCACTCAAACAGACTTGGGCAGCGTTATATGATCCCAAGACGAGAGTGGTTGTTCAGGTAGCTCCTGCCGTAAGGGTGGCTCTTGGCGAAGAGTTCGGACTTGAACCCGGCAAAAATACAATGGGAAGAATTTATGCAGCACTCAGAATGCTTGGATTTGATAAGGTGTTTGATACTTCTGTGGGTGCAGACCTTACGGTTATTGAGGAATCAAATGAACTGATTAATAAGATAGAAAAGGGCGATAACAAATATCCTTTGTTTACATCATGTTGCCCCGCATGGATCAGATATGTCGAAACCAAACATCCGGAATTGATGCCGTATGTATCGACCTGCAAATCCCCCATGGAGATGTTTGGTGCGGTTTTGAAAGAATACTATAAGAAAGCCGATGAAGAGGAAGGTCTCAAAACCGTTACAGTTGCGGTTATGCCTTGCGCAGCCAAGAAATACGAAATAACGCGTGATGAATTCAAAAGAAACGGTATTCCGGATGTTGACATTGTAATAACTACGGCAGAACTTGCGAGAATGATAAAGGAAATAGGTATTCAGTTTAATGAAATTGAACCTCAGGGACCTGATATGCCGTTCTCGATAAGTTCCGGAGCCGGAACAATCTTCGGTGCGACAGGCGGTGTTACCGAAGCAGCATTAAGAAGAGTTGCAAATGCGAAAAACAATGAAGACCTTAAAGCTATCGAATATCTTGGTATGAGAGAGTTCGAAGGCGTTAAGACAACCAAAGTTCCTTATGGCGATAAAGAACTTAATATTGCCGTTGTTTCGGGACTTGGAAATGCCGAAAAACTGATAAAGGCTATAGAAAGCGGTGAACAGCACTTTGACTTCGTCGAAGTTATGGCATGTCCTTTGGGCTGTGTGGCAGGTGCAGGTCAGCCGTTCGTATATCGCGACGGAAAAGAAAAACGTGCTTTGGGCCTGTATAAGTCGGACAGATCTTCTGTCATTAAGTGTTCAACAGACAATCCGTTGGTGGAAGATTTATATCATGGCGGAGTCGTTGAAGGAAGAGTTCATGAACTGCTTCATGTTGAATATAAATAGGAGCATTGTATGATTGAAAAGGTGTTCAAGCTAAAGGCAAACGGAACAAATATCAGAACGGAAATCGTGGCAGGTTTTACTACTTTTGTAACCATGTCATATGTGGTGGTTCTGAATCCCAATATTCTGACAAATTATGATACGGGTTCTTCGTTGTGGAACGCAGTGTTTATGGCTACGTGTATAGCATCGTTTTTGGGAACGTTCTGTATGGCTGTACTTGCAAACAAACCGTTTGTTATGGCCCCGGGAATGGGCCTTAACAGTTTCTTTGCTTCTATAATCATCAGCATAGTGGCGGCAACGGGGCTAAGCTATACCGAAGCGTTTCAAAGCGGATTATGTATAATTTTTATCGAAGGTATTATATTCATTATACTTTCTTTGATAAATGTCCGTGAGAAAATAGTCGATGCAATACCTTTGCCTGTCAGACTCGGTATTACACCGGCGATAGGTATGATGCTGATAAATATAGGTTTTGGCTCAAATGCAACAGTAGTGGGCAACAACGGAGAAAAATACTATGTGCTAAGAGATTTGCTTGGCGCGCTTACGACAGGAAACGCTCAAAAAGTGATGGGCGATGCCTTTGGTTATGTTATTCTGGACGCGGTTGCCATGCTGGCTGGGCTGTTTGCAATTATATATTTTTCTCATAAAGGTAAGAAAGCTGCGGTATTATACGGAATTATTGTTTCTGCGGTGCTTTATTGGGCGTGTCAGTTCTTTTGCCTGAACGAAAATCCGTTTGCGGGAATCGGAAAATTTTCGATCAAGCCGCCATTTGGTGATTTTGCTGAAGTAACATTATTCAAAATGAATTTTTCGAATTTGTTCAGCATAGGCTATGTCACGGTTATTATTTTGATTGTGTCATTCTGCATGATTGATATGTTTGACACGATAGGCGTGTTGATGGGAACGGCATCAAGAGCGAATATGCTTGATGAAAACGGAAAGTTCCCTAAAATGAAGGAAGCACTGCTGTCTGATGCAATCGGAACGTTCGTAGGATCTTTATCCGGAACATCTACGGTAACAACTTATGTTGAGTCTGCGTCCGGTGTGGAAGCAGGAGGAAGAACAGGACTCAGTGCACTGATAAGTGCGATTTTGTTCCTGTTGTGTATCTTTATCTCTCCGATAATAGGTGTCATACCTCCTGCGGCTACTTCGGCTGCCTTGATATATGTCGCTATTCTTATGATATCGGATATAAGGAAAATTGATCTGGGAAATATATCTTCATCTGCCCCTACGGCTTTGATGCTGATTGCAATGCCGATAACAGGTTCTGTCGGTTATGGCATTGGCCTGGGAATAATATCATATACCGTTATTAGCTTGTTGACCGGAAAACGTAAAGATATTTCGGCGCTGACATATGTGCTGACGGTACTGTTTTTGATTAAATTCTTTGCTCCGATATAGTTTGAACTGCAATATGGATAATGATATAATGCATATCGGTGTGAAAATTATAAATTTATATATAAACGGAAAGAGGTAGATTATGAGTAACAAACCTGTAGTATTACTAATCCTTGACGGATACGGATTAAATGACAAGAGTGAAGGTAATGCGGTTGCAATGGCCAAGACTCCTGTTATGGACAGATTGATGAAAGAATATCCTTTTGTTAAGGGAAATGCTTCCGGAATGGCAGTAGGATTGCCCGACGGCCAAATGGGTAACTCGGAAGTAGGACATCTTAATATGGGTGCCGGAAGAATTGTATATCAGGAATTGACAAGAATAACCAAAGAAATTCAGGATGGCACATTCTTCGAGAACGAAGGATTAATGAAGGCTATAGACAATTGTAAAAAGAATAATTCCGCCCTTCATTTCTACGGATTGTTATCTGATGGCGGTGTTCATTCACATAATACACATTTGTACGGATTGCTTGAGCTTGCCAAGAGAAACGGCTTGGATAAGGTATATGTTCATTGCTTCCTTGACGGAAGAGATACACCACCTTCTTCAGCCAAAGAATATGCGGAAGCTTTGGAAGCTGAAATGGCTAAAATCGGTGTTGGTAAGATTGCTACAGTATCAGGCCGTTATTATGCTATGGACAGAGATAATAACTACGACAGAGTGGAGAAGGCATACCTTGCAATGACTAAAGGTGAGGGAGCTGAGGCAACATCAGGTCCTGCCGGAATTCAGGCTTCATACGATGCCGGCGTTACAGACGAGTTCGTGGTTCCTTTCGTTGTGAAGGAGAACGGCGCTCCTATAGCAACAATTAAGGATAAAGATTCAATTGTATTCTTCAACTTCAGACCTGACAGAGCAAGAGAGATTACTCATGTGTTCTGCGACGATGAGTTTGATAAGTTTGCAAGAGGTGAGAGACTTGATGTGACTTATGTATGTTTCTCGGATTATGATCCGCTGATTCCCAATAAGGAAGTTGCATTTAAGAAAGTTGAAGTTACCAATACATTCGGTGAATGGCTTGCTGCTAACGGCATGAAGCAGGCAAGAATAGCCGAGACTGAAAAATATGCGCATGTTACATTCTTCTTTAACGGTGGTGTTGAAACTCCCAACAAAGATGAAGAGAGAATACTCGTTAATTCGCCCAAGTATGTTCCTACGTACGATAAGAAACCTCGTATGAGTGCATACACGGTTTGCGATAAGCTATCGGAAGCGATTACAGCCAAGAATGAAGACGGTTCGTCTGTTTATGATGTTATTATTTGCAACTTTGCCAATCCCGATATGGTTGGTCATACAGGAGTTCTTGATGCGGCTGTTCAGGCAATAGAAGATATTGACAGATGTGTAGGTGAAGTTGTTGATTTCGTTAAGGAAGTCGGTGGTGTTATGTTTATCTGCGCAGACCACGGAAATGCGGAGCAACTTGTTGATTATGAGACAGGCGATCCTTTCACTGCACATACAACAAATCCTGTACCGTTTATTCTTGTAAATGCTGACCCTTCATATAAACTTCGCGAGGGTGGATGTTTGGCGGATATAGTACCTACATTGATTGAAATCATGGGCAAAGAACAGCCAAAGGAAATGACAGGAAAGTCATTGCTTATTAAATAAAGTATACGACGATAGTAATGCTGAAGGCTTGAGATAATCTCAAGCCTTTTGTGTTATCCGCGACAAGCAAAATAGATATCGAGCGGAAGCCAACCTACTCGATTTTACATGTCATGGGTACACTCTAACGGGTGGATGTTTAGAAGCGATTTTTGGTACTCAGGAACGCACTCTGAATGTATAACATATCAAAAAATCGTAATAATTCACATATACAGTAAAAAGTAAATTGTACACATTGCACAAAAACAAAAAAGAACTAATATTATGCACCATGCAACTATATTGACGAAACGCAATATAGTTGTAATATGTATTACATATGCAAGATAACAATTGCTTGCTTGCGAATATAATGTTATGTATTCACTTTGCTAAAGTGCATAAACATACAAAAACGGGCGCATAAAATGCGATATTCAGATCACTTAAGTTGAATCTGAATGAACGATGCAATATATTTTTATCAAAAAGTAATCGCAGGCAAAAAGACGAAATATCGATAATGAATTAACTAAAAAACACGAATGCAAATGAGAGAATTTTCGGAAAAATCAAGCAGTAATACGCGATGATTGAACACTTTATAGTCAATATGCCAAAAGTACCAAAAAGAAGTGAAAACTATTGAAAACAGTACTTTGGTTGGAATAGAATGGTATTGTTATAGTAGTATTGAGTATTAATGTGCAATTTTTGAAAACATATATATGTTCGGAGGCATCTGATGGGCAAGTTATCAAGAAAAACAAAAAGATTATTGGCATTGTTGATTGTCGAAATTGTAGTGGCAGTAAATGTGTTCGGAACATTCGCTGCCGAAGACGAATCATATGCAGAAGATACAGCGGTTGAAGAAACTGTTTCGGAAGAACCGGTCGAAGAAGTTCAGGAAGAAGTTTCCGAAGAACCTTCGGAAGAAACAAATAGCGATGATCAATCGGCAGACACCGAAACTCCTTCGGAATCATCGGAACAATCTACAGAATCCCCTGAAATTGAAAATGATGAAAGCAATATAACTCCTACGGAAGTACCGGGTGAAGAAGCAGAAGAAACTCCGGAAGCAACTGAAGAACCTACCAAGTTTACAACGGGTACAGAGAGTATTGATGGCGTGGAACACAATTTTATTTACACGCATATTGATGATGAAAATGGTTACTATCACACAAGACTATGCTTGGATGACGGCTGCGGATATTCGGATGTGGTTGAATGTGAATTCGATGAGAACGGTAAGTGTATTTATTGCGAATATCAAAAAGAAGAGATTTCGGATGGAAACGAAGATGATGTTACAGCAACACCTTCAGATGAGATAGAGGCTACAGCAACACCTTCGGATGAGATAGAAGCGACGGCAACACCTTCGACATCTGCTACGGAAAATGATGCAGAAGAGGTGTCTGAGAGTGAGGCAACACCGACGCCTGACGATGATGAAATTTTTAAACCTAAGAACACAGATGAGGAAAACGTTGGTGACGAATCTGCTGACGAAAAAGCAGATTTGGATAATGAACCTAACGTTTTGATGAGTCTGAAGAACCTGAGCAATTTCACCTTGATACCGGTTGAAACTTCGGAAGAGTCAAATGAGGAAGCTGAGAATGTTGAGGAAACTGAAAAGACCGTTAACTATGTGACCAACGTTATTGAGGCAGAGAATGAAGACGGAGAAAAAGTTTTAGGTATTAATACCAATAATCTCGCTGTTCAATCGTTGCTCAATAATAGTGAGGAGAGTATTACTGTTACCCAGGGAGCCGGTGAGAACGGAAGTATTCTTTTGCAGTCACAATTGGATGCTGCTACCACCTTGCTTGCAAATAATATTATGAGATATGCTCCCAAAATGATGATGCTTGGAGGCGCAAGACCTACACCTGCACCTACACCGTTATCTGGCAGTAACTCTGTTGTTTCGACATCGGAGATGTCACCGGAACAACTGATGGCACTTAGAAGCTGGTTATCAGAATTGTCAATTGCTAACGGATTTACGGTTTATGCGGATAAGGTTGTTACATATAATGATGTTAACGGCCAGGCACATATCAGCGGTAACTTTGTAACCAACGAAGTGGAGAACGGAAATAATCCTGATGCGGAAGGTTACGTAAGCTTTGGTAACGACGGACAAACAAGTAAGTCATTTACCTATGTTGGAGACGGTACGGTCAATATTTCGACGTCCGCAGATTGCATAGGAACAATTGTTTTGGGCGATGATGCAAATGCAATCGGAAACAATCCAAAAGCAACAGTAATTGATATGGAGAATTTGAATTGGAATACCCAGCAGAAGCTTGACCAGCTGAAAAAGGATACAAGATTCAATGACATCATTAATATAGAAGAAAATCTTGATGATATAGCAGACAAGGGTGAGAAACTTAATGATTTGTTTGCCAAGAATGCAGAATCCGACGGCAATAAGACAGTAGCTGCAATGAAAACTATTACCAATAGTATGAAGAACAGTTCGGGATTGCTTAAAGAAGATGTAATCGTTGTGACGGTAGATAAAGATTTTATTATGGGTTATCACGATGAATCCTTTAAAAATGCATTGTCTGCAATGACGAAAACTGCAGCCCAAAAGAAAACAACTGTAGTATTGAACCTTGAAGATCTTGGTGATTCCGAAGATGCAAAGGTTGAATGGGCTACATGGTTCCAAACCAGTGATTTAACTAAGGACGAATGCGCTTATCTTCTTTGGAACTTCGGTGATTATCAAGGTGATGTAGAAGTTAAAGCTACATTGGACGGAGTGATTGTAGCACCTAAAGCTAATGTTATTAATATGTCTACCATAAACGGTGCGGTCATTGCGGATACATATACCATTGGCGGAACGGGTAACGAGGTTCATGGTAGCATAAACGGTATTAACGTTGATACTCCGATTATTCCTTATGAAATAGAAGTAACCAAGAAATTTAAGGGTGAATGGCCTAAGGGCGCCACGTTTACCTTCCATGTTACCGCAACAGGTGATTTTAAAGCAGATAATTCTAATTTAAGTTATACAGCTACAGTAACAAAGGACAATCCGACAGCTTCTTTCGGATATGTTCTGTTTGATGTTGAAGATGTCAGAAAAGGATGGGATTCCGGCTCGTACACGGGAACAAAAACGTTACCGTTTATGTTTGATGTATGGGAAGAGAATACGGGAATTCCCGGAGTTAAATATGATACAACTCATAGATACATTAAGGTATGGGTTAATGCAAAATTTGACGATAGGGGTAACTTGATTGACTTTTGGATAGAACCCAGAGAAGCGGTAGGTGATGCTAGTTGTAATCCTAGAAAGGGTTCAACGGTATTTACTAATGAAGGTGATTTATCAACACCAACACCTACACCTACGCCGACTAAGACACCGGATCCTACGCCTACACCGACAAGTACACCTACGCCTACTAGTACACCGGATCCTACGCCAACGCCAAGTGCTACACCTTCGGCAACACCAAGTGCAACACCTTCGGCAACACCGAGTGCTACACCTAGTGCAACGCCTAGTGCAACGCCTAGTGCTACACCTAGCGCAACACCTTCGGCAACACCGAGTGCTACACCTTCGGCAACACCAAGTGCTACACCTTCGGCAACACCAAGTGCTACACCTAGCGCTACACCTAGTGCAACGCCAAGTGCAACGCCTTCGGCTACACCGAGTGCAACACCTAGTGCAACGCCAAGTGCAACACCTTCGGCAACACCAAGTGCTACACCTTCAGCTACACCAAGTGCGACACCTTCGGCAACGCCTAGCGCAACGCCTTCGGCAACACCTTCGGCAACGCCAAGTGCAACACCTACGGCAACACCAAGTGCAACACCTAGCGCAACACCTACGGCAACGCCAAGTGCAACGCCTTCGGCAACGCCAAGTGCAACACCTTCAGCTACACCAAGTGCGACACCTTCGGCAACACCTAGTGCAACGCCTTCAGCTACACCAAGTGCAACACCTACGGCAACACCGAGTGCAACACCTAGTGCAACGCCAAGTGCAACGCCTTCGAAGTCGGA
>JAZUFE010000013.1:0-2472 GCA_045640525.1 Lachnospiraceae bacterium | reverse complement strand
CACTTCGTCCTTGACCAGACACGGCATTTCATCCGTGACCCGATAAGGACTGCCGCCCTTAACCTGCCGAAGGGTTTCACCCTTTCGATTCCTGACCAAAGGCTGTGCCTCTGGACACTGCACCAAACACAACAAATACTTTGCTGTCAAAGGGAGCAAAGTATTGTTTGTGTTCGGTGTGATATTCGCCGCTTTATCAAGAAGATCCGACAGGCAACTCTTTTAAGCGCTGTGTCGTTTTCTCAAATCTTGGCCGGCTCATATCATTGCCCGACTTCCCCGAAATGGTTACCCCTTGTACGGTCATTCAATTGTTCCTTTGTCTTCCGACAAGAACAATTCTTCCATTTTTAAGGGGCTCATCCCGTATATCCGAAAGGTAGGATTTTTTTACAAAAAGAAAATATTTCCAACTTCTTGGAAATCCGTATATTGAAAGAAAGAACGATGTGATAAGATATGTTTTGAATACGATTAAGGAGTAACTCTGTAATGAAATGTGAATTAACAATATCCGAAAAATTAAAAGATTTAAGAACCGCAAAAGGGCTTAACCTTGAGCAGTTAGAACAGGAAACCGGAATATCAAAGTCTGCACTTGGCAGTTATGAATCCAATGAGTATAAAGAAATACCGCATCCAAATATCGTTAAATTGGCTCAGTATTATAATGTATCAACCGATTATTTGCTAGGACTCTCAGATAATATAACAAATTCTGATGAGGTTCTTTCTGAAATCCATCTTGATGATTCTACTGTAGATATTTTGAAAAGCGGGTCAATTAACAATCGACTCCTGTGTGAGATAATCAAGCATCCTGATTTTAGGAAATTCATGAGTGATATGGAAATTTATATAGACAGCATGGCCTCAATGCAGATAGACAACCTTAATGCCTTTGTCGCCATTATGCGTTCAAAGATTCAGTTAAAGAATGAGATTCCTGATACGGATCATTACATCCAAACCCTGAAGGCTTCCGAGGTTAATGAAAATGATTATTTCAGCCGTTTAATAGGCTTTGATATTACCAAAATTGCAAAAGACATAAAAGACCAACATAGCAAAGACAAGGAAACCGGTAATACAATTAATCCCCTTAGTGATGTTATTGATATCGTTCAAGAATACTCTAACGCAACAACGCCCATGAAAGCCACGCTCACAACATTAAGCAAACAGCTTGGAATGAACTTCCATAAAATGGATCCTGCTGAAGTTCAGTTCTTTGTGACTTTAATCGAAAAGTATTCTTCTGCTTACCAAAGCATGATTCCAAAAAAAGGACGTGGAAAAAAATAAAAACAAAAAAGTTCCTACCAGCAATTCTTATGTTTCAAACAAAGAAACCTAATATTTCGAAACATACTTATGCTCTGTAGGAACTTATACTATTAGTTGGAGCGATTAAATTTCAACATTACGAGCTACTTATCACGCGTTAAAACATTAAAGTTTGCGTCGGAAGATTACAAGTATCTTAATTAACCAACAGTTTCAATTTCGCTTCAATTTCACTAATGACCTTCTTAAACTCATTGTCATCTTTTCCTGTTGGATCCATCAAACCCCAGTCATCATCAAATGGTCTTCCAATAAAAGGACATCCAACATCGCATCCCATTGAAATTGCTATGTCCGGTTCTGGTATCTCATCAATCAGCTTACTGTGATGACCATTTGCTTCCATATCAATTCCATAGAGTTCCTTTATAATTCTGACTGCATCCTGGTTTATCTGTGCTTTAAGCTCAGTTCCTGCTGAATAGCATTCCAGCACATCCCCATACAGATAATTACCTATTGCTTCCGCCATCTGGCTTCTGCATGAATTATGAACACAAATAAACGCTACCTTCTTTTTATTATTAATCATTAATATCCCAACTTTCCTAACAGCTTAATAACTTCTGCCGGCTTTAATACCTTACCCATTGATACAACCTGTTCGTTCACTACGATAGCAGGCATACTCATAACACCATAGGCCATTACTTTCTCCATATCTGTAATATATTCAACTTCTACAGATATTCCAAGTTCCTCTACTGCTTTCTTTGCATTCTCATACTGTTCATGACAGCTCTTGCAACCGGCACCAAGAACCTTAATACAACAGATTCCATTTACTTCTTCTCCGCAACAGGTATTTTTTTCCTGATTTCCACCACAGCAGCAAGAAGTTTCTGCCTCATAAGCAGGCACATCACCATTGCAAGCACAAGTAGGCTCTACTTTAACTTCTTCTACGGGTGTTCCACCACAGCTACATCCTCCCTTTGTTTCCTCTTCCATTCTTTTTCCAAATCCAAATAATGCCATTTTTCAAATCTCCTTTTCTTATAAATTAAAATCCTAAATAAAACATATAAAACGCTATTCCAAGAATCACTGTTCCCATAGCAATTTTTAACACTATACTAAAGACCTTATATTTTTCACTCGCATTTATTTTCTGCACAAATCCAA
>JAZUFE010000012.1:0-54303 GCA_045640525.1 Lachnospiraceae bacterium | reverse complement strand
GAATTTGGAAACATATATAAGTGAATTTTCAAAATATGTCATAGCAATAGTTATGATATTATATGTGGTTAACTGTTACACGGCTTTTTTGCACAAAAGTGAAGAAAAGTGTAAAGGTGTATATGCAAGGCAGACTATATTGATGTTTGCCTTTCATTTTAGTTCATTTATGGTCATTTGCTTTGAAACGCAAGAGGTCAGCTATCTGATTTTTTATGCATTCCAGCAAATAGTTCTATATGTGGCGATTATGCTTTTTAAATCGTTTTATCCTAAGACCAACAGACTGATTATTAATAATATGTGCATGCTTCTTAGTATAAGTTTTGTAATACTTACAAGGCTGGATTATTCCAAGGCAATTAAGCAATTTGCTATTTCAAGCGGCTCTTTGGCTGTTGGGCTGATAGTTCCTTTTTTGGTTAAAAATCTAAAGATACTCAAGAGATTGAAATGGATATATGCCGGCGCCGGAGTGGCGGCTTTGGGAATCATGATGGTTCTTGGACAGACAACCTACGGAAGTAAGATTTCTTATTCAATAGCCGGAATCAGTTTCTCGCCGGCCGAGTTTGTTAAAATAATCTTTGCGTTCTTTATAGCTTCGGCGTTATATGAGTCAACAACGTTTATAGATGTCTTAACATCGGGCGTTTTTGCAGCGTTACATGTAATAATTCAGGTAGCAAATAAAGATTTGGGTTCGGCACTTATATTCTTTGTTGTATATATTTGTGTTTTGTTTGTCGCTACACGTAATCCGATATATCTTGCTTTGGGAATTGGTGCCGGTAGCGGAGCGGCATATTTGGCATACAGGTTTTTTGCTCATGTACAGGTCAGAGTACAGGCATGGCAAGATCCGTGGAGTGTTATTGATTCTGCGGGATATCAGATTACGCAATCGCTGTTCGGAATAACAAGCGGCGGATATTTTGGTCTGGGATTATATAAAGGAGCTCCGAATTCAATACCGTTTGTTGAAGATGACTTTATCTTTTCGGCATTGTCGGAAGAGTTCGGAATAATTTTCGCTGTTTGCTTAATTTTGATATGCCTCAATTGCTTCATAAGCTTTGCCAAAATATCGTTGGCACTTAATGATAAATTTTATCAGCTTACTTCTTTTGGACTGGCGGTAACTTATATTTTTCAAGTATTCTTAACAATCGGTGGCGGATCAAAATTTATTCCGTTAACGGGAGTTACCCTGCCTCTTGTCAGCTACGGAGGTACATCGGTTCTGACCACTATACTGATGTTTACGATCATTGAAGGTATGTATATGTTACGTGATACACAGGAACCTCGAAGATACGAAGAACCTCGAAGGTATGAAGCACCTCAAAGATATGAGGAACCTCGAAGACACGAAGCACCTAGAAGATATGAGGAACCTCGAAGATACGAAGAACCTCAAAGATATGAGGAGCCGCGCAGATACGAGAGACCTCAAAGGTATGAAGGCTCCGAAAGATATAAAGAATCCATGAGAAACGGTCGGATGGAATATTATGAGGATGAGATATTTGATAATTCTATGGATGAATCGGATGATGATATGGAATTCTTGCATGGATTTACGGTGCCGATAGATAATAATCTCGTTAATCAGTTAGCTAACGAAGAAGATGAGTATTCGTTTGATGATTTTGATTTTTCGAAAGAGATTTTGTATAACGAAGAAGAGTATGAAAAAGACCAAAGAAACAAAAATTAAAAAATCGAATTTTCAAATTCGCATAGTGATGTGGTTTTTCATTATTCTGTTTGGAGCAATGTCGTACTACATAGTAGATTATTCAATAAGCAACAAACAGGAGCTTATAGGCAACAGCTATAATGGCAGGGCTAAGATTTTGGCAGCGCAAAATATCAGAGGAACCATATATTCAAGAAATGGTGATGTTTTGGTATCTTCTTCGGTTAATGAAGAAGGTAATGAAGTAAGGCATTATGAATACGGACCTTTATTTGCACACGCTGTCGGATATGCCACCAATGGAAGAATGGGAATAGAAGAGCAGGCCAATTACTATTTGATTAATTCGAATGCACCGGTTTCGGTTAAGGCCAAGAATGATGCGGAAGGAAAGAAATATCCCGGAGACTCTGTTTATTCTACATTGGATCTTAAGCTTCAAAAAGTTGCTTATGATGCAATGGGAATGTATAAGGGAGCAATAATTGTTACCGAACCATCAACAGGCAAAATCCTTGCAATGGTATCCAAACCGGATTTTGATCCGGCCGAGGTTCAATATAAATGGGATGAACTTATTAATGATAAAGAAAGCTCGGTATTGCTAAATCGAGTTACACAAGGTAAGTATCCTCCCGGATCTACGTTTAAGGTTATTACGGCTTTGGAGTATATAAGAGAGCATTCCGAAGATATTAAATCATTTAAATTTAACTGTAAAGGATCCGTAACTAAAGGTGATGATACGATTCGATGTTATCACGGTACGGTTCACGGAGAACTGAACTTTAATAAGGCATTTGCCAAATCGTGTAATTCGGCTTTTGCAACTATTGGTTTGGAACTTGACAGAAATAAATTCGGAGAGACTTTAAACAGCCTGCTGTTTAATAATGTGTTGCCGACTTCACTCACAACGTCATCAAGTAAGCTTATAGTTACGGACAGCACCCCGGATAAAGATATGATACAAATCGCAATAGGTCAGGGACTTGCAAATATTACGCCGATTCAGCTTAATATGATTACGTGTGCAATTGCCAATAACGGAGTGTTAATGGAACCTTACATGATCGACAGAGTTGAGAATTCTTCAGGAACGGTTATCAAGCAGTTTAAGCCGAATGAGTATGGTTCGTTAATGACTCAGGGAGAATCGGAAGTTTTAAAAATACTTATGGAAGATGTTGTGCTTGAAGGCACTGCTACGAAACTAAAGGGTACATCTTACTATTCCGGCGGTAAAACAGGCTCTGCCGAATTCGGTGAATCCGGTACGGGAGAATCACATGCCTGGTTCACAGGTTATGCCGGTATGAACAATGGTGAAAGCAAAGAAGGTGAAGTTCCCGATATTTGTATTACGGTTATTATCGAAGAGGCCGGCACGGGCGGAGACTATGCGGTACCGATAGCCAAAAGAGTATTCGATGCATATTATCAGTAATAAAAAGCAGAAAACCGATTGGTTTTCTGCTTTTTCTAGTATATTCCGATTATTTCAAGATCTTTCCTTGTCATTAAGTCTATGAATGTATTGTTATCATCTTTGAGAAGAGGCCTGGCCATATTCACCTGGTTGATTACCACAACTTCGGCTTTGACATCATTGTTTAACAATACCTTCAATCCGACCATATGATTGGCTATATGGAACAGTATCGGATTCAATATTTCCGTATCATATTTAATTCCGTCGTTTTCAAAAATCTGTATTACCTGGAAAGGATGTTTGGATTCTCGGTATGTTCTTGCCGATGTCATTGCTTCATACGCATCAATAATCGATATTATTCTTGCATACTTATCGATTTGCTTGTCATGAAGCTTGGACGGATAACCGGAGCCGTCGAATCGCTCGTGGTGAGTTAAAGTGGCTTTCAAAATATGATCATCAAGAGGCTGATCCTGAATCATTTGGAATCCCAATATGGTATGCGTCTTGATTTTGGTAAATTCAATCGGGGTAAGTTTACCCGGCTTCCATATCAACTCATAAGGTAATTTGAGTTTACCTATATCATAGAAGAATCCGCATTGAATCAATATTTCTATTTCTTCAGGCTTCATGCACAACCAATTGCCGAATACACCTGCAATCAGTGCGGAGTTAAGGCAATGTGCAAAGGTCATATCATCTTCGGTAGGAAGCATATTGTAAAGGTAATCCAAAATGGTTTCGGGATTGCTTACGGATGATGTAATATCTTCATATATCTGCAAGAGTTCGTAAATCGGAATTTGAACATTGCTGTTTACAAAATCATTCATGATTTTCTTATAAACAGGCATTGAATTATTGTAAATATGTTCGAATTTTTTGAAGCCTTCGGATAATCGTATTTTTTCAAAATACGTAACAGCATAATCAATTTCTTCCATAATGGTGACAAGCATTATGTTGTGACGTGAAAGCTTCTGAATGGTATAGTCGGAAACCTTGGTTCCGGCCTTGACAATAACTTCGCCGGCAGAATTGGTTACATCAACCGCTATTTCCATTCCTTGTTGTAATGCCATCCGGGCAATATCTTTCATATTTTTCTCCAATTCACAAAAAATACAAATATACAATTAAAGTATAAATCTTTTGCCAACAAAGTCAATATTTTTACTTTAGGTTTTGCACAATATGTGGTAGTATATGTATTTGAGGAGAACTAAATGAAGTATTACAGATATCTATATTCCAGTGACAGCATTAAGCACGTCGATAAGCTGAAAATTAAGCTTAATTTGAGAAAAGGAATACCCGGTGTGTACATATTGGCTTTTGGTTCGGATTCAAAGCAATTGGAGATAATCAACTCACTTTATCTAAAGTTGAATTATTACAGAAAACATCCGCCCGTAGTTGTCGGAATATGCAAGTCTTATGATGAAGCTGTCGATATGGTAATCAAAATTGTAAATGAAAGTTATCAAAAGACAGGGAACTGCAGCATCAGGGATTATTTAATTAAAAGAGCGAAAACAAGAGATTTTACTATATAGCAAATGCTGGGAATTATTCTTACTGTATTAAAAATAGTCGGTTGGGTATTATTAGGAATAATAGCGCTGATACTGTTAATCGGCGCAATTGTATTGTTCGTTCCCGTAAGATATAAGATATACGCCCGAAAATATGAGGAAGATAATAGATTTGAGGTAATTGGCAGGATAACCTGGCTTTTGCATTTGCTGAATGTCAGAATCGGATACCCCGGTGAAGATATTATGCGCGTAAGAGTTTTTCTTTTTACGATTTACCCGAAGAAGAAAAAAGAAAAACGCCTAACGGAAAAGAAAACCAAGAAGAATAAGAAGGACAAGACGGACGCTCAGACAGCAAAGAGCGAAGAGCTTGACGATTCCGATGAAAATTTCGAAGACGGAATTACTTTTGAAAAGGTTACGGAAGCTGTTGAAGAATCATCAAATATAATTGTAGAAGAGGTGTTTGATGATGATCCGACATTGAAGAAATTTATTAAGAAAATTTTTGATACAATACGTAACGTCAAGGAATCGATACTTAAAATTATCAATAAAGTCAAAAAGATATATCATGATATCAAATACTATATTGATATTTTAAAGTCGGATACATTTAAAAGGGCTTATGAAGAAACCAAAACACAATTGGGAAAATTATTTCGAATAATCAGACCAAGGAAGATTAAGGGATATGCAAACATAGGACTTGAAGATCCTTCTGTAACGGGAATGGTATATGGTCTGTATGCTGTCATATATCCTTTTATCGGAAACAGTTTTGCGGTATTGCCTTATTTTGAAGTAGAAAACACTGTACTTAACGGAGAAATTTTACTTAAGGGCAGAATTACGATTTTTTCGTTAATCAGAGTCGGAGCTAAGCTATATTTCAATAAAGATATTAAGAAACTACTCAAGTTACTAAAGAAGGAGTCTTAGAATGGCTGATAACGGTATGACGGGAATAGTAGATTCCCTAATGAAAGGAATGAATTCGGTATTATCGACCAAAACTGTTGTGGGAGAACCTACGGTAATAGGTGACACCATAATAGTTCCGTTGGTTGATGTCAGTTTTGGATGTGCATCCGGTTCTACATTGCAGGAAAAGAAAAACAACGGTGCGGGAGGATTTTGGGGTAAAGAAACCCCAAGCGCCGTCTTGGTGATTAAGAACGGACAAACCAGACTGGTTAATGTGAAAGATCAGGGAACGGTTAATAAAATACTTGATATGGTACCTGATCTGGTAGATAAATTTACCACTCCGAAAGAGCAGATGGTAGATGATGATGTAGCTAAGGACGTTGCTTTCTCTGAAGAATAAAGGTGCAATTATATGGCAACACATAAAGTTGATCAAACTTCCCAGGAAATAATTAATACAATTACATTTGGTAATTCGGATGAGCTGAATGAGCTTAAGGCGTTTTTATTTAAAGAAAACATTCGAATAGAAATGGAAAAAAGAGAGCTTGAAGAACTTAAGGCGTCTGTTTTGGATGCCAAAGAAAGACTTCGGGCAGAATCCGATGAAGTTAATAACCAAATTGTCATAGAAAGAAAGCGGCTTAAAGACGAACAACTGTTTTTTGCAAAGAAGATGGATATTTTAAAGAATGGATTCGAATCTTTGGAAGCAGACAGGAAAGCATTGGATAATGCAAGAAAACAGTTTGAACAGGAGAGATATTCGTATTCGGGAACTGTTAAAAGAATGCAGAACGATGATTTGGCTGTATACTTATTCCAAGGTGTCAACAGTCTGTTGACATTGAAGAAAAGATATAAAGATTTGCTTAAAATTTTCCATCCCGACAACATGGGAGGAGACCATGAGATGGTTCTGTCAATTAATCAGATTTATGACGAATTGAGGAAGAACTATGAGAATTCAAAGATAGTATAAGTTATATATGACAGAAATAAAAAAAGACCGCTTTCGCGGTCTTTTATTTACTTAGGCTCTTTCTACAGCGCCTGACTTTAAGCATCTTGTACATACGTGCATTCTCTTGGAAGCTCCGTTTACCTTACAGTTTACGCTTCTTACGTTAGAATTAAAAATTCTGTTTGATCTTCTATGAGAATGGCTTACGTTATTACCGAAATGAACGCCTTTACCACAAATATCACATTTAGCCATTGGTGCACCTCCTAACTTGCTAATAGTTACGCAACATTGATATATTATCAGATAGAATTTTAAAATGCAAGATATATTTTTTTTGTTTTATTTTTATATCTGTGATAGTATAATTTAGACGTTGCTCATTGCTATGTAGTAATTTGTATATAATTAAGAAAGGACGAGAATATATGAAGAAAAATACGGTAATGAAGCTTACTAAAGAAACAAATTCAAATACTCATATGGGAAATATTTCGATTAACAGTGAAGTCATTGCCCAATATGCCGGAGCGGTTGCAATGGAATGCTTCGGAATTGTAGGTATGGCAGGCTTGAATGTTAAAGACGGACTTATTAAGTTATTGAAACTTGACGATATTAAACGCGGAATTTCCGTTTTGGTCAGAAACAATAAACTTGTAGTAAATTTCCATATTATTGTAGCGTATGGCGTTAATGTAATGTCTGTTTCGGAAAACCTTATCAGTACTGTTAAATACAGACTTGAAGAGTTTACGGGGATTGAAGTTGCTAAAGTTAACATCTATGTTGAAGGTGTTAAAGTTATCGATTAGGAGGATAGGTTGTGTCAGAAATAACATTGGATTCAAAACTCCTTGCCAAGATGTTTCTTGCCGGAGCTAAAAATCTTGAAGCAAAAAAAGAATGGATTAATGATTTGAACGTATTTCCGGTACCGGATGGAGATACAGGTACCAATATGACAATGACAATTATGTCTGCCGCAAAGGATGTTGCATCGTTATGTTCAACCAACGACTACGACATGCTGACAATTTGCAAGGCTATTTCATCAGGCTCTTTGAAAGGGGCAAGAGGAAATTCCGGCGTAATTTTGTCGCAGCTTTTAAGAGGCTTCTGTAAGACGGTAAGAGATTATGAAACAATTGATATTAAGATTTTGGCAGAGGCAACTACCAAAGCTGTAGAAACTGCATATAAAGCGGTTATGAAGCCGAAGGAAGGTACAATTCTTACTGTTGCCAAGGGAGTTTCCGATAAGGCAGTAGAACTTGCGGAACAAGGCTGCGATGATATGGAAGTATTCCTTGGAGAAATTATCAAATACGGTGATGAGGTTCTTGATAAGACACCTGAAATGCTTCCTGTTTTGAAACAGGCAGGCGTTGTCGATTCGGGCGGTCAGGGATTAATGCAGGTATTGAAGGGAGCGTTTGAAGCTTTCCAAGGCAAGGAGATAGATTTGAATTTCCAGGCTCCTGCCAAAAGTGCGAATGCCGATAAGCCCAATTTGGAAGTACAGAGCGAAATTGATATTAAATTCGGATATTGTACCGAATTCATCATTATGCTGAGTAAGCCGTTCAACATTAAGATGGAGATGGATTTTAAGGAATTCCTTGAATCAATCGGAGATTCTATAGTTTGTGTTGCGGATGACGATGTTGTTAAGGTGCATGTACATACCAACGATCCGGGATTGGCAATTCAAAGAGGTTTGAAATACGGTCAACTTTCCAATATGAAGATAGACAACATGCGTCTTGAACATCAGGAGAAGCTTTTTAAACAGGAACAGACCGAAAAGAATTCAACACCCGAGCCGGTTATGGAGCATAAGGAAACAGCCTTTATTGCAGTATCGGTAGGTGAGGGAATCAATGAAATATTTAAGAGTCTCGGAGTTGATTATATTATCGAAGGCGGACAGACAATGAATCCGAGCACCGAAGATATGCTTAATGCGATTGAAAAGGTTAATGCGGATAATATCTTTATCCTGCCTAACAATAAAAATATTATTATGGCAGCCAATCAGGCTAAAAGCATGACTGAGGATAAAAATATAATCGTTATTCCGACCAAAACAGTACCTCAGGGTATTACGGCAGTCATTAATTATGTGCCGGATATGGATCCTAACGATAATGCGGCAACTATGGAATGTGAGATTAAGAATGTTTTGACAGGACAGGTTACATATGCCGTAAGAGATACCATGATAGATGATAAAGAAATTCACCAGGGAGACTTTATGGGTATCGGAGATTCCGGAATCCTGAGTGTCGGTAAGGACGAACTTGATACCGCTGTTGCAATGGTGGATGAAATGATGAAACAAGGCGAATTTGAAATACTCAGTATATATTACGGATGCGATGTCAAAGAAGAGGAAGCAAATAAGCTTGTTGATATAGTAAGCGAAAAATATTCGTCTTGTGATGTTGATATTCAGTTTGGCGGACAACCGATATATCATTATATAGTTTCTGCCGAATAATGAGGTTTAAATGAAAGTCTTTGAAGATATTAAAACCATAAAAGGTATAGGTGATAAGACTGCTAGTTTATTTAATAAACTAGCAGTTTTTACTATTGAGGATTTGTTGCACTACTATCCGAGAACATACCGACAATATGATGATGTATGCAATGATTTGGAAAGCGAAGTCGGCAATGTAGTGTCGATTTGGGCGACGGTCATGAAAGATTTCGTTTTTAAAAATATGCGGAATATTAATATCGGCTCGGGAAACATTAGCGCAGGAAAGCAAACTGTACAAATTACCTTTTTCAATTCTTCGTATTTCAAAGAAAAAATGAGAACCGGAAATGCTTTCGTTTTCAGAGGAAAACTGATATATGAAAACGGAAGATACAAAATGGAACAACCGGAAGTTTATACGAAAGAAGAATATGATACATTAAGAAACGGTATATGGCCTGTATATTCTTTAACCAAAGGCTTAAGCAATAAGACGGTATCCAAAGCTGTCAAAACGGCACTTGAGAACGGCTCGTATGCCGAATTATACGAGGAGTATCTTCCTTCCAAAATCAAATCGGAATATGAATTAATCTCGCCCGGGGAAGCGATTAGGGGCGTACATTTTCCGAATGATTTTGAGCATCTTAAAAATTCGAGAAACCGACTTGCTTTTGATGAATTGTTTTTGTTTTTGATAAAACTAAGATCTTTAAGAACAAACATAGATGAAACATCAAAATTTGAGATGATTGAAACGGCAGGCTGCAAAAGATTGATTGAAAGACTGCCATATAGGCTTACGAATGACCAGATTTTGGTTTGGAATGAAATTAAGAATGATTTGACGAGCGGAAACGTAATGAAACGCCTGATACAAGGAGATGTAGGCTCCGGAAAAACAATCATTTCTTTCCTTGGTATGCTTATGTGCATAGAAAACGGATATCAGTGTGCCTTGATGGCTCCGACGGAAATCTTGGCATCTCAGCATTTTGATAAGCTTGATAAGATGGTGAAAGAATATAACCTTCCTATTAAACCGGCTTTGCTAACCGGTTCTGTTAGCAAGAAGGAAAAACAAAGAATATACGACTTGATTGAAAAAGGCGAAATTAATGCTGTTATAGGAACTCATGCCATCATACAGGAGAGTGTCAATTTCCGTAATCTTGCTTTAGTCATTACGGATGAACAACACAGATTCGGCGTCAATCAAAGACAGAACCTTAAAGATAAAGGAGATTCGCCACACGTGCTGGTTATGTCGGCTACCCCGATCCCAAGAACGCTTGCCATGGTTTTGTATCAGGATATGCATTTGTCGGTTATCAAAGAAAAACCCGAAAACAGGATTCCGATTAAGAATTGTGTGGTTGATAAGTCATACAGACCTACGGCGTATAAGTTTATAGCATCTCAAATAGCTTCGGGAAGACAGGCATATATTGTGTGCCCAATGGTAGAAGAGTCTGAAGGGCTTGAAAATGTTGAAAACGTAATTGATTATACTCAAAGGCTTAGAGAAATTTTTTCCAAAGAAATAAGAATAGAATATATTCACGGAAAAATGAAACCTTCCGAAAAAAGCAGATTAATGGAATCGTTCTATGCTCACAACATCGATGTTTTGGTGTCAACTTCGGTTATTGAAGTCGGAATTGATGTACCGAATGCAAATGTGATGATGATAGAGAACGCAGAAAGATTCGGACTTTCGGCACTCCACCAGTTAAGAGGTCGAATAGGAAGAGGAAGCTTCCAGTCTTATGCAATTTTTGTTAACGCAAATGCCAAAAATAAAAACAAGAGATTGGAAATACTTAACAGTTCCAATGATGGTTTTAAGATTGCGGAAGAAGATTTGAAACTAAGGGGAGCGGGAGACGTGTTCGGAATACGTCAATCCGGAGAATTTGACTTTGAAATAGCCGACATAATCGAAGATTCGGAAATGATAATGAGAATTTCCAAAACGTTGGATGATTTGTTTACCAAAGACCCCAAACTCGACCTGCAGGATAATGGGAATCTGAAAACCTACCTGCTTGAAAACAAAGATAATTATATTGACTTTGCAACAATCTGACCGTATGATAATGTTGTATGTCTAAAACTATAATTACACTATATATAGTGTTTGAAGGATGGAGATAAGATGAAAGTAGCTGTTGTTACTGACACAAATAGTTCAATTTCGCCCAAAGAAGCGGAAGAAAACGGAATATATGTTGTTCCTATGCCGTTCATGATTAATGATAAGGAATATTTTGAAGATATAAATCTGACTCATGAAGAATTCTATCAAATGCTTGAAGAAGGCGCCAGCGTTGTTACGAGCCAACCGTCTCCCGAAGCTGTAATGAACATATGGGACGAAGCATTGAAAGAATATGATGAACTTGTTTATATACCAATGAGCTCAGGTCTTTCGGGCTCTTGCCAAACAGCCATGATGCTGGCGGATGATTATGAAAATCAAGTCTATGTAGTCAACAATCAAAGAATCAGTCCAACCCAAAGAGATTCGGTACTTGAAGCATCGAAAATGGCTCAAAACGGAGCTGATGCCAAGACTATTAAGACTATTCTTGAGGAAACCAAGTTTGATTCTTCGATTTATATTACAGTCGGAACTCTTGAGTATCTGAAAAGGGGAGGAAGAATTACTCCTGCCGTTGCAACGATAGGTAATTTGCTGAAGATTAAACCGATATTATCGATTCATGGTGAGAAATTGGATTATTTTGCTACCGCAAGAACCATAAATTCTGCGAAACCCACTATGATTAATGCAATTAAGAATGATATGGCTAAATTAATCGGATGTGATGATGCTTCGCAGTACAATATTTCGGTAGCTTATTCAAATAATGTTGAAGATGCTGATAAATTTGCGGAAGAGCTAAAGGCGGTATTCCCCGATAACGATATTTTTGTCACACCGCTTTCGCTTAGTGTTTCTTGCCATATCGGACCGCTTTCTTTGGCAATTGCCGTTACAAAAAAACTATAAGGTAGGTGTTATATGTCTAATTCATCTAATTATGATGCCAGTTCGATTACGGTATTAGAAGGATTAGAAGCTGTAAGACGCAGACCCGGAATGTATATAGGGTCTGTTTCTACAAAAGGGCTTAATCATTTAATATATGAAATTGTGGATAATGCTGTCGATGAACATTTGGCAGGTTATTGTGATACCGTTTGGGTGACTTTGGAAAAAGACGGTTCAGCAACTATTGAAGATAACGGTCGTGGTATTCCCGTGGGTATGCACGAGAAGGGAATATCAGCTGAAAGACTTGTTTTTACCACATTGCATGCAGGCGGTAAATTTGATGATTCAGCCTATAAAACATCAGGCGGTTTGCATGGTGTCGGTTCTTCGGTAGTTAATGCATTATCTACACATCTTACCGTTTGGGTCAAAAACGGTGGAAATCTCTATGAAGATAAATATGAACGAGGTATTCCCATAACTCCTTTGGAGAAAGGGCTTATTCCTGTTGTAGGAAAAGCCAGGGGAACCGGAACAAAGATTAACTTTTTGCCGGATGATACTATTTTTGACAGAACGCGTTTTAAAGAAGATGAAGTTAAGTCAAGACTTCACGAGACGGCATATCTTAATCCTAAATTAACCATACATTATAAGGACAATCGAAAAGATGAGCCGGAAACGGTCGAATATAACGAACCTGACGGAATTGTCGGATTTATTAAAGACATCAATAAGAATACGGAAGCCGTATCCGACATTATTTACTTCAAGGGAGAATCGGAGGGAATCGAAGTAGAAGGAGCCCTCCAGTATATAAATGAATTCCATGAAAATGTACTTGGCTTTTGCAATAATATATACAATGCCGAAGGCGGAACTCATTTAACGGGATTCAAGACTGCGTTTACCAACATTATTAATACATATGCAAGAGATTTGAATATCCTTAAGGATAAAGATATAAATTTCACCGGAGCAGACGTAAGAAACGGAATGACGGCGGTTATTTCCCTTAAGCATCCGGATCCGAGATTCGAAGGTCAGACCAAGACCAAGCTTGATAATCAGGATGCTACCAAAGTGGTTTCCAAGGTTACGCAAGATGAACTGACCAGATATTTTGACAGAAATCTTGAGGCACTCAAAGCAATTATTTCGTGCGCCGAGAAAGCTGCCAAGATTAGAAAAACCGAAGAAAAAGCCAAAACGAATATGCTCACAAAGCAAAAATTCAGTTTTGATTCTAACGGTAAGCTCGCAAACTGTGAATCCAAAGATGCCGAAAAGTGCGAAATCTTCATAGTAGAGGGAGATTCGGCAGGAGGTTCGGCCAAGACGGCGCGAAACAGGATGTATCAGGCCATTTTGCCGATAAGAGGTAAGATACTCAATGTTGAAAAGGCCTCAATCGATAAAGTTTTGGCAAATGCAGAAATCAAGACCATGATAAATGCTTTTGGATGCGGATTCTCCGAAGGGTATGGTAATGATTTCGATATAACCAAACTTAGATATAACAAGATAATAATTATGGCAGATGCCGATGTGGACGGAGCTCATATTTCAAATCTTTTGCTGACGCTGTTCTATAGATTTATGCCGGAATTGATATACGAAGGTCATGTATACATAGCAATGCCTCCTTTGTATAAGGCTATGCCAAGCAAAGGCGAAGAAGAATATCTTTATGATGATAAAGCTCTGGAAGAATACAGAAAAACTCATAAAGGACCTTTTACTTTGCAAAGATATAAAGGTCTTGGCGAAATGGATGCGCAGCAACTTTGGGAAACAACTTTGGATCCCGAAAACAGAATTCTGAAGCAGGTTGAAATAGAAGATGCAAGAATGGCATCAGACGTTACAGCCTTGCTAATGGGTACGGAAGTTCCGCCGAGAAAAGCATTTATATATGATCACGCCAATGAAGCAGAACTTGATATTTAAGTTGGAAAACCAGAATGAGAAAAAGCAAAGAGATTACAGAAAATATTATTAAAACAGAATATTCCGAAGTGATGCAAAAATCGTTCATGGATTATGCCATGTCGGTTATTGTGGCGCGTGCGTTGCCGGATGCAAGGGACGGACTCAAGCCTGTTCAGCGTAGAGTCTTGTATGACATGCATGAACTCGGAATTAAATATGACAAGCCGTACAGAAAGTCGGCACGTATTGTCGGTGATACAATGGGTAAATATCACCCTCACGGTGACAGTTCGATATATGAAGCTCTTGTGGTTATGAGCCAGGATTTTAAAAAGGGCTTGCCACTTGTGGACGGACACGGTAATTTCGGTAATATTGAAGGCGACGGTGCTGCTGCCATGCGTTATACCGAGGCGAGACTTCAACAGATAACTCAGGAAGCGTTTTTGGCCGACCTTGACAAGAATGTAGTTGATTTTGTTCCTAACTTTGATGAAACGGAAAAGGAACCTTCCGTACTTCCGGTAAGGGTTCCGAATCTTCTGGTTAACGGTGCCGATGGTATTGCGGTTGGTATGGCAACGTCGATACCTCCTCATAATCTTGGCGAGGTTATAGAAGCTGTTAAAGCTTACATGAACAACGAGGAAATCTCGAATGCGCAGCTGTTAAGATATATTAAGGGACCCGATTTCCCGACCGGCGGAATAGTAACGAATAAGGATGAGCTTAAAGAAATTTATGAAACCGGTACGGGAAAAATCAAAATAAGAGGTAAAGTCGAAATAGAAGAAGTTAAAGGCGGCAAAACGAACGTTGTTATTACACAGATTCCGTATACGATGATTGGCCTGAATATTTCAAAATTTCTTCAGGATGTTGCGGCTTTATCGGAAACTAAGAAGACTCAGGACATTGTAGATATAACCAATCAGTCGTCCAAAGAAGGAATACGTATAGTTATCGAACTCAGAAAAGATGCGGACGTAGATAATTTTGTTAATCTTCTTTATAAAAAAACAAGACTGGAAGATACATTCGGCGTAAATATGCTTGCTATTGCAAACGGAAAACCCGAAGTAATGTCATTGAAGCAGATAATTGCCCACAATGTGGAATTTCAGTTTGAGATTGCAAGAAGAAAGTATACAACACTTCTTGAAAAGGAAAACGAAAAACGTGAGATTCAGGAAGGCCTCATTAAGGCATGCAATGTCATAGATTTGATAATTGAAATTCTCAGAGGTTCGAAAGACAGAACCATGGCCAAGGGCTGCCTCGTTGAAGGAATAGTGGAAGGCATTAAATTTAAGTCCAAAGAATCCAAAATAATGGCTTCTCAATTGAGATTTACCGAAAAACAGGCAAATGCAATCCTTGATATGCGTTTGTATAAATTGATAGGTCTTGAAATTGAAGCACTTATTAATGAACATGAGGATACTTTAGCCAATATCTTCAAGTATGAAGATATTCTCGAAAGAAGAGAATCAATGGCTATGGTCATCATCAACGAACTTGATGAAATAAAGACTAAATTTGCAACCAAAAGAAAAACCGTTATTGATAATGTAGAAGAGGCTGTTTATGTTGAAAAGGAAGTTGAAGAAATAGATGTATACTTCCTGATGGACAGATTCGGATATGCCAAAACCATAGATAAGGCAACATATGAAAGAAATAAAGAAACCTGCGAGGCGGAATTTAAGTATGTTGTTAATTGTAAAAATACGGGAAGAATATGTATTTTTACCAACATAGGAAACATGCATACCGTTAAGGTCAAAGACATTCCTTACGGAAAACTCAGAGACAAGGGTGTACCGATTGATAATGTATGTAAATACGATACGCAAAAGGAATTTGTTGTAGGTGTTGAGTCGCAAAGCAGACTTAATTTGTACAGACTTATTTTCGTAACCAAATTATCAATGGTTAAAATTGTTGACGGCGGTGAATTCGATGTTACAAGGCTGACGATTCAGGCGACGAAACTGATGGATAACGATGAAGTTGTACTGGTTACGGCTCTGTATGACCAAAAGCAAATAGTTCTTAAATCAAATGACGGTTACTTCTTGAGATTCGGTATAGAAGAAATACCCGAAAAGAAGAAAGCTGCTGTCGGTGTCAGGGGAATGAAGCTTGGTGCCAAGGACTATATCGATGAGGTTCATTATGTAACAACCAATTCAGATAATGTTATTGAGTATCATGAAATTCCTTTGGAATTGACCAAAATCAAACTTGCCAAGAGAGACGGAAAAGGTACCAAACTCAGATATTAATGAGAGTTATAGCAGGAAAGTGCAGATCATTACAACTAAAGACACCGAAAGGGTTAAATACAAGACCGACTCAGGACAGAATCAAGGAAACGTTGTTTAATATGATTCAAAATGATGTGCAGGGGTGTATTTTCGTCGATTTGTATTCGGGTTCGGGCGGAATCGGAATTGAGGCCTTGAGCAGGGGTGCCAAAAAGGCATACTTTACAGACAATTCCAAAGAAGCAATAGAATGCATCAATTCAAATCTTGATTTTACGCATTTGAAAGAAGATTCGGTTGTGCTTTTTGGGGAAGTCCTTACCAATTTGAATCTGATTAAAGAGGATCATGTGGATATTGTATTTATTGATCCACCGTATCAGGCAGGATATGAAGATAAACTGTTTGAAACTTTTAATAAATGCAGATATATAGACAAAGATACAATTATTATTCTTGAGTCGGATATTAATAACAATTTTGAATTTAATGGCTTTTTGGTGTATAAAGAAAAGAGATATAAGACCAATAAACATATATTTTTGAGGAAAAAAGATGAGTAAAGCAATTTATCCGGGAAGTTTTGATCCGGTTCACTACGGACATTTGGATGTTATAAGAAGGGCTTCCAAAATGTTTGATGAATTAACGGTAAGCGTATTGGACAATAATCGTAAGTCTCCATTGTTTTCGGTTGATGAACGTGTTAAAATGTTAAATGATCTGCTGAAAGGTATGCCTAATGTTAAAGTGGAATCTTTTAGCGGTTTGCTTGTTGATTACTGCAAATCAAAGAATGTCAATGTTGTTGTAAGAGGTCTTCGAGCAATAACGGACTTCGAATATGAATTGCAGAATGCTCAGACAAATTCATTATTATCACAGGGTAATGTAGATACAATATTTTTGACAACCGGACTTGATTATGCATATTTGAGTTCAAGCGCGGTTAAGGAAATCGCATATTTCGGCGGTGATGTAAGTATCTGTATACCTCCTTTGGTTGAGGAACTTGTGAGACAAAAGTACGGAAACGTGAAGGGGAATTAGGATGACCAACAGAATTGAGCAGTTGATCGATGAAATTGAGGATTATATAGACAGCTGCAGATATCAACCTTTATCAAACACTAAGATTATAGTCGAAAAAGATAAAATTGATGAATTGATAAGAGATTTGAAGGCTAAAACGCCGGAGGAACTTGCTCAGTACCAAAAAGTTGTCAGCAATCAGCAAAGAATTCTCAATGATGCCAAAGAAAAAGCAGAGAAATTAATCAATGATGCTGCTGCACAGACGCATGAAATGATAAGCCAGAATGCGATTATGCAACAGGCTTATGCGCAGGCCGATGAGGTTGTTAAGACTGCATATAAGCAGGCACAGGAAATACTGTCGGGAGCAAGGGAAGAGGCAGATGCGTATAGATCGGCTGCTGTTGAGTATATGGATGAGATGTTGGCAACATATGAACAGTTGACTGCCCAAACCATGAAATTGACACAGAACCATTACGAAAGCTTCTATTCGCAGATTAGTCAGTATCATGAGGTGGCTGTATCTAACAGAATGGAACTGATACCCCCGTCAATAGACACCTCGGAAATACCTGCCGAATATTTGGAAAATTATGACGAAGGAGATTATTCCGAAAATGAATCACAGGCTGTTTCGGGGATTAATCAGAATACAGCCAATATAACCGGGAATATACCACAGAATATAAGTGTTAATTCAACAGGTGGTAATACAGGAGATATTAAATTGGATTTGATGTAATTTAAACACCGGCCCTAAACGCCGGTGTTTATTACTTTAAGAAACATCTCCAAGAAGGAGTATATTTTTATGAGCTTAGTTATAGTTTTGGATCCGGGGCACGGAGGAGAAGAGTTCCACGGAGGCGAGTTCGGACCTTATATTGAAAAAGATATTGACCTTATGGTTGCGAAAGTAATTAAAAGCCGCCTGGAACAATATGATGATGTTAAAGTATATATGACCAGGGAAACGGATATTCCCGTTGAACTTAAAACCAGATGTGATATAGCTAAATCCTGTAATGCGGATTACTTTTTCAGTATTCATTTTAACCTTTCTTCGGAACATGATAAATACGGCGCGGAAGTATGGGTACCGGCTCAAAATTCGTATTACAAAAAGATGTATCCCGTTGCAGACGAATTGATGAAGAACTTTGATACCATGGGATTGTTTAACCGTGGTATTAAAACCAAATTGGGATCGGGCGGAGACAATTATTATGCTGTGATTAAATATGCAACCAATTATGGTATTCCGTCATGCATAATAGAGCATTGTCATATGGACAATATACGGGATAATTGGGCACTTCCGATTAACAGTCCCAAGGCATATTCTGATGCTTTGTACAATTTCGGAACCAAGGATGCGGATGCCATAGCCAGAGGTCTTCACTTAAAATCCACACAACTTGGAATTGATTATACGAATTATGCGACTGCTTCATCAAATGTTAAGAGCGCCAAGGTAATACCTGATAATTCGGCACCTGAGATAAATGCAATAGAACTTATTTCAAAGCAGGGCAATAAACTGACTATAAATATGCACGCCGTTGATAAGAACGGATATATACAGTATTACAGATACAGTTTCGATAACGGAATTACTTATTCCCCCTGGCAGGATTGGCCAAGGACTTCATGGAACAAATCCTTGGATGATTTTTGTGTAACTTTGGATATGCCGTCGAATGCAACTAGCATTGTAACTATGGTCAGCAACGGGCATGATATGACCACCCTGAGCAATGCTTTGATTTTAAGTAGTGCCAATTATTCTGATTACAGTTGTGTTTTGGAAACCAAGACATTGTACAAGAACAGTCAAATATATGATTTTGGTACCGCTTTCGGAATAGCAGCATTGGTTGTTTTGGGGATTGCCTGCATTAAGAAAAAAATAGGCATGTATTTTGATAAGACTAGATAAACTGATTTCCGAACTGAATATTTCCAAAAGATCTGAAGCCGGTAATCTGATTAAGAAGGGATTAATTACGGTTAACGGAATCCCTGCCAAATCAAAGGACGAAAAAGTTGATGAGGCAACATCTGTTATTTCGTATATGGGAAATGATTACAGATACGTTAAGTACAGATATTTTTTACTTAATAAGCCTCAAAATGCGGTATGTGCCAATGCTGACCCAAAGGACAGAACGGTTATGGATATTTTTAGACAAAAGTATCCTCAAATTAAGGCTGATTCATATTTTAGCATGGGCAGACTGGATAAAGATACGGTAGGGCTTTTGATAATCACAAATGACGGAGAACTTTCGCATAGACTGCTTTCTCCGAAATATCATGTCAATAAAAGGTATTTTGTAAGACTTGATAAGGCATTGGACGACAATACCAAGAAGCTGATAGAAAAAGGTGTCTATATTGAAAAAGATGTATTGACCAAACCGGCCCAAATACAGATAGATTGGGATAATCCCAAGGAGTGCTATATTAATATTTCCGAAGGCAGGTTTCATCAGGTCAAAAGGATGTTTGGTGTTAACGGCCTTAATGTGGAGTATCTAAAACGCGTCAATTTTGGAAATTTGGAACTGCCCGAAGACCTTGCTGAAGGAGATTTCATAGAACTTAATGAAGAAATGGTAGGAAAACTTACAGGTGAAAATAAGCAATAAATATAAAAATATGCTAAGCGGCATTGAGGCGGTATTGTTTGATCTTGACGGGTCGTTAATGGACTCAATGTGGTTATGGAGCAGAATTGACGTGGAATTTTTGGCAGATTATGGTATAGACTGTCCTTCGACAATACAGAATGACATAGAAGGAATGAACGTAATCGAAACTGCCAAATATTTTATTGAAAGATTTGAATTGCCGGACTCGGAAGAGAAGATAATTGAAATTTGGAACGAAATGGCTAAGGATAAATACGCGAATGAAGTTCCTCTTAAAGACGGCGCATATGAGTTCTTAATGTATTGTGTCGACAACGGAATTAAACTTGGCATATGCTCGTGCAATACTCCGGAACTGCTTGATATTGTTTTGAAAAAGCACAACATTAAAGAACTGTTCGGAACGATAATTTCCGGAAACGATACTCAAAAGGGCAAACCCGATCCGGAGTGTTACCTAAAGGCGGCAGCCGACTTAAATGTTAATCCTAAAAAGTGCCTGGTGTTTGAAGATATTGTATACGGAATTATGGCAGGAAAGAATGCAAATATGCAGGTGTGTGCAGTCGAAGATGATTATTCGATGTATCAAAAGCAGGCCAAAATGGAGTCGGCGGATTATTACATAAATACATATAAGGAAATTTTTGATGTTTAAAAGAATAATAAAGGGCGATTTTGGATATATTAAAAAGAAAAGAACCAGAGTAATAATATGGACAATTATTATGTTTGCACTGGCTATCGGGATTTTCCTGACAGGATATATTACAACCGGAACCAAGAAAAATCTTCTGACGGTTGTGGCCATTTTGGGATGTTTGCCGGCCTGTAAAAGTGCAATAAGCATGATAATGTTTATTAAAGCAACACCGTGCTCGGAAAGTTTAAGCCGGCAGATTGAAGAACATGTTAAAGGATTGATATCCATGTATGACATGTATTTTACATCATATGACAACAATTTTCCGATTCTTCATATGATTGTACAAGACAGAGTAGTTATCGGATATTACGAAAACCCCAAATTTAATGAAGAAAAGTGCATAAGTCATTTAACAACAATGCTGAAAACAGCGGGACATAACGGGGTTACCATATCACTTACCAAGGATTTGGATAAGTACCTAAACATGCTGGACAACATGTCTTTAAAGGCAGATACGGAAGGCAACACTGCCGATGATGAAATAAGAATATCTTTGTACGAGATAACTCTTTAGGAATAGTAATGAAAGAATTCTGTATCGGAAAGAACGAAGAAAACAAAAGACTCGATAAGTTTTTAAGAACGGTTTTGTCCAAAGCTCCGGATTCGTTTATATACAAAATGCTTCGAAAGAAGAATATTAAACTCAACGATCAAAAAGCTTCGGGCAATGAAATTTTGAACAAAAACGACAGGGTTACCATATATTTGTCAGATGAAACGTTTGAAAAATTCGCAGGAAATACGAATGATAAACTTAGCGAATATATGCGGGCATTTGCCTCAATAAAGGGTGTTAAGACGGCCTATGAAGATGACAGCATTGTTGTGATGAATAAGCCGATTAATGTGTTAAGCCAAAAAGCTTCAATCACCGATGTGTCATTAAATGAATGGCTGATAGGATATTTACTTAAGAAGGGGGCTGTTGACGAAGACAGTCTTAAAACATTTAAACCATCTGTATTAAATCGCCTTGATAAAAATACAAGAGGCTTGGTGATAGGTGCCAAAACATATGAGGCATCACGCGAAGTAACCGAGCTTATTAGGACTAAAGCGCTTAGAAAATTCTATCATACAACGGTTATGGGTAACATCAATCAGCCGATGGTGTTGGAAGGCTATTTATCAAAGGATGAAAGTACAAATAAGGTTACGATTTATCAAACCAAACCCGAAAATGTGGAAACCTCATATGCCAAAACAGGCTTGAAACCTATTAAGGAATATGAAGACAGAACATTATTGGAAATAGAATTATTTACGGGGAAGACGCATCAGATAAGAGCACATTTAGCTTCTATAGGACATCCGATTCTCGGAGATCCCAAGTACGGAAATAGGGAATTTAACCAAAAATATAATATGCATGTACAGGATTTGACGGCATGCAGATTGGAATTTCCCTCAAAGTGTAACATTGATTCTTTGAACGGATTGGTAATCAAGATTTAATATGGCAACTTGGAAATCAAGAGGATTAAGAGGCTCGGCTCTTGAAAATCTGATAAATCTCACAAATGAAAAATACAAAGAGATGGGGCTTGCAATCGTACAGAAAATCCCGACTCCGATAACGCCTGTTAAGATGAGTCCGGCAGGAAATCAGATTACATTGGCCTATTTTGAGCAAAAGAGTACGGTAGACTATATCGGAGCCGTGCAGGGAGTACCGGTTTGCTTTGATGCAAAGGAATGTAAGGAAAATCGGTTTCCGCTTCAAAACATCCATGAACATCAGGTTGAATTCATGGAACACTTTGAAAAACAGGGTGGAGTTTCATTCTTTTTGATACATTACACGCATTTGGACATAATGGTTTATTTACCTTTTGACATGTTCAAATTCTTTTGGGACAGGGCTTTAAACGGAGGAAAGAAAAGCTTTTTGTACGAAGAACTCAATCCTGATTTTATTATTAAGCAAAATGACGGTGTGTTTGTTCCTTACCTGACGCCGCTGAAAAAGGACATAGAGGAAAGAGAAGTAACACATAATTGATTTGACAAGAGCATTTTATCATGGTAGCATATTAACGAATTAGCACTCTACCATACTAAAGTGTACAGGAGAAAATATGAATACAAGACTATTGCATACTCCGGAAGGGGTAAGAGATCTGTACGGATCTGATTTAAAGAAAAAAATAGAAATTGAGGAAACGATAAGAAAAGTATTCGATAGTAATAACTATCAGGAAATTCAAACACCTACGTTTGAATATTTTGACGTGTTTTCATCGGACATAGGAACAACACCTTCGAATGATTTGTATAAGTTTAATGATTCGGAAGGCAATACGTTAGTGTTGCGACCTGATTTTACACCTTCTATAGCAAGATGCTGTGCCAAGTATTTTTCTGAAGATGATACCGAGGCCAAAAGATTTTGCTACATGGGAAATACTTTTGCAAATACATCGGCTCTTCAAGGCAAGCTCAAAGAAGTAACCCAGATGGGCGCAGAGTTTATGAATGTTTCATCAGTTGATTCGGATGCAGAAATCATCAGCCTTATGATAGAAGTTTTGAAGTCAACGGGTTTGGATGAATTCCAGATAAGTATCGGCAATGTCGAATACTTTAAAGGCCTGTGCGAGGAGGTTTCACTCCCCAAAGAAACAGAACTTAAATTAAGAGAATACATATCGGGTAAGAATGTTTTCGGTGCTCAGAATTATCTTAAAGATCAGAATATTTCTGATGAGTCTATCGAAAAGCTTATGTCCGTTACCGAAGCATTCGGTGATGTTACCGAGCTGGCTAAGCTAAAGGCAATTAATAAGGATAACACAAGGTGTCTTGAAGCAATATCAAGGCTTGAAAAGATATATGAAATCTTGAAAGAGAAGAATCTTGATAAGTATCTGACTTTTGATTTGGGACTTTTAAGTAAGTACAATTACTATACCGGAGTTGTATTTAACGCATATACTTATGGCATTGGTGAAGCAATTGCCAAAGGCGGAAGATATGACAACTTACTGGGATATTTTGGTAAAGATGCTGCAGCTATAGGATTCTGTATTGTTGTAGACGATATTTTAAGTGCTCTTAACAGTAAGGATGTAGAGGTCAAGAACGAAAAGAGATATTTGACATTTGCACTCGGTAAAGGAAGACTTGCCAATAAGACCATGGAACTTCTCGGAAAACTTGGTATTTTCTGCGAAGAAATGATGGATAAAGATACACGAAAACTGATATTTGTGAACGAAGAATACAAGCTTAAGTTCTTCCTTGCCAAGGGACCCGATGTTCCTACATATGTTGAGTACGGCGCTGCAGATATAGGTGTTGTCGGAGAGGATACGATTGTTGAAGAAAACAGAAAAGTATTTGAAGTTTTGGATTTGGGATTCGGCAAATGCCGTATGTGCGTATGCGGTCCAAAGAGTGCCAAAGAACTTTTGATGCATCGTGAAAGAATAAGAGTGGCAACCAAATATCCGCTGATTGCAAAAGACTATTTTTATAATAAAAAGCATCAGACAGTTGATATAATTAAGCTTAACGGTTCTGTGGAACTGGGCCCTATCGTTGAACTGTCAGATGTTATTGTTGATATAGTCGAGACCGGGTCGACATTAAGAGAAAACGGGTTGGAAGTGCTTGAAGAAATACTTCCGCTTTCGGCAAGAGTCATTGTCAACCCTGTGTCAATGCAGATGGAATCAAAACGAATTAAAGATATAATATACAGATTAAAGGAATTGTGTGAAAATGAGAATTGTTAAATTAACAGGTGAAACCAAAAACAATCTTTTGGAAAGTTTGCTGAAAAGAAGCCCAAATTCATATGGCGAATATGAAAGTACGGTTAATGAGATTATCGAAAATGTAAGAAAGAGAAAGAATGCGGCTGTATTCGAATATACATTAAAATTCGATAAATATGAATTGTCCGAAAAAAACATTCTTGTTACAAAAGAAGAGATTGATGAAGCCTATTCGCTGATTGCTCCGGAACTTGTTGAGACAATGAAAAAGTCGGCACAAAATATAAGAGCATTTCATGAAAAGCAAATGCACAATTCTTGGATAGATACTAAAGAAGACGGTTCGATTTTGGGACAGAAAATAACCCCTGTGGCGATTTCGGGAGTTTATGTTCCCGGAGGAAAGGCTGCATATCCAAGTTCGGTGTTGATGAATGTAATACCTGCCAAGGTTGCGGGCGTATCAAAGATTATTATGACCACGCCTCCGAATTCAGAGGGTAAGATTAATCCGGGAACTTTGGTTGCGGCTGACATAGCGGGAGTAACGCAGATTTATAAGGTAGGCGGAGCCCAAGCAATAGCAGCGATGGCTTTCGGAACCGAATCAATCCCCAAGGTTGATAAAATTACGGGTCCCGGAAATATTTTCGTGGCACTGGCTAAAAAGGCATGCTTTGGATACGTATCAATAGATTCGATAGCAGGACCTTCGGAAATTTTGGTACTTGCCGACGAAACAGCCAATCCAAGATATGTTGCCGCAGATTTATTAAGTCAGGCAGAACATGATCAGATGGCTTCCGCGATACTTATTACGACATCGGCATCTCTTGCTCAAAAGGTATCCGAAGAAGTGGATAACTTTACCAAGGAGCTGTCAAGAAAAGAAATAATAGAGGCTTCTTTGGAAAATTACGGTTATATTCTGGTAGCGGAAAGTATGGAGGATGCTATCGATGCGGTTAACGAGATAGCTTCCGAGCATTTGGAAATACTTACGAAGAATCCTTTTGAAATTATGCCTAAAATTAAGAACGCAGGCGCAATATTCTTAGGAGAGTATTCATCGGAACCTTTGGGAGACTATTTTGCGGGCCCGAATCATATTTTACCGACCAACGGAACGGCAAGATTTTTCAGTCCCTTAAATGTGGATGATTTTTTGAAGAAAACTTCCATAATCAGCTATTCGAAGGATGCTTTGTCCAAAGTACATAAAGATATAGAATTGTTTGCCAACTCAGAAGGATTGACTGCTCATGCCAATTCGGTGGCAGTCAGATTTGAATAGGAGATACTATGAGAGAAAGTACTGTAGAAAGAGAAACAAAAGAGACACAAATCACATGTAAGCTTAATATCGACGGAAGCGGAAGCAGTGAAATAGCAACAGGAATAGGATTCTTCGATCATATGCTTGAGGGCTTTTCCAAGCACGGTTTCTTTGATTTGAACATGAAAATCAACGGTGACTTGAATGTTGACGGACATCATTCGGTTGAAGATGCCGGAATTGTTTTGGGATGCGCAATTAAGGAAGCAATAGGAGATAAAAGAGGTATTAAACGATACGGAAGCGCCATGATACCGATGGATGAATCCCTGGCCTTATGTGCAGTTGATTTGTGCGGACGTCCGTATCTGTCATTCGACTGCAATTTTACTGTTGAAAAGATAGGTTATCTTGATGCGGAACTTATTAAAGAATTTTTCTATGCAGTTTCTTATTCGGCAGGAATGAATCTGCATATTAAGATGATAAACAGCGGAAACAATCATCATATGGCAGAGGCAATGTTTAAGGCCTTTGCAAGAGCATTGGATGAAGCAACGACTCTTGATCCCCGCTCAAATGATATTCCGAGCACGAAAGGAAGTTTATAATTAATGGAAAACATAAAGCGCTTTATACCATGTATATTTTTGAAAAATCAAAATGCCGTTAAAGGATTTGATGATGACACTTTGGTAAGCTTAGAACCGGCCAAACTGGCGATAAAGTACTGCGAGGACGGAGCTGACGGAATAATAATATATGACTTTTCGGATGATGATGCATCTCATGAAAAGGCATTGGACACAATTAAAGAAATATGTAGTCTGATTTCCGTACCGGTTATAGGCTGTGGTAATGTTAAGCGCATGGAGGATATCAAGAAGCTTCTCTATGCAGGTTGCGCCAAGGCGGGATTAAACTATTCTAAAGCAGGAAATATCGAGATTACCAAAGAGGTGTCCTTGAAATTCGGAAAAGAAAAAATTGTTGCCTGCGTTAAAGAAGAAAATGAAATTACGGAAAATAAAGATTTATTGGAAGAATTCGTATCGGAGTTAATTCTTATTAATGAGCATGCCATCAGAAATGCATCCGATAATTCTTCACTGCCGATGATAATAACAGTTCCTGAGGTGTCTTTGGACAAAATACTGGAAATTTTCAAAAGGGACATAATAACGGGAATGACAGGCAACGCAATCAATGAAAATTCCGAAGAATTTGAGAATATTAAGTTGCTTTGCAAGGAAAACGGTATTGCCGTTAATACTTTTGAACCTAAAATTCCATGGAGTGAGCTTAAGTTAAACTCCGATAATATGGTTCCCGTAATTGTTCAGGACTATAAGACTAATGAGGTGCTTATGTGTGCTTATATGAATGAAGAAGCATACAATAAGACAGTCAAATCCGGAAGAATGACATATTTTAGCCGCTCAAGAAATGAATTGTGGATTAAGGGTGAGACATCAGGACATTATCAGTATCTTAAGGAACTTAAAGCAGATTGCGATAAAGATACTTTGCTGGCCAAAGTATATCAGGTTGGAGCTGCATGCCATACAGGTTCTTATTCATGCTTCTTCAATGAAATAATGAAAAATGATACGGCTTTGGATTCCTCAAACCCGTTGGAAATCTTTGAAAAGGTATTGAATATAATTAAGGACCGTAAGGTTAATCCCAAGGAGGGCTCTTATACCAATTATCTTTTTGATAAGGGTATTGATAAGATATTGAAAAAACTTGGTGAAGAGGCTACGGAAATTGTCATTGCAGCCAAGAATCCCAATCCGAATGAAATCAAATACGAGATTTCGGATTTCTTATACCATATGATGGTATTAATGGTTGAAAAGAATGTAACATGGGAAGAAATAACCGAAGAATTGGATAAGCGATAGTACATGAACAATAATTTGGCGTTATCTGAAGAAATACTTATGCAGGTTGAAAAGCCTGCAAGATATATAGGCAATGAAGTTAATGCGGTATACAAAGATAAGAACAACGTAGACATCCGGTTTGCTTTTTGCTTTCCTGATGTTTATGAAATAGGAATGTCGCACCTGGGAATTCAGATTCTTTATGATATGCTTAATAAATTTGAAGATACCTGGTGCGAAAGAGTGTATTCACCGTGGACTGATTTGGATCAAATTATGAGGGAGAAAAACATCCCTCTTTTTGCGTTGGAATCACAAGAACCTGTCAAAAATTTCGATTTTTTGGGAATTACCCTGCAGTATGAAATGTGTTATACGAATATATTGCAGATTTTGGATCTTTCAGGCATTCCTTTCAGAGCAACGGACAGAACATGGGATGATCCGATTGTTATAGGTGGCGGCCCATGCAGTTATAATCCCGAACCTATAGCTGATTTCTTTGATATTTTCTATATAGGGGAAGGCGAAACAAGATATCGCGATTTGCTGGATTTGTACAAAAGGGCTCGAAAAGATGGGCTGCATCGAGGCGACTTCTTGCATATGGCTGCCAAAATTCCGGGGATGTATGTGCCTTCCATGTACAGTTTTTCTTACAAAGAAGACGGAACCATTAAAGAATTTTTGCCCTTATACGAGGATCTGCCGAGGAAAATTGTTAAAGAAATGGTAACTGATTTGGATAGTACATATTATCCTACCAAACCGGTTGTTTCTTATATTCAGACATATTCGGACAGAATAAATCTTGAAATACAAAGAGGCTGCATAAGAGGGTGCAGATTCTGCCAGGCAGGACAACTGTACAGACCTGTTCGGGAACGTTCCGTTGAATGGCTGCTAAAAACGGCCAAAGAAGCTTTGATGAATACAGGCTTTGAAGAAATAACATTAAGTTCTCTTTCTTCTTCCGATTATTCGAAACTTAAAGAACTTCTTGACGGATTGATGGAGTTTTGCAAAGAAAAGAAGATTAATATATCTTTACCCTCATTAAGAATTGATGCGTTCAGCCTTGATATTATGTCCAAGGTACAGGATGTTAAAAAATCATCATTAACATTTGCTCCTGAAGCAGGAACTCAGATACTAAGAGACAGAATTAATAAGAACCTGTCTTTGGATGATATATTAAACGGATGTCGGGAAGCATTCAGAGGCGGTTGGAACCGTGTCAAACTCTATTTTATGTTGGGGCAACCGTTTGAAACCGATGAAGATATTTGCGGAATCGGAGAATTGGCAGATACGATAGCTGCGTTATATTACGATACGGTACCCAAAGAAAGCAGAAACGGAAAGATTCAGATTGTCGCATCCGCGTCTTTCTTTGTTCCCAAACCGTTTACTCCTTTCCAGTGGGCATCGCAAAATGATAAACAACAATTCATCGATAAAGCATATCAGGCAAGGAGAGCCATAACGGAGCAAAAGAACCAAAAAGTTATCAAATTCAACTGGCATGAGGCTGACACTTCTGTAATGGAGGGAGTATTTGCAAGAGGTGACAGGCGGTTGAATGATGTAATTATGACTGCATATAAAAAGGGCTGCATGTATGATGCGTGGGCCGAATATTATAAACATGATGTTTGGCTTGAAGCTTTTGAAGAATGCAATGTTTCAATGGATTTTTATACGGTAAGAGAAAGATATGATGACGAAATATTCCCCTGGGATCATATAGATTGCGGAGTGAATAAAGAATATCTGCTTAAAGAGTGGCATAAAGCAAAAGAGGGTCAGACAACCCCTAATTGTAAACAACAGTGTAACGGATGCGGTGCTTCGAAATTTAGTACCGGAATTTGTGTGAACAGATGAAATACAGAGTAAAATTTTCTAAAAACGGAGCAATTAAATATATAGGTCATCTTGATGTGATGCGATATTTTCAAAAAGTAATAAGAAGAGCTGAAATACCGATTGCGTATTCAGAGGGATTCAGCCCTCACCAGATACTTTCGTTTGCGTTTCCGTTGTCTGTCGGCTTCACGTCTGAGGGTGAATATCTTGATATGGAATTGACTCAAAGAGTCAATGAAAACGAGCTCGTGAATATGTTTAACAGTTGTATGAACGAGGGAATTGAGGTCGTCAAGGTTCGCGAATTGCCCGAAAAGTCCGATAATTGCATGGCTTCTGTGTTCGCATCGGAATATGAAATTACTGTTTTGGATACCGGTTCATTACCGAAAGATTTTTGTAAAAAAGCTGTTGACTTTTATAGTCAATCGACCGTATTGGTCAATAAGCCAAAAAAGAAGGGCGGCGGCAGTATAGAAATAGACCTTAAGAAATATTTGTACAGTTTTAGCGTTGATAAGAATTGCGTGAGGTTTACCGTTAATTCAAGCTCTGCATCGAATATCAAACCTGAATTTGTTATGAGCTGCTTACTGGATTATATTGGAGCAGTTATACCCAAATACGGTTATCAGGTTAAACGAATTGATATATATGGCAACAAGGGTGATGAGAATAGTTTAAATTTGGTTAGCTTATTGGATTACTAAAATGAAAAAGATAGTTATTACTAATTTACGGGGAAGAGATATACTTTTTTCCTTTGATGATGATCATGAGATTAATACCATTAAATGTATTGAAAATACTATGGTAGATAATGTTTATAAGGGCAAAATCGTCGAAATGAACAGAGGGTTAAATGCATGCTTTGTTTCAATTTCACCCGAAAACAAGATTTTTGTACCGTTTTCGTCATTTAAGTACGGAAATAAGCCTAAATGCGGAGATGAAATACCGGTTCAGATAAGAGTTGATGCACTAAAAACGAAACTTCCCGAAGGAGATCCCAATATATGTTTGCCCGGACAATATTGCGTATGCCACTTGAACAGCAATTCGGTTTCGGTTTCCAAAAAACTTTCAAAAGAGGTACAAAATGAATTGCTGAAGTCAATCAGCGAATCAAATGTTCAGGGAATAGAACAGTTTGGATGGGTAATCAGAACCAATTCCGAATTTTTGCTGGAAAACGGTGATATATCTCCACTGATTAAGGAAATGAGTGACTTTATAGAAAAAATGTCATTTATCAAGGATGAGGCAATCCACAGAAGCCTTTATTCGGTACTGTATCAAAGAAACTCAAACATAATAAGTATAATTAATGACATTCCGTTTGATTCATATGATTCAATAGTTACGGACAACAAACTGTTTTTCGATGATCTTGTTTTGGCGGATATAGCTAAAAATAAAGAGATTAAATTATACTCGGATGAATATGTTTCGCTGAAAAATCTTCATTCTCTCGAAACATATCTTAGCAGAGCCCTGGATAAGAAAGTGTACCTTGACTGCGGAGGCTATCTGATTATAGAGCCTACGGAAGCAATGACGGTTATAGATGTCAACTCCGGTAAAATTGATTCAAAACATCGGGAATCGCGTGAAACCAAATTTAAAGTCAATAAACAGGCTGCGATAGAAGTTGCAAAGCAATTGAAAATAAGGAATATTTCCGGGATTGTTATGGTAGATTTCATTAATATGGAATCTGAAGAAGACAATCAAAAACTTATGGAAATATTGTCAAACGAAGTAAGAAAAGATAAGGTGCTGACAAATATAGTTGATATGACACCTTTGGGAATCGTCGAAATAACACGTAAAAAGATAAGTTCATCGTTATCAAGCAGTTTAAAGGAAAATATTCTTGACAACGATGAAAGTCTTTGTTAATATTTCTGAGTATGCCGCTTAGTGGGGTTTAAGTATCGGGTGTCCGATCACCGAAACTAGCGAGTAAATTAGTCACTGACTAATTAGTAAGGAGGAAAACCAAATGTACGCAATCATTGCAACAGGTGGAAAACAGTACAAAGTTTCTGAAGGCGATATCATCAGAGTTGAAAAGCTCGATGCCGAAGTTAACTCTACTGTAACATTTGATCAGGTTGTAGCTGTTTCTGACGGAACTTTGAAGGTTGCTGCCGATGTTAAGTCTGCTACCGTAACAGGTACAGTAATGAATCAGGGCAGAGAGAAAAAGGTTATCGTTTACAAGTATAAGAGAAAATCAGGCTACCACAAGAAAAACGGTCATAGACAAGCATACACTCAGGTTAAGATTGATAAGATTAACGCATAGTAGTGTAAGATGACTAAAATTGTTTTTTATAAGAACAATGGCATATTAACAGGTATGGAAGCCGATGGGCATGCGATGTATGCATCATATGGCAAAGATATAGTCTGTTCTGCCATTTCGGTTCTGATTACCAATACAGTTAATGCTTTGGAAGTGATAAACGGAGAAACAGTTGATGTTTCACAAAAGGACGGTTATCTGTCATTCAGAATTATTGATGAAAAGAATCCGTCTTCTGAGGTTTTGATGAAAGCATTGGTGCTGGGATTGGAATGTATTCAAAAAGAATACGGCAAGAAGTATTGTAAACTAGACTTTAAGGAGGAAACGCAAAATGTTAAAGCTTAACCTTCAATTATTCGCTCATAAAAAGGGAATGGGTTCTACCAAGAACGGTAGAGATTCTGAAGCCAAGAGATTAGGTGCTAAGCGTGCTGACGGACAGGTTGTTAAAGCCGGTAATATTATTTACAGACAGCGTGGCACAAAGATTCATCCCGGTATCAACGTTGGAATCGGTGGTGATGATACATTATTTGCTAAAGTTGATGGCGTTTTGAAATTCGAAAGAGTTGGCCGTGACAAAAAGCAGGCTTCTGTATATCCGGTAGAAGATTAATTGATTTTTTATTGGCCCTAAACCGCTTTGGTTTAGGGCCTTTTTCAAAGGGAAAATTATATGTTTGCAGATAGAGCTAAGATTTATGTTAAATCAGGCAAAGGTGGCGATGGCCATGTGTCTTTCAGAAGAGAAAAATATGTACCGGACGGTGGACCGGATGGCGGTGACGGTGGTCATGGCGGCTCTGTATATTTGGAAATAGATGAAGGTATGAATACTCTTACCGATTATCGTCATGTTCGAAAATATGCGGCAGAAGACGGAGAAAAAGGCGGAAAGAGAAATTGCAGAGGCAAGGATGGCAAAGATCTTATTCTGAAAATGCCTGAAGGTACGGTAGTTAAAGAGTTTAATTCGGGAAAGGTAATAACCGATTTGTCCGGAGAAAACAAAAGATTCCTTTTGCTTCAAGGCGGAAGAGGCGGAAACGGAAACCAGCATTATGCAACCTCGACCATGCAGGCGCCCAAATACGCACAGCCGGGACAACCTTCGCGTGAACTGGAGCTTCAATTGGAATTGAAACTTCTGGCTGATGTGGGACTTGTAGGCTTCCCGAATGTAGGTAAGTCGACTTTTCTTACCAAAGTTTCCAATGCTAAACCCGAAATTGCCAATTATCATTTCACAACTCTTAATCCTCATTTGGGAGTCGTCGATATGGAAGGAATAGAACCGTTTGTTATTGCCGATATTCCGGGATTAATCGAGGGAGCTTCCGACGGTGCGGGATTAGGTCATGAATTCTTGCGTCACATAGAACGATGCAAAGTAATTATACATATTGTGGATGCGGCCGGAACAGAAGGAAGAGATCCGATTGAAGATATCTATGCAATTAACAAAGAACTTGAAAAATATAACTCGGACATTTCTAAAAAGCCACAGATAATTATGGCCAATAAGACAGACTGTATCTTTGCCGAAGAAGGTGAAATCAATCCTGTCGAAAAAATCAAAAAGGAATTCGAACCCAAGGGAATGGAAGTTATTGAAACGGCAGCTATCAGCGGGAAGAATGTCAAAGAGGTTTTGTATAAAGTACGTAAACTTCTTGACGAAACCGAATATAAGCCTGTTGTGTTCGAACAAGAATACTTCCCTGAATATATGCTTGCCCTGACCGACGAACCGTTCAGCGTTACGTATGACGAAGATAACGGAGAATTCCTTGTAGAAGGTCCCAAAATAGAAAAAATGCTGGGATATACCAATCTCGATTCGGAAAAGGGATTCAGTTTCTTCCAAAAATTCTTGAAGGAAAACGGGATTTTGAAAGAATTGGAAGAAGCGGGTATTGAAGAAGGCGACACTGTAAGACTTTATGATTTCGTATTTGAGTATTACAAATAAGAGGAATAATATATGACAAGTAAGCAAAGAAGTTATTTAAAAGGACTTGCAATGACTATGGAGCCGATTTTTCAGATTGGAAAATCATCATTAACTCCGGAACTTACCCAGGCAATTCTTGAAGCGGTAAATAAAAGAGAATTGATTAAAATATCGGTTCTTAAGAACTGCTTCGATGATCCGAATGAATTGGCTCAGGCGGTTGCCGAAAGGACACACTCACAGGTCGTTCAGGTAATTGGAAAGAAAATTGTTTTGTATAAAAGAAATAAAGATAATCCTAAAATAGAACTTCCGAAATAGAAGAGGGTGATGGCTTGAAAATTATTAAAATTACCAAGAAATTGGAGAAAGTTCAAAGCGAAAAACGATTTGAACATACAATGGGTGTTGAATATACCGCAGGATGTCTTGCCATGCGATACTCTGAAGATGTTGAAAAGGCAAGACTTGCCGGACTGCTTCATGATTGCGGCAAACACTTAAGCGAAGAAAGACTGCTGGAGCTTTGCCGAAAATATGACATTCCCATATCCGATATTGAAAAAAAATCACCTTTTTTGCTGCATGGAAAAGTCGGAGCACTCATTGCACGAAAAAAGTTCGGTATAGAGGATGAAGAGGTTCTTGATGCAATTTATTATCACGTTACGGGCAAACCCGGGATGTCGACATTGGGAAAAATAATATATATTTCCGATTTTATTGAACCAAACAGGGACTTTACGGATTTGAGCCGAATAAGAACTCTTGCCTTTGAGGATTTGGATATGGCGCTAATCAAAATACTTGAATTGACATTGGCCCATATCAAAAGCAAAGAAGCTCCGATTGACCCCATGACGCAGGAAACTTATGACTATTATATGAAGGAGTATTTAAAGAATGTCTGAAATAAGTAAAGATAAAATTACCGAACTTGCCCAAATCGCAGTAGAAGCTTTGGAAGAAAAGAAAGCCGAAGATATAAAAGTTTTGGATATTGCAGGAGTATCGGTAATAGCGGATTATTTCATCATAGCAGGCGGAAAGAATAAGAATCAGATACAGGCATTGTCTGATGAAGTGCTTTCAAAACTTGAAAAGAACGGACTTATGTTGAAACAAATCGAAGGATATGAAAATGCCAATTGGATATTGATGGACTTTGGAGATATCATTGTACATATCTTTGATGAGGATAATCGTTTGTTCTATGATCTTGAGAGAATATGGAAGGATGGAAAAGAAATTAAATTTTGATATTTGACATATTCACTTTATTAGAGTAAAGTATTGATGATTTTAAGTGATAAACTTATAAAATATAAAGAAGAGGAGATTCATTATGAAAAAGTTTTTAAGCTTAACATTAGTTTGTGCTATGGCTTTGACAATGGTTGTCGGCTGTGGTGCAGGAGCAGGAGCTGACAGCGCAGAAGCAGGAAGCGCTGATTCAACTTATGTAATCGGTTCAACAGGACCTTTGACAGGTGATGCATCATCTTACGGTAATTCTGTTAAGAACGGTGCAACAATCGCTGTTGACGAAATCAATGCAAACGGTGGTTTGAACGGAGTAAACTTCAGCTTTGTTATGAAGGATGATAAGGCAGATGCAGCAGAAGCAGCTTCTGCATATGATGCTTTGATGGATTCCGGAATGCAGATTTCAATCGGCTCCGTAACATCAGGTTCTTGTGAAGCATTTGCTGCAAGAGCAATGGAAGATAACGTATTCTTCATTACACCTTCAGCTTCAGCTGCTTCAGTTATCGAGAACAGACCCAATGCATTCAGAGTATGTTTCGGTGATCCTGACCAGGGTACATTGGCAGCTCAGAACCTTACAAGCAATTATAGCGCTATAGGTTGTATCTATGATACTTCAGACACATATTCATCAGGTATCTACGCAGCTTTTGAAGCTGAAATGCAGAATCTTGGTGTAGAATTTGAAGTTCGTACATTTGATGCAGATAATAAGACAGACTTCTCTGCTCAGGTAGAAGCATTAAAGGATTGTGAAGTTATTTTCCTTCCTATCTACTACACAGAAGCAGGTTTGATTGCAAGAGCTTGTACAGCTAAGGAACTTAACAACATCGCATTGTTCGGTTGCGACGGTCTTGATGGTGTAGCAGCTCAGATTGATGAATCCGTTAAGAATCCTATCAGCTATATCACACCTTTCGATGCAGCATCAACTGCTGAAAATTCAGCTAAGTTCGTTAAGGCTTATGAAGAAAAGTTCGGTGCAACTCCCGACCAGTTCGCTGCAGACGGTTACGACGCAATCTATGCTATTTACAATGCAATGAAGGCAGCAAATGTTAATGATGTTAATATTGCAGCTTCAGACCTTTGCAACGCAGTTGTAGCAAGCATTACAGCTGATTCATTTAAGTATGACGGTGTTACAGGTTCAATGACATGGGATGCATCAGGTGCATGTACCAAGGATCCTGTAATCGTAGTTTTACAGTAATATATTTATTAGTTTGTTAAAATGTGATAGAATAGGCGTTAGGGTTTTCTTAGCGCCTATTTTTATTATGATTTTTTCAGGAGTTATTTATGGTTACATTAATTGATGGATTAAGTCTTGGTGCTATATATGCACTAATCGCACTGGGATATACCATGGTTTACGGAATTGCCAAAATGCTGAATTTCGCACATGGTGATATTATCATGGTCGGTGCATATGCAATTTATTCAATAATGCTTTTTACGGGGAATCCTGTTGTTGCATTTATTGTGTCGGTTTTAGTTTGCACGGTTATAGGTATAGTGGTTGAAAAACTTGCATATAAGCCGCTAAGAAGTGCATCACCTTTGGCAGTATTGATTACTGCAATCGGTGTCAGCTACTTTCTTCAGGGAGTTGCACAGATGATTTTCGGTGCTGACAAGAAGATGGTTTCTATTCTTGATAAACTTGGTAATGCGCATTTATTCAGTTATACAATCAAGTGGTCAAGTATTATTACGTTGCTTTGCGGAACCATACTTATGATTCTGCTCACAATTTTTGTCAAAAAAACCAAGACCGGAAGGGCATTGCAGGCGGTTTCCGAAGATAAAGGAGCAGCTCTTTTGATGGGAGTTAATGTTAACAGAATAATTTCCGTAACGTTTGCAATCGGTTCTGCTCTTGCCGCTTTTGCTTCATTGTTCTATTTGCCTACAACTTCAATCAGCCCCACTTTGGGTTCTATGCCCGGTATTAAAGCGTTTGCAGCTGCCGTAATAGGCGGTATCGGTTCAATCCCGGGAGCTGTTGTCGGAGGAATTTTACTTGGACTTATCGAAAATATATGCTTGAGTTTTGAGTCTGTCGCAAGTTATACGACAGCTATTGAATTCGGTGTGTTGATATTAATTTTGTTAATCAGACCTATAGGTCTTTTGGGAAAGGCTAAGAGGGTCAAGGTATAAATATGAAAGCTAAATTGAGTTCTAAATTTCAAACAAAAAATCTTATTAATTACGCGGTAATTATAGCAATACTTGTTGTACTGATTGTTCTTAATTCATTGGGATTGATAAGTTCCGGAGGCAGAAGTACGCTGACCAGAATAGCATTTAGTATGATTTTGGCCGTTTCCCTTAACCTTGTAGTAGGTTTCCTCGGAGAACTGTCATTGGGTCATGCGGGATTTATGTGTGTTGGTGCATATATAGGATGCTATTTTGCCAATATACTGCATGAAGTGATTGCAAGTGATCTTATTGTTTTCATTCTTTCAATGATAGTGGGCGGACTTGTTGCAAGTATTTTCGGTTTCGTGATAGGACTTCCCGCGCTTAGATTAAGGGGAGACTATTTGGCAATTGCGACATTGGCATTTGGCGAGATTGTCAGATGTATTTTTAAGAATTTGGATACTTTCGGTGCTGCATTGGGATTATCAACCAAACTATATAATTCCAAGACACTGTTTATAGTTTCTTTTGTCACCTTACTGGTTGTTCTGTTCATATGCCAGAATCTTATTTCAAGTAAGCACGGTCGTGCCGTAACCGCTATAAGGGATAATGAGATAGCTGCCAAGGCAATGGGAATTAATGTTACGTTTTATAAACTCTTGATTTTTATAGTATCGGCATTTTTCGCAGGCGTAGCCGGCGTTATATACGGCGAAACATTCGGAATTATTAAGCAGGAGAAATTCTCATACAATTATTCGATAGAAATACTTGTAATGGTTGTTTTGGGCGGAATGGGTTCTATAAGAGGATCAATGATTGCTGCTGCGGTAATAACGTATGTTAACATACTTTTGCAAAACCAATTATCAGGTTCTCTCGCTCCCGTCAAATCAATAGTCTATGCATTGATACTGATATTGATTATTCTTTGGAATAATTCGGATTTATTCAATCCGATTAAGAATAAGTTCAAATCAATGAAGAAATCGTCAAAGGAGGAGAACTAAATGTCTGAATATATATTGGAGACAAAGAATTTAGGAATTACTTTTGGCGGACTTACAGCCCTTTCGGAAGTTAACTTAAAGATTAAAAAGAATCAGTTATATGGTCTTGTTGGCCCTAACGGGGCAGGAAAAACCACATTGTTCAATATAATAACCGGTGTATATAAACCAACATTCGGATATTTTTATCTTAACGGAGAATCACTTGTTGGAAAATCACAAGAAGTGATTAATCATAAGGGTATTGCAAGAACATTCCAAAATATCAGATTATTTTCCGATATGACTGTTCTTGATAATGTTATGGTTGGCCTTCATAACCAGCCGGAGTTTAAATGTAATCCTTTTGCAAGTATGTTCAGGCTCCCTGTTCATTATAAGTGCGAAGAAAAAATGCGTGCCAAAGCGCATGAAATTTTGGAAATATTTGACTTGGATAAGGAAGCTGATTATAAAGCTTGCAACCTTCCTTACGGAAAGCAAAGAAAACTGGAAATAGCCAGAGCCTTGGCAACCAATCCGGTATTACTTTTGCTTGATGAACCTGCCGCAGGAATGAATCCGAACGAAACGCTCGAACTGATGGATACAATCAGATTTGTAAGAGATAAATTCGACATGACAATTCTGTTGATTGAACATGATATGAAGCTTGTTTCGGGAATCTGCGAAGAATTGACGGTATTGAATTTCGGTTCGGTTTTATGTCAGGGGGCAACAGGCGAGGTTTTAAATAATCCCGAAGTAATTAAAGCTTATTTAGGAGATGACTGATTATGGCTATGCTTACAATTAAAGATTTAGAAGTATATTACGGTATGATACAGGCCATAAAAGGCGTAAGCTTTGAGGTTAATCAAGGTGAGGTTATTGCTCTTATCGGAGCCAACGGCGCAGGCAAGACTACTATACTTCATACTATAACAGGATTACTTGAAGCCAAAACCGGATCTGTTATGTTCGAAGATACGGATCTTTTGAAAATACAACCGCATAAGATTGTTCATATGGGAATGGCGCATGTTCCTGAAGGAAGACGTGTTTTTGCTGATTTATCGGTTCTTGACAATCTTAAAATGGGTGCATATTCAAGAAAAGATAAGAATGAAATTTCCGACAATCTTGAAATGGTATTTAACCGATTCCCAAGACTGAAAGAAAGACAAAGTCAGCTTTCGGGTACACTATCGGGTGGTGAACAGCAAATGCTCGCAATGGGACGTGCATTAATGTCTTCACCCAAGATTATATTGATGGATGAACCTTCCATGGGACTTTCGCCGATATATGTTAATGAAATATTTGATATTATTAAGAGCGTTAAGCAGGACGGAACCACCGTTTTGCTGGTAGAGCAAAATGCCAAGAAAGCATTGTCCATTGCCGACAGAGCATATGTACTGGAAACCGGAAAAATAACAATGGAAGGACCTGCCAAAGACCTACTTAACAATGATGCCATTAAGAAAGCATATTTGGGAGAATAATATATGAAAAATACAGTTATCACAATCTCAAGAATGTACGGAAGCGGCGGAAAAACTATTGCCGAAATGATTTCCAAGGAACTTAATATTCCATATTATGATAAAGATTTGATTAAACTGGCTTCCGAAGAAAGCGGTATTAACGAAGCTCTGTTCGCCAAGGCCGATGAAAAGGTTAATGGGGGCAGCTTATTTAAAATAGCCAAGAAAGTATATACCGGAGAAGTTTTGTCACCATCATCAAAGAACTTCACTTCGGACGAAAATCTTTTTAATTATCAGGCCAAGATAATTAAGGAACTTGCTCAAACAGAAAGCTGTGTTATTGTAGGCAGATGTTCCAATTTTATTTTGAAAGATTTTGACAACGTATTGTCGGTGTTCATACATGCTCCGTTGGATTTTTGCCTTGAAAAGGCAAAAGAAAAGAACAACCTTACAGGAAATGATTTAAAGGATTTTGTTAATAAGACCAACAAACAAAAAGAAGTATATTACAAAAAATATACAGGTTTGGATTGGCCGGATGCAAGATGTTACGATTTGTGTCTGGACAGTTCAAAGTTAGGCTATGAGCGTTGCGTTGAAGTAATAACAGGATATAAAAAAGTAAGATTTGGAGAATAAAAATAGAGTCATCGCTCGGCGATGACTTTATTTGAAATAACAGTATGCAGTTACAAAAAGTTTTGAGCCGTGTCAGAAGGGCTTTGGATGATTATCATATGATTGAAGAGGGTGACAAGATTGCAGTCGGAATATCCGGTGGCAAGGATTCGCTCACTTTGCTGTATGCGTTGGCAGAATTAAGAAGATTTTATCCCATTAAGTATGAATTATGCGCGGTAACGGTCGATTTGGGATTTAAGAACCTTAATCTTGAAAAGATAAAAGATTTTTGTGAAATGTTAAATGTTCCGTATACCATCGTTAAAACGGATATTGCACAGATTGTATTTGATGAACGAAAAGAATCAAATCCATGTTCTTTATGTGCCAAAATGCGAAAAGGCGCATTAAATGATGCAATGGAAGAGGCAGGATGCAATAAAGTAGCGTATGCGCATCACAAAGATGATGTCGTAGAAACTATGATGTTGTCTATGATATATGAAGGCAGATTTCATACATTCAGCCCCGTAACATTTTTGGACAGAATGAAAATCACCGTAATAAGGCCTCTTATATATATGAATGAGGCTGATGTTATAGGATTTGTCAATTCAAACAATATTCCCGTAGTTAAAAGTCCGTGTCCGGCCGATGGGCACACTCAAAGAGAATATGTTAAGGAATTGCTTGACAGTATTAACAAAACAGCTCCCGGAGTACGTCGCAGAATGTTTTCGGCAATACAAGGCAGTAATATTAAAGGATGGCCGTCACCGGATGGAAAAGGCAAAGAATTATCATGATCAGCAAAACAATTTGAATACTTTGAAAATGAGAGAAATACAGGAAACTCTTCCTGCATTTACCAAAGCATTTTTCAGAGGAATCCAGGATACTACTTCTGCAAGAACGAGATTGGCCTATGCATATGATCTAAGAGTATTTTTTGAATACATGCATAAGAACAATTCATATTGTAAAAGTATGAATATTACGGATTTTCCTATATCAATTCTTGACTCTATTACAAGAGAAGATATTGAAGAATATATGGACTATATTTCATACTATGATAAAGAAGGAAAAGAAATAACAAATGAGGAAAGAGGCAAAAAGAGAAAGCTTTCTTGCCTTAAAAGTTTTTATAAATACTATTACAAAACGGAACAAATTAAAACAAATCCGGCAGAACTTGTAGCTTTACCCAAAATTCACGAAAAAGAAATAATAAGGCTTGATCCCGATGAGGTGGCTATGCTGCTTGACAATGTTGAAGAAGGCACCAAACTCACGGATAAGGAAATGCAATATCACGAAAAGACCAAAATCAGAGACGTTGCTTTAATGACTTTGCTTTTGGGAACGGGGATAAGAGTTTCGGAATGTGTAGGCCTTGATATAAACGATGTGGATTTCAAAAATAACGGAATTAAAATAAGGCGAAAAGGCGGTTATGAAACTGTCATATACTTCGGTGAAGAAGTTGAAAATGCGTTGCTTGATTATCTGATGGAAAGAAAGCGCGTTATTGCACAGGAAGGCCATGAAGAAGCCTTGTTTTTATCCATACAAAATCGTAGAATATCTGTTAGAGCGGTTGAAAAGCTGGTTAAAAAATATTCCCAGACAGTTACTTCTTTAAAAAAGATAACACCGCATAAATTGAGAAGTACTTACGGAACATCGTTGTATCGTGAAACAGGTGATATTTACCTTGTTGCTGATGTTCTGGGACATAAAGATGTAAATACAACCCGAAAGCACTATGCGGCTTTGGAAGAAGACAGAAGAAGAAGAGCCGCTTCGGCAGTTAAATTAAGAGAGGAATAGGAGATAATGAAGTTTAAGTTCAACAAAAAGTACATAGCAATAGGAATTATCGCTTTTTTTGTTATTGCACTTGCAATTGTGTTTTTCTTTGCATGTTTTCAGATTGATTCTTTCAAAGAAGTTATGTCAAACTTCTTCAGACTTATCAGTCCTGTAGTATACGGTTTCATTATTGCTTATATGCTTATCCCGATAGTTAATTTCGTAGACAGAAAAATATTCTATCGTATAGCACTTCGTAAGAAAGATTATATATCAAACAGAAAAAAGAAAGTATTCAGAGTATTATCAATAATCATAACATTTGCATTGGTCGGATTTTTGATTTCACTTTTAATTAAAAGCCTTATTCCTCAAATTACCGACAGCATGTCCAAATTACAGGAAGAGGGAATGGTTTATCTTAACCGAATTAACGGCTGGATTAGCAGCATTACTGCATGGGCCAACAATTTTCAGCAAAAATATATGGGCCCGGACAGTTTGTTCAGCAGTATGTTTAACCCGGAAGATATCGGTAATGCTTTAATGAATTTCTTTACAGGCTTGTTTACATCAAGTTCCGGCACAGGAATATCGGATTGGGCAGGCAAATTAACCGGCGTCTTTGTTGACTTTTTCAAAAATGTCGGAAATGTGCTGATTGGCTTTGTTATCAGTATTTATGTATTGATGAATAAGGAGTTGTTGGCGGCTCAGGCTAAGAAGATAGTATATTCGGTATTGTCATTGGAAAAATCCAATAATCTGTTAAGGGATTTAAGATTTGTTTCCGATACGTTCCTTGGTTTTATTGTAGGAAAGATAGTCGATTCAATCATTATAGGTTTCTTGTGCTACATAGGTTTGCTGATACTGAATATGCCTTTCCCCGTGTTGCTAAGCGTGGTGATAGGTGTAACTAATGTAATACCGTTCTTTGGACCGATTATCGGAGCTGTACCGACGGCCTTTATAGTATTGATAGCAACGTTTAATACCAATCCTTGGATGATCGTATATTTCATCATTTTCGTTATTATACTTCAACAGTTGGATGGAAATGTAATCGGACCTGCAATTTTGGGTTCTTCAACGGGTATATCCGGTATGTGGGTTATCTTCTCCATAACATTCTTCGGAGGCCTATGGGGCGTTGTGGGTATGTTCATAGGAATACCCATATTCTCAGTTTGCTATGCAATGATTAAGAGAGGTGTTGAAAGACGCCTTAACAGAAGAGAACTTCCTACTCAAACATGGGAATATCTTCCTATTAAGCGAATTGATATAAATTCCAAAAAAATTGTTCCTTTGATAGAAGCAAATGACTTAAACTATAAAGGACATCCGATTTCAGGTAAAGATATGTTGAAGAAATTGAAATCATTCAGTCTTATTAAACGTAAGCATACGCTTTATGAAGGCGAAGAAAACGAAGAAACAAACAGTGATATAGAGAAATAATAAAAAGGGGCTTAATAAGCCCCTTTATTATTTGACCAGTCTGAAAACTCCAAATACCTTACCAAGAATCTGACAATCGTCAACGATTATCGGCTCCATTGTATCATTTTCGGGTTGCAGTCTTATGTGACCGTCTTCTTTATAAAAAGTTTTGACCGTTGCCGAATCATCAATAAGAGCAACTACGGTATCTCCATTATTTGCAACATTGGTTGAATTAACAAATATTTGATCTCCGCTGAAAATACCGGCGTTTATCATTGAATCGCCTTTAACTTTCAATACAAATGATTCACCTCGAGGAACCATATCTGCCGGAACGGGGAAGTAGCTTTCGATGTTCTGTTCAGCCAATATAGGGCATCCTGCTGCAACTTGACCTACAACGGGCAATGATACCATTTCGGTTCTTACCATCTGAAAATTATCATCACATATTTCGATGGCACGGGGTTTGGTTGGATCTCTTCTTATATATCCGTTCTTCTCAAGTGTTTCCAAGTGGCTGTGAACGGAAGAAGTTGATTTTAAGTTAACAGCTTCACATATTTCACGAACAGCCGGCGGATATCCTCTTTTTAATATTTCTTCTTTGATATAGTCTAAGATTTGCTGTTGTTTATTACTTATATTACCGTTTGACATATTCACCTCCGAATGTGTGTTTGGTTGATATTTAAATTATAACAAACTGATTTTCAAAAAGCAAACAAATATTCCGAAAATTTGTTCGAAAAAGTATTGACAATCGAATGGGTGTTCGATATAATTCAGAACATAGAACAAACGTTCCCCGAACAAATATTCTGGAGAGGCTTATGAATAACAAATATGAAATCAGAATCAAGAAGAACAAATTAAGAAGAAAACGTCAGCTTAGAAGAAGAATTCTTTTTACACTTTCAACAACCTTTGCCGTAATCATACTTTCGATAATTCTTTTCGGAATTAAAGCAAATGCTGAAGGCAAAGATGCTGATCACGTATATAAATATTTTAAATCTGTATTGGTAAGTTCCGATGATACACTGTGGGACTATGCCAAATCATACTCAAATAGTTGCAATTATCAAGCGTATGTAAATGAGGTTATTAATATTAATCATCTGGACGGAGAATTTATAGAATCCGGAATGAATTTGATTATACCTTATTATTCGGAGAAATTTGTTCAATGATCCCCCTTCCTTTTTGGTGCAGTATTATGTATTTGTTACTATTTTTACATATAGATTTTCGGTTCTGTTTGGGGATATGTTAGGAGAAAAGGCGATTTATTAATCGTCTTTTCTTATTTTTATGATAGAATTGTTTATATGAACGGAAGATTATGTGTAACCAAAGTAGAAGACATCTTTACTCCAAAATTCAAGTATGAATCGATGTATGGGCGAAAATTGCTTGAAAATATGACAGGAATAAATGATGAGCAGCTCCTAAAGGGAGAATACGGAAAACCCTATGTAGTGGGAAAATCTGATTTGTTCTTCAATATTTCACATTCAAACGGATATGTTGCGTGCTTTGTATCGGATAATGAAGTAGGATGTGATATCCAAAACACTGAGAAAGACTCACAAATTATACAAATTGCAAAGCGTTTCTTTACCGACAGCGAATTCCATGCACTTAAATCATTAGAACCTGATGAACAGAAAATATATTTTTACAGAATATGGTGTGCCAAGGAAAGTTATCTTAAATTACTGGGTACAGGTTTGTCTAAAGAACTTAATTCTTTTGAAGTGGTTTTACCGGATAATATAGGAGATGTGTTCAGAATTAACGACAGCTATTTAAAAGAGTATATGGTTGATAATGAATATTTATGCACCATTTCTTCATTTTTATGTCATTTTCCTTGTGAATTTGAACGAATTGAAGTAATATAGACACGGTATTTATTATTGATTTACGAAAGGCATTCATATGAATTCTCAAGGCATTGAAATCAGATGGCATGGGCGCGGAGGCCAAGGCGCCAAAACTGCTGCTTTATTATTGGCTGATGTATGTTTTAAAACCGGTGCTTATGTGCAGGGCTTTCCTGAATACGGTCCCGAACGAATGGGAGCACCGATAACTGCTTTTAACAGAATAAGTAATAAAGAGATTCGAGTTCATTCGAATATTTATACACCGGATTTGGTAGTTGTTGTGGACGAAACCTTACTTGAATCCGTTGATGTAACTGCAGGATTGAAAGAAGACGGAGCTATTATCGTTAATACTCCTAAAACTTCCGATGAAATCAAGCCCAAATTGAAAGGCTATGCAGGAAGAATATATACAATAGACGCCAGAAAAATTTCCGTCGAAGCTTTAGGCAAATATTTCCCCAATTCACCAATGTTGGCTGCTGCAGTAGCCGTATCCAAGGTTATGGACAAGGAACAATTCATTTCGGAAATGAAAGCTTCATATGAACACAAATTTGCTAAGAAACCTGAAGTTATAGAAGGTAATATGAAAGCATTAACAATGACGTTTGATGCGCTGGAAGAAAGCTTATAGAGGTAATTATGAGAACTGATGTTAATAAGATAAACGAAACAACTCCCTATGAAGACCTTACCGAAGGCTTAATAATGTTCGCAGGGGGAACAAGCAAAGAATTTAAAACAGGAGAATGGAGAACCAATACACCTATTTTTCACAAGGATATATGCAAACAATGTCTTTTATGTGCACCTGTTTGTCCGGATGGCTGTATTCCGGTTAAGGATTCCAAAAGATGTGATTTTGATTATGACCACTGCAAAGGATGCGGAATATGTGAAGTAGCATGTCCTTTTGGTGCAATTGAAATGATAGAGGGTGTTGACCCGCATAAGGAGAATTAAAATGTCAAAAAAAGATAGAATGTCAGGAAATGAAGCTGTAGCTTATGCTATAAGACAAATAAATCCGGATGTAATGCCTGCATTTCCGATTACACCTTCAACAGAAATTCCTCAGATGGTTTCCACATACATAGCAAACGGTCAGATGGATACGGAGTTTATTCCGGTAGAATCAGAGCATTCATCTATGTCTGCAACTTTAGGCGCTGAAGCTGCAGGCGCAAGATCGTTAACAGCAACATCTTCAGCAGGTCTTGCACTTATGTGGGAAGAACTTTTGCTTGCTGCATCCAACAGAATGCCTTGTGCATTGGCCCTGGTTAACAGAACGCTTTCCGGTCCGATAAACATTAACTGTGACCATTCCGACGGTATGGGAGCAAGAGATACAGGTTGGATACAGATTTACGCAGAAACCAATCAAGAGGCATATGATAATTTCATTCAGGCATATCCTATAGCAGAAGATGTAAGAGTTCATCTTCCCATTATGATTTGTCAGGATGGTTTTATTACATCACATGCCGTTCAAAATATTGAATTGAATGAAGATGACGAAGTTAAAGAGTTTGTCGGTGAATATCACCCAGAAGAGTTTTTATTAAATACCGGTAATCCGATTGCCATAGGCCCATATGCCATCAGCAATTATGCCATGGAGGCAAGAAAAGCTCAAGAAATGGCAATGGAGAATTCCAAAGAAGTAATTATAGAAGTTGCCAAAAAGTACAAAGAAAAATTCGGAAGAGGCTTTGAACTGTTTGAAGAGTACAGAACAGAAGATGCGGACTACATTATGCTGATTATGGGATCTGCTGCAGGAACAGCCAAGCAGGCCGTTGATGACTTAAGAGAAAAAGGCATGAAAGTAGGCGTTCTTAAGTTAAGAGTATTCAGACCTTTCCCGGCGAAGGAAATAGCCATGGCTCTTAAGAATTGTAAGGCTGTTGCCATTATGGACAGAACCGAGAGCTATAACGGTCACGGAGGTCCTTTAGCTTCGGAAGTAAGAGCGGGATTGTTTGAAAACGAGATAAATATAAAAGCAGTATGTTATACATATGGATTAGCCGGAAGAGATTTTACGGTTGAACATGTATATTCAATATTTAATGAGTTAGATGAAGCAGTAAATAACAATAAACCCGTAACTCAGCATAGATATATTAATTTAAGGACTAAAGAGGAAAACTAAGATGGCCGGATATAATTTAAAGGAAGTAATGAATAAGCCCGAGCGCTTGGCTCCGGGACACAGAATGTGTGCAGGATGCGGGGCTACTATTGGTGTCAGAGCAGTATTGAGAGCTTTGCACGAAGGGGATCATGCTGTTATTGGTAATGCTACAGGTTGTTTGGAAGTATCTTCATACACATATCCTTATACAGCTTGGGAAGACAGTTATATTCATAATGCATTCGAAAATGCCGGGGCAACATTAAGCGGTGTTGAAACAGCGTACAGAGCTTTAAAGAAGCGTGGAAGATTACCCGAAAACGAAAACTATAAGTTTATTACATTCGGAGGCGACGGAGGTACTTATGATATCGGCTTCCAATCTCTTTCGGGTGCTATGGAACGTGGTCATGACCTGGTATATGTTTGTTATGATAACGGAGCTTATATGAATACCGGTATCCAAAGATCATCTGCGACTCCGAGGTTTGCAGATACAACCACAACACCGGTAGGAAGTGTTTCCAACGGTAAATTGCAACCAAGAAAAGATTTGGCCGCAATAATTGCAGAACATAATGTTCCTTACGTAGCGCAAACCACTTTAACCAAAGACTTTAAAGATATTCATACCAAATCCGAAAAGGCAATATATACGGAAGGAGCAGCATTCTTGAATGTCATGACACCATGTCCTCGAGGTTGGAGATACAATACACCTGATGTCATGAAAATATGTCAGTTGGCAATTGATACATGCTATTGGCCTTTATTTGAGGTTGATCACGGAGTTTGGACATTGACATACGAGCCAAAGAAAAAGCTTCCAATCGAAGATTTCTTAAAAGAGCAGGGAAGATTTAAGCATTTGTTTAAACCTGAAAACGAAGAACTTCTTGTACAGTTCCAAGAAGAAGTTGACAGACGTTGGGAAGATATTCAATATCGTTGCGCAAGATAATACATAGGGGGTGCTTATGGAAGAAAGATTATTTAATAACGGACATATTATATCCTGGTTACAATATTTTTCCGATATGACGGATGTTGATTTGGAACATGTCAAGATTCTTGATATTACAAGAAAAAATAAGAATCTGATTCCTGCGTGTGAACAGCACAGATGTGTTCTCGTCTTTACGGAAGCCGGACATTCAGATATTTTTTACAGAATGTATAATGCAGGCCTTGGTGAATGCACAGTAATCTATAATGAGGGTTCTGAACCTACTGGCCCGATTAAACAGGACCTTGTGCTGAATATGATAGATCGAGGAATAAATGCCTCGGCAGGTATGCTTATTCTTAATCCAAATGCACGTTCAACCGTCAAATTCGGTATGGATAACGCTTCATTGGTCAAAGGATCTGTTAAATATGTCGGTTCGGAAATAAGAGCTATAATTCTTTCTAAAATGCAGATTGAAGAAGGAAAGAATATCTGCGTTATATCAGGAGAATCAATAGTTGTAGAATCTGCAATACTTAACGGAGAAGGTTCAATAATTGCAGTTGAGTATAATTCAAATGACAGAAGAGCTCTTGAAGAGAATGTAGAGCAGTTTGGTATTAACAACGTTTCTATCATTGACCATATAGACGATGAAACATTAAAGAATCTTCCTGTGCCTGATGTTACAATGCTGGTTGCTTCGGCATCAATGGAGCAGGAAATCGCAGCATTACTTAAGGTTAATCCCAATATGGAGTTCGTAATTTATACGTTGGATTTCGTATTGGCAGCATCAATGATAGATTATTGCAAAAAACTGTGCATTTCAGATCCCGAAATAATTCAAATATCGGTTTCAAAAGTTACTTCAAGACATAATTACGAGCAACAACCAGCTCCATGGTTAATAAGTTTCAAAGCAGGAGAGTAAAGATATATGACCTGGATCCTATTGGTTTTATTCTATGGATTGGCAAAAGGTTTCAGAGATGTAATTAAGAAGAAAGCTTTAACTAAAAACACGGTTATGGAGGTATTGTTTGTTTATACTTTCATAGCCTTTGTTTTTTGTATACCGGATATCGGTAATTCTTTAAACCTTCCAACCAAATACTACTTTTTGATTGCAATTAAGAGTTTTGTAATCTTTTTGGCGTGGATTTTTTCTTTTAATGCAATTGACAATCTTCCAATCAGTGTTTACGGAGTAATTGATTTATCCCGTATTATCTTCAGTACAATGTTTGGTATATTTGTGCTTGGAGAAATAATCACAATTAACGGAGGAATCGGACTTATATTGGTAATTGCGGGCTTGGTCCTGCTAAAAATACTTCCGGTTATTATTGCTAAGAAAAAGGGATTTGTAAAAGGACTTAATGAAGAGAAATTCGATAAAAAGTTCGTTATCTTGGCACTTCTTTCATGCCTGTTGAATGGGTTGTCGGGCTGCCTTGATAAGGTATACATGAAAGATATCAACAGCTCTCAACTACAATTTTGGTATATGGCATATCTTGTAATTTTCTATGGTTTATATTTTGCTGTTAAACGAATAAAAGTAGATAAGTCAGTATGGAAAAACGGTTGGATTTGGCTCCTTAGTGCAATATTCTTTTTGGCCGATAAGGCCTTGTTTATTGCAAATTCCATTTCGGAATCCAAAGTTACCATAATGACACTTATTAAGCAATCTTCCTGCATTATAGCGATTCTGGCAGGTAAATTTATCTTTAAGGAGAAAAATATAGGCTATAAGGTTGTATGTGCATTACTTGTAATTTGCGGTATTGTAATATCCACATTATAGGTTATTATAATATATATTGATTACTTATATCAGAAAGGGGAATGTTTTATGACAAAAATCCATAGAAGTAAGTTGCTATCATTTTTGATAACTATGACTGCACTGATATTATTTACAGTATCTGCATGGTCTGTGACTGCTAAATCTGATGAATATGATGATCCCGAGCCTAGTGGATCAATTTGGGTTGATGATGCAGATTATGTTCTTGATGTAGGAGATACAGGAAGTGCCACAGCCTCTTGGGATTCTTCCGATAGAGCCGATTCTTATCCGGTATGGTCTTCGCAAGGTGGATGCATATCCATAACTGTTAGCCAAGGTGTGGTTTATTATACAGCCAATTATGCAGGTTCAGCTGTTTTGTCTGTTGACTTATACTGTAATGATGTTTGCGTTTCTTCGGATTCAATAACAGTATCTGTTAACGATCCTCAACCTCAACCAACACCGGAGCCTACACCTACCCCCAAGCCTACTTACATCAGTGTAACGGGTATTGATGTCGGCACTTCATCAATGTCATTGCGAAAAGGTGATTCACAATACATGAATTCCAAAGTTAGGCCTTCAGATGCCAATAACAGCGGAATAAGCTACAGTACAAGTGACTCAAACGTAGCATATGTTGACAGTGCAGGTAAGGTATACGCAGCAGGAGAGGGCACATGCACTATTACTGCACGTACAAATGAGAACGGTTATTCTGCAACATGTAAAGTAACAGTTTCCGATGATTCGCCGAAGAATCTGCCTGTTACCAAGGTAGCAATTAATCCGGGATCATTAACAATCGGAATAGGACAGGCAGCTAAACTGAATGCTGTTATCAGTCCTTCCAACACATCAAATACTACGGTTATATGGGATTCAGCCAATCCTCAAATAGCTACTGTTGACGGTAGCGGTAATGTATACGGTAAAGCTGTAGGATATGCTGTAATTAACTGTACATCTGCTAATAATAACAGCAAAAAAGCTTCGATTGTAGTTACCGTAACTGCAAATAAAGTAAATAACAAGAATGTTAATAATTTAACAAATGCAAATAATAAAGCTGTAGCATCTAACACATCAACGCACTCGGCAGCTCTTAACTTTATGACAATTTCTCAAATTATTACTGCCAAGAAAAACGCTAATGTTGTTATAGAACAAGATAAGCCTATGAGTTATGATGTGACGGTTGCAACTGTATTGGCTACAAGACCGGATGTAACATTAACCTGTAAGTTCCCGTTAAACGGTATTAAGTTTGCATTGACATTACCTAAAGGATTCAACCTTACTCAACAGCTTGATAAGAGTGGTTATGTTGATTGGCTGACACTTTGTACAGTTAAGGGTGCATCGCTTAAAATTGTAAAATAGAATATTTAATATATCAAAAAAGCAGGTGGGTTAACATAATATTTTTATGTAAACCCGCCTGTTTTAATATTTTGAGAAAAAATTTTTTGCAGAAATTTGGACTATATTCTACGCAACTATTCGTTAAACTGTTAATGTTTCACGAAAGCCGTTAAAAAATATAACATATTTTAGGCGGCAGTTGATATGGACGCAGGAATTCACTTCCTGCAAGAATGGTTATCAACTGTTTGTGAAATAAAAGTTTAACGAAAAGTTGGAGAAACTTAGAAAGATACTCGACAGAGTATCTTTTTTTTATTGCTTAAGATTTGGGGGTTATAAAATATGCCGGATACAAGCAAAAGTATAGTTTTGTACTTTATGAAAGAAATATCAGACTTAACGCAACATATCATTATGATGATGTGTGGTAGTTCCGAGATAACATACTCTGATATTTATAAACAAATATATGATATCGTCAAAAGCTTGGAAACTACATTGAATGACAAGTTGATAGACTTGTCGGAATATGAGTTTTTCATAGATTATGTAAAAAACATTGAGTTGTTTTTCATGTTCAAGTCAGAAGTAATCGTTAGGGCTCCTTCGGGGGCCTTAACCCTAAAGAAGATTAAAGACACGAACACAACACATTAAAAAAATAGATTAACAGAAAACAGTAAAAATAGAATTGATTGGAGAAAATAAAAATGAAGATACAGACAGTAGTAGAGTTAGAAGTAGTTGCAAAGGTAATAGAAGAATACGATTTACCGGTAAAGGATGAATCCGGAAAAGAAATCGGAAGAAATAAAGGAAATAGCTTTAAGATATCGGCAAGAGCAGGTAAGGATAAACTGCCGGAAACAATCAGCCTTGGAAAAGCATGGGCGGATAAGTTCGCACATATTGAAGAAGGACAGGTTAACAAGTTTATCGTTGAATTTGAAACAAGTCCGAAAGCATATATCAAGGATGGAAAAGCCGCAGTTAACTTCCAACACGTACCAACATTTATCGACCTTGTGCCGTTTAAGAAATAAGGATTGCACGCTTTTAACTTTTGCTTTACCGTAGGTTAGATTGTGATAGCCTTGAGTGGCAGTCCTACAATCCCCTCAGTAGGGCGGCTAGGAAAGGAAATCGCAATCGTGGGTTCCTGCGGTCAAGTAAAAGTTAGTGCTTAAGATATGAAGAAAACATTAAAAGCAATAGTACTTTCACTCATAACAACATTATTCATAAGTGTATCAGCATTTTGTGATACATACGATTGGTCGAGATTATACGATTATAGCGACGAATATAGTTGGATAAAGGATTTAGCAGATTTTGGCACATCCGATTCCGATATCATAGATTGTATATACGATAGTTATGATGAGAGTAAGGCAAAAGAGATTATCGAGAGTGCGAAAGTAGATTCAAGCGGTTCAGACGGAAGTGCTGATAATAGCAGGATAGAGGATATCGAACAAGCATTATCCGACTTAAGGATAGATATAGAGTCCTTAAAGGAAAGTTACGATTTGGTTGATATGCAAAATAAAAGCATATCAGACAAACTAGACATACTTATATTATCGTTGGCAGACTACAAGCAATTTCAAGTAGATACGTTATATCCAAATAGTGATATAGCCAACGATTCGTATATAAAGCAAATAGCAGATACCACTTGTAATATTTACGAAGATTCTCCAACGGAAGTAATTAAGACTATGAATCACTTAATGTTCCGGAATGCTTTGGAAGAATACGAAGATGGAGAAGTTACGCTATCAGAACAGATAGACGAAATGAGTAAGAATATTACAGATAGTCTGCAAGCAACGAATGAACGGACATTAGAAGAAATGAATGAAACGTTGCTAAAGACTAATAAGTTTTTATCATATTTAATGGTATTACTGTTAATTACTTTGGTTATGATTATCGGTCTTTGGGTCGGTAAATTAGTACATAACATACTAAATAGGAATGTCTATTAGGACTTTTCAGAAAGGATGGTACGGAGAGTATGATATCAACAGACATGATGACTCTTATCTCAGGTGCGTTTGATGACCTCAGCTCAACAGTTACACAGGTTCTTACCGTTGCAGTTCCTGCAATCGTAGGTATTATCTGTTTGACAGCAGGAATCAACTTCGCTTTGTCAAAAGTACGTGGCGTATTAGGCTGGGCATAAGAAATACAATCCTTTTAGGATTAAAACCCTAGATCGTAATATGCGGTCTAGGGTTTTTTGTTGATTTCGTCCCAACAATTTTGTATGTAGTCTTGATACTTTTTCTTTTTAGGAAGTGCTTTTCGTCTATTTTTTTTGTGATAATGTTCACTTTCTAATTTGATTATCAAAAATAGTATAAATGCAAAAACACCAATAGCAATTTCATAGTCTAGATATTGTTTTATTGGAAACATGATAACTCCTTGAGGTAATTATGAAACATAATCGTATTTTAACAACAATTATATCATTACTATTATGCTTTTCGCTAGTATTTACTAGTTTTAGTGTAAGCGCTTAATTTTCAGCCGTTTTGTTTGATTCTTAAAATACCCGGACAAGATTCTTGAATTATCCGGACAAAAAAAGCACTATCGCGGCATAGCCGCAACAGTACCTTGACAATTCACATACTATTGATTATTTTTGA
>JAZUFE010000011.1:0-30836 GCA_045640525.1 Lachnospiraceae bacterium | reverse complement strand
GTCAAAAATTTACGACATTGAGGTTGTTATAACAGATAGGGTTACTGTAAGTGGACTAAATACAGCGAGTCATGCTTACTCTATATGCTATCTAAATGGATACTATGATACTTATGATGACTCTTTATTAGACAATCCACCTTGTTACAGTGAGGGCCCTGCAGTAATAGGAGAATTTAACGATTCAGCTGACTTACCTTCATCGGATGCCATAACGATACTATTTGCATATCTATAATCTGCACAAAAATAGAATAGTCTATGCCGACTGTTTAATTGCAAAATCAAGCGGCATTGCCATACGATTGAATCGGTAATCGTCATCTTGCATGGCAGATGAATAACATCTAATCAATACGACCCAACATGCTTCTTAACTGAAACATGTTGGGTCTTTTCATAACTATTATTTTGCCGTGAAGTTGTATTATAATAATGGTATGTTGCTGTCAATATGAAGTAGCAGTATTGTTGCTAAATTGTTTGAAAACAGAATGTGTGGGAGGGCGAGATGAATATTAAAGGATTTACATTTGCACCGTTTGCGCCTAAGGGAACTCTTGAAAAAGAAGAGGCCAAGGTGAGCCTGCGGGAAATGGTAAGGAATACCGGTTCCAACACTGTGCTGTTGGCTCCGGCAGCATTTCAGGACACGCCGCAGTCTATCTTTATCGATTACAAATCGAATGATACGTTGTCTGACGACGAAATAATGCGGTTTTTTGAATATGCGCAGTCTCTTGGATTGAAAACAATTTTGAAACCTACCGTTAATTGTAAGAACGGAACGTGGAGAGCTCATATTAATTTCTTTGATGAGGATGTTCCCTGTGAACCTAAGTGGAGTGAATGGTTTGAAGCATATACAGAGTTTCAAATGCACTTTGCGGCTCTGGCGCAAAAGGTCGGAACTGATATTTTTATCCCCGGATGCGAAATGGTTCAGACTGAAAGAAGAGAAAAGGAATGGCGTCGACTGATTTCGGATCTTCGAACCGAATATCATGGTCCGATTACCTATAATACCGACAAATATCAGGAACACAACGTTAAGTGGTGGGATTGCATTGATATGATTTCTTCAAGCGGATATTATCCGATCGGAAGTTGGGAGGAACAGCTGAACCGTATTGAGGCTGTGGTTAAGAAATTTGAGAAACCTTTCTTTTTCGCTGAATCGGGATGTATGGCGCTTAAGGGTTCATCGAAAATTCCGAATAACTGGGGACTTGCAGGTGATTATGCGCCGGAAGAACAAGCATCCTGGTACAAAGATATGCTCTCGTCGTGTAGGAAGCGTGATTGGATAGACGGCATAGTGTTTTGGTCGTGGACAGGCAGACTTCCCGAGGAGAATGATATAGAGAAACATAGGGACTATGATGTTTTTGGAAGGGATGCTGAAAAAGTGGTTAAAGAGTATTTTGATGAATAGTAAAATAGCCACAGCTATTTTGTAGATTTGGCGATATTAGAAAAATGAAGTACGTAGTATACTAATATTAACTTGAAACTATAAAGGATATGGAGGTATTAAAGGTGGCAAAGTATATTATTATCGGAATTGTTGCAGTTGTTTTGCTGGTGATTATTATTACCGGATATGTTAAAGCTCCTACTGACAGAGCTTTCATTATTACCGGAATGAGGAAAAGACCGAAAGTTTTGATAGGTAGATCCGGAGTTAAGATACCGTTTCTTGAAAAGAAGGATGAGCTGACGTTACAACTTATTCCTATTGATGTTAAAACATCGAATCCTGTTCCTACCGCAGACTACATTAATATCAATATTGACGCAGCCGTTAACGTACAGGTTGGACATGATCAGGAAATGCTTGAGAAGGCAGCACGTAACTTCCTAAACAGAGCGCCCGAGTATATCGGAAGCGTAGCAAGAGAAGTTCTTGAAGGTAACATGCGTGAAATTGTAGGACGTATGCACCTTGAGGAGATGGTTTCGGATCGTCAGAAATTTGCAGATTTGGTTAAAGAGAATGCTAATCCCGACCTTGCAGCAATGGGTCTGGTAATTACATCATTCAATGTTCAGAACTTTGTAGATAATGACCATGTTATTGAGAACCTCGGTGTTGACAATGTGGTACGTATTTCGAAAGCAGCTGCTATATCAAGAGCCGAGTCCGAAAGAGACGTAGCTATAGCACGTGCTCAGGCAGAGAAGGAGGCAAATGATGCCAAGGTTGCTGCTGATACGGAAATTGCGGCTAAGCAGAATGAATTGGCTATTCGTCAGGCTGAATTGAAACAGGAATCTGATACCAAGAAAGCCGTTGCCGACGCTGCATATGAAATTCAACAGGAAGAGCAAAGAAAAACTATTGAGGCTACACGTGTTAATGCAGATATTGCGCAACAGGAAAGAACTGTAGAACTTCGTCAGAAGGAAGCAGAAGTTGCAGAGCAGACATTGAATGCCGAGATTAAGAAGAAGGCCGATGCAGAAAAGTATCGTCGTCAGCAGGAAGCCGAGGCTGCCCTTATTGAACGTCAGAAGGAAGCAGAAGCTAAGAAATATGAGCAGGAGAAAGCTGCCGAAGCTCAAAAGGCAATGGCAGATGCGCTCATGTATCAAAAACAGAAAGAAGCTGAAGGTATTGCTGCAGTAGGTAAGGCAGAAGCAGAAGCAATAGAAGCCAAAGGATTGGCAGAGGCAGAGGCCATGGAGAAGAAGGCGGAAGCATACAAGAAATACACAGGCGCTGCCATGGTTGAAATGATAGTTAAGATTATGCCTGAAATGGCTGCCGAAATCGCCAAACCCCTTGCATCAATTGATAAGGTTAATATCTATGGCGGCTCGGACGGCTCCGGTGTTTCGGGTATTTCCGGAAATGTACCGGTAGTAATGAAACAGGTATTTGATACCATGAGCGAGGCTACGGGAGTAGACTTTACCGAAATCATGCGTTCAAGCACTTACGATGCTAAGGTTAATAAAAATATTAAGGTTGAGGGCATGCCTGAAGCCATCGTAAAAGAAGCAGCAAAGGATATTAAATAAATCATTGACAGCCCCCCTATTATTAACTTGCATGATTTGAGTCCACCCGCTCGCAACCGCTCAAAGGCGCTATCGGGAATTACTTCTTTGTTGGCAAGAAAGGTGGTAGGCATTATAATTAAATTAGGGAGAATTTTGCCGGTTATTTGTCATGAGCTGTGGATAATTGTGGTGATTGTATGAGAAGACATATTGTAAGACTTAATCCAATCGGAGTGTGCATTCTCGTGGGGGGTAAATCCGAAAGGATGGGTTACCTGAAAGAGAATATATTGATGGAGGATAAACGCACTTTTCTTCAGCGTATCACGGAAGAGATGAGTGAGTTTAGTTTTAAGTTTCTGTCGGTAAATTCCGAGCGACAGTATCATATAGACGGATGGCAGACGATTGTGGATACGGAAAATGAAATCGGTCCTATGGGAGGAATATATTCGGTTCTTAAGGCTGTACCCAAGGAAGTCAAGGCTGTATTGTTTATAGCTGTCGATATGCCGAATTATGATTTTAAGGAGGCTCATGCGATAACACAAACATACAGAGGTGAGGACGCTTTTATTGCGGTTGCACAGGGAATGCGTCAACCGTTGGCAAGTGTGTATTCTCCTGCATGTATTCCCGTGATTGAGGAATTGATTAAGGCTAAGAATTACAAAATGACCATGCTCCTTAACAGCGTTAAGAGTACCGGGGAGTATTACAGTATTCGTCATGCCTGCTACAGAAATGTTAATTCGGAGGAAGATTTGATATATGAAACCAAACGATAAGCGCGGAATTATTCTCGGCGGCAGTGTGGTCGGAATTGTTTCCGCACTTCTTGCGTATTTGGGAAATCCCCAAAACATGGGGTTTTGCATAGCGTGCTTTATCAGAGATTTGGCAGGTTCTTTGGGACTTCACGGTAATGCCAAATTTCAGTATTTCAGACCGGAAATAATAGGAATTATTTTAGGGAGTTTTTTGATTTCCGTAATCAAGAAGGAGTTTACAGCCAAGGGCGGAAGTGCGCCGCTGACACGATTTGCATTAGGCTTCTTGGTTATGGAAGGCTGCATGATGTTTATGGGCTGCCCTTTTAGGATGATTCTTAGAATGTCCGGAGGCGATATTAATGCATACGTGGGTTTGATCGGATTTGTGCTTGGAATTTTGACAGGAGTTGTCTTCCTTAAGAGAGGCTTTTCTCTTGGAAGAAATTACAGGCAGTCTAAAATAGAAGGTCTTATAGTTCCGACTGTTATAACGGTGTTATTGGTAGTGGCACTTATATGCCCATCAATTCTGAAAAGTTCTCAAGAAGGCTTGGGCAGCAAGCATGCGCCAATGTTGATTAGCCTTGCGGCAGGACTGATTGTGGGTGCAATAGCTCAAAGAACAAGGCTGTGTATGGCAGGGGGGATTAGGGATGTATTTCTTTTTAAAGACGGAAAACTGATTTCCGGATTTATTTCTATATTTTTATCCGCACTGATAACGAACTTAATTTTGTCGGTTGCAACAAGTGATACCTACCTGGTATTTTCTGCGGTAGATCAGACAGCATCTCACAATGTGTTCTATAACAATATTTTGGGAATGTATTTGGTTGGACTTGGCTCAATTCTGCTTGGAGGATGCCCGCTAAGACAGCTGGTGCTTACCGGAGAGGGAAATACTGACAGTGCTGTCACATTCATGGGTTTAGTTGCAGGAGTGGTTTTCGCATACGGATTCGGTCTGTTTGAATCTAACGGACAGATGAACCTGTACGGTGAATTGGTAGTTTATGTAGGAATTGTTGCTGCTTTGATTATCGGATTGTGTAATAGCAGGAGGAAGTCATAATGAAAACAATAGATGCAAGAGGCCTGTCCTGCCCTGAACCGGTGATGCTTACGGCCCAAACAATCAAGCAAGGCGAAAGTGAATTCGTAGTTTTGGTGGATAATAATGTAGCCAAAGAAAACATAACAAGATACGCTCAAAATAACAGCTATAGCGTAGAAGTCAAGGAAGACAATGAAGAGTATACACTTCGTTTGGTAAGAGAATAATGGAGTATATAGCTACTTTTTTTTCACATTATGATGCAATGCTGTTCAAAAAAACACTGGAAGAAAGCCGGTTTAGAGTTGAATTGCGCCCGGTTCCGAGATTTTTGAGCTCCTCATGCGGAACCTGCGCAGTAATATTTCCGGATGATAGCCGAAATGATGAACCGGTCGAAGAGATTAAAAATATGAAAGAGTGCCTGATAGAAATGCTCGTTAGGAACATGGACGGAGAATACACGGTATTGATTGATAACAGGTGATTATGAAAAGGATATATATGGACAATGCATCGACGAGCTTTCCCAAGCCGTCCTGCGTCACTAAGGCTATTGAAGATTACATTAATACGTGCGGAAGCAATGTTAATCGGGGAAGCTACACTTCTGCTTATGAAGCGGAAGAGACAATAATGAAGTGCAGACAGAATATTGCGTCATTTTTTGGATGCGCGAATCCAAGGAATGTAATATTTACGTCCGGTGCCACGATGGGAATGAATATGGTTCTTTTGGGGATGCTTTCTCCCGGGGACCATGTGCTTGTCTCGGGGATGGAACATAATGCGGTTATGCGTCCGCTTACAGCCCTTATGCAAGACGGCATAGCATATGATACGTTCCAAAACGCCTATGATTTGAAAGGAAAGATCGGATTAAGAACCAAATGCATTGTAATGCTTCATGGCTCTAACATAAACGGGGAAGTATTTGATATTGAAAGAATAGGAGAATTGGCCATGGAGGCCGGATGCTATTTTGTTGTTGATGCTTCTCAGACCGCAGGACACATTGGTATAGATTTTGAAAAGATTAAGGCTGATGCACTAGTATTTTCGGGACATAAGGGTTTGATGGGACCACAGGGAATCGGAGTGGTTATTATGTCCGAGAGAATGGCGAGGAAGTGCAAACCTTTGATATACGGTGGAACAGGCAGTCGCTCGGCAACATTGGATATGCCTGAATTTCTTCCGGACAAGTTCGAGGCGGGAACGTTGAATGTTCCGGGAATTATCGGACTGAATGCTGCAATTGAACACATTAACAGTATAGGTATTGATGAAATATTTTCTCGGGAGAAGTACCTTACGAGGCTCTTGATTCAAAAGCTCTCAGGTCTTGAAGACGAAGGCTTGATTAGGATTATTTCTTCTGCGGATAAAGATATATTTACTCCGATAGTGCTAATCGTTACCAAGAAAATAGATGTAGCGGATGCGGCAAGAAGACTGGATGAGTATTATGGTGTTCAAACAAGGGTAGGGCTTCATTGCGCTCCATGTGCCCATAAGGCTCTAGGCACTTTCCCCGAAGGCGGAATCAGATTTTCTTTAGGATTTACCAATACGGAAGAAGATGTGAACTTGGCTGTGGATGCATTGCATGACATCTGTCATAGATAATGTTATAATTTATATATGTTTGATTTTTAGGAGGATGACATATGCCGATTAAACAGGTTCAAACTACCTGTGCTTATTGCGGCGCCGGGTGTCAGATCAATTTCACCGTTGATACTGATGCCAATAAGATATTGAAAGCCGAACCCGCATTCGGACGTACCAATCAAGGAACCTTGTGCCTTAAGGGTAGATATGGTTGGGACTATCTGAATGATCCCAAAATCCTTACCAAGAGACTTCGCAAACCAATGATTCGAAGAAACGGTAAAGATTCTCCGTTAGAAGAGGTGGAATGGGGCGAGGCAATCAAATTTGTTGCCCGCAATTTAAGCAAGATTAAGGAAAAATACGGTTCGGATGCTCTGATGATGACAGGGTGTGCACGAACTTCCAACGAAAATAACTATATTATGCAAAAGTTCGCGCGTGCATGTATCGGCACCAACAATGTCGATCATTGCGCTCGTATATGACATGCTCCATCGGTAGCGGGTCTACTGTACTCTTTGGGTTCCGGAGCAATGACTATGGGCGTTGATGAAATAGAGAACGCGGAACTGATATTTAATTTTGGATATAACGGTGCAGATTCACATCCTATCGTGCAACGGCAGATTATTATGGCCAAGCAGAAGGGTGCTAAGATAATCTGCGCAGATCCCAGACGTATTGAAACTGCCAGAATAAGCGATATTCACCTTCAGCTTAAGGGCGGTACCAATCTGGCATTGGTCAATGCACTGGCCAATGTAATAATTGAAGAAGATTTATATGATCATGATTTTGTTAAGAATCATACATTGGGATTCGAAGACACGGTTAAGGTTGTAGCTAAATACACGCCGGAATATGCACAGGAAATTACGGGTGTAGATGCCGAACTTATCAGAAAGGCTGCCAGAATGTATGCCGGAGCGGGTAGTGCAATGATTCTGTACGGTATGGGCGTGTGCCAGTTCGGACAGGCGGTTGACGTTGTTAAGGGATTGGCTAACCTTGCCCTGATGACGGGTAACTTCGGTAAACCCTCTTCGGGAATAGGACCTGTCCGCGGACAGAATAATGTTCAGGGGGCTTGTGACATGGGCGTTCTGCCGAATTCATTCCCGGGTTATCAGAACGTGGACTTCGCCAATGTTCATAACCGACTTGAAATGTTGTGGGAATGTAAGCTTTCGGACAAGGTAGGATTACAACTTAGCAGAGTTCCCGAAAATGTTTTGAATGAACCTGAAGATAAGAGAATTCATGCCTACTACATTTTTGGTGAGGATCCCGCTCAATCCGATCCTGATTTGGCCGAAGTGCGTGAGACTTTGGAAAAAATTGATTTTGTCGTAGTACAGGATATCTTTATGAATAAGACATGCCAGTACGCGGATGCGATACTTCCGGGTACGGCATGGGGAGAATATGACGGAGTATTCTCGGCGTGTGATCGAGGATTCCAAAGAGTAAGGAAACTTATCGAACCACCCGAAGGTGTCAAAGAGGACTGGCAGATTATATGTGATATTTCTTCTGCAATGGGTTATCCGATGAGGTATAACAATTCGGAAGAAATCTGGGAAGAGGTTCTTTCGATTGCTCCCAATTTTGCAGGGGCAACGTACGAAAAGCTTGATGAACTCGGTTCTATACAATGGCCGGTTAAGAAACGTAAGATGTCTGATTCGGGAACAGTATATCTTCATAAGGACGGACATTTTGCTTCTCCTGACGGCAAAGGACGATTCTATTCAACCGAATGGAGACCTCCGTATGAACTTGAGAACGAAGAATATCCTTTATCGTTTGCAACAGTCAGAGAGGTTGGACATTATTCGGTCAGAACCATGACAGGTAACTGCAGAATGCTGGCATCCCTTGAAGATGAACCCGGATGGATACAAATGAACCCGGAAGATTGCGAGGAACTCGGAATTAAGACAGGCGAACTTGTTAAGGTGGTAAATAAGCGTGGATTTTGCATAACAAGATGCCTTTCGACACCTCGTGTTGCCAAGGGTGCTACCTACATGACTTATCAGTGGTGGATAGGTGCCTGCAACGAACTTACCAACGGAAAGAATCTCGATCCGTACAGTAAGACACCGGAATACAAGTATTGTAATTGTCGTGTTGAAAAGATGAACGATCAAAAGTGGGCAGAAAACTATCTTTTGACGGAATATAAGAAATTGCGTGAAACAATGGGAATAAGGTGTGTCGGCGAACAAAAGACGTTGGGCGTTGAACCGCCTTGCACGGATTGCAAGAGAGGATGTGATGTATATGAATAAGTGTGTGCGTGGATCCTCGAATCTGTGTATGGGATGCAGAACCTGCCTTATAGCATGCGTGGAAGCCCATAGCAAAAGACCGGTATATGAATTGAAACCGGATGAAATTAATTTCAATCCCAAGCTGCATATGATTAAATCATACGATATAACCGTACCGTTCCAATGCAGACATTGCGAAAATCCGGATTGTCTAAGAGCGTGTTCGAAAAACGCAATATATATCGAAGACGGAAGTGTTCTGATAGATTTGGATAAGTGTGACGGTTGCGGAGATTGTGTCAGTGCATGTCCGTTTGATGCAATTGATCTTAAGCCGTATGATGAGCGGACGGACGAAAACGGTAATGCATTATGCTTGGCCAACAAGTGCGATATGTGTAAAGGAGTCGAAGGCGGACCTGCCTGCGTTCGGGTTTGCCCGACAGGAGCATTAAAGGTCGTTGAAACTTCGGAAATTGTTGAGACGGCTGAAGAAAAGCGAGCCCGTGAATTGTTCAGGACATCATTGCAGAACGGAGAAAGGAGTTGAGCATGGAATTCGGAAAATATGTATCATGTGATATAGAGAAGTGTACCGGATGTAAGGCGTGCGAAGTCGCATGTTTTGCGGAACACAATAAAGATAACAAAGTTGTTAAAACAGTGGGAACTGTAGAGGTCCCGGTTAATCCCGGATTATTTGTGACACATCTGTCACCTACTGTTTGTGCGCCTGTTCAGTGTAAGCATTGTGAAGATGCTCCCTGCTTAAATGTATGCTCCAAATCAGCAATTAAGCGAATTGATGGGCAGGTAATCATTGATGAAGATAAGTGCATAGGCTGTAAGGATTGCATGCTGGCTTGCCCTTTCGGTGCTATCACATTACAGAAAATGTATAAGAATGCGGAAGCTGTTAAACAGACCAATGGCGAAGAAACACGTCTGTCCGCACATAAATGTGATTTGTGCGTTAACAACCCGGAGGGACCTGCCTGCGTGAGAGTGTGTCCCAACAAGGCACTTGGTGTGGTTGACCCTATGGAGACCAAAGAAGAAAAGAATAAGAGAGCGTTGGAATCAATGTACGCTTCAAGAACGGTATAGGAGGGGCGTATGGAATATATTAAGATTGATAAAAATATATGTACCGGATGTCGCGAGTGCGCAAAGATTTGTCCGGCAGATGCAATTTGCGGTGAACAAGGTCAACCGCAGACAATCGACGAGAGCAAATGTATCCACTGCGGACAGTGTGTTCAGAAATGTAAATCATATGTTTCTTATAACGGTGAAAATGATTCGGAGTATTCAAAATTAAGAAGCGAGAGAAAGTTGCCGGATACGGTTAAGGAACCTTTGTTTGCAGCATATAATGTATGTCATATCAATGAAGTTGTTGAAAATCTTAACAATCCGTCGAAGGTATGCGTGGTTTCGTGTGCACCTGCAGTTCGAGTGGCAATCGCCGAAGAATTCGGATATGAAGCAGGTACACAGGATTCCGGCAAACTTGCGGCTGCTTTGTATGCACTGGGCTTTGATCATGTTTACGATACCAATTTCTCGGCAGATGTAACAATAATGGAAGAAGGTACGGAACTTATCGGACGTGTTACCGAAAATAGCGGTAAACTTCCTATGTTTACGTCATGTTGCCCGGGGTGGGTAAGTTATATGGAAAATAATTACCCTGAACTGAAGGACAATCTTTCTACTTGTAAATCTCCTCAGCAAATGCAGGGTGTGCTTGAAAAAACATACGGTGCGGAACTTTTACATGTTGATTCGGCCAGTCTGTATACGGTATCAATTATGCCCTGTACAGCTAAGCAGTTCGAAAGCTCAAGAGATGAGATGTGGGATTCGGATCACAGAGATGTTGATGTTGTATTAACAACAAGAGAATTGGCATATCTTATTAAAAATAAAGGAATTGATTATAAGAACCTGGAACCTGCCAAATTCGAGGAACCCCTTGGAGAATATACAGGCGCGGGAGCAATTTTCGGTGTTACGGGCGGCGTTATGGAAGCAGCTGTTCGTACCGGATACGAACTTGTTACAGGTAAACCTGTAGAAAATTTGAACATTAGCGAGGTCAGAGGATTTGAAGGCTTCAGAACCGCAGAGTTTAAGCTTAATGACGAATTGACATTGAAAGTTGGTGTGGTTACGGGACTTGCCAATGTAAAGGATGTAATTAAAAAGGTTAAAAACAAAGAACTGGATCTTCATTTCATAGAGGTTATGGCATGCCCTAAGGGATGTATTTCCGGAGGCGGTCAGCCTAAGCTTTTGGAAGATATCGACAAAGAATATGTTTATGAAGCAAGAAAGAATGCAATATATAAACATGACGAAGAACTTCCCATAAGAAAATCGCATGAGAATCCGCAGATTAAGCGTATTTATGATGAGTTTTTGGAGAAACCCAATTCCGAGAAGAGCCATCATTTGCTGCATACGGAATATTGCATTAAGGGAAGATAAATTAATAACTGATTGCGTAGGTGGCGGTGCCATTGAATAGGGGTTATTATGAAACAGGACTTGTTACGTTCCATCCCACAAGTGGATGAACTGAAAAAAAGAATATTTGAACTGGCAAAAGAGAAAGGTATGGAGGAAGAATTCGACCTTTCTCTTTTGACGCTTATATGTCATGAAAAACTGGATACACTTCGAAAGAAAATCCTTAATGATGAACCGAATATATCTTTGTATGCTGTAAATGGTTCTGCAGGTAAGGAGGGATTTACTCCTCAAATTTCTGAAGAAGTAATAAGAGAGTATCAAAAAAGGCATACCTACAATTTGAAACGTGTTGTCAACGCAACAGGACTTACATTGCATACCAATCTCGGAAGGGCTGTTCTTAGCGAACGGGCCGCACGGAATGTTTATCAAGTGGCAACATCGTATACCAATCTTGAGTATGACATTGCATGCGGGGAGCGCGGTACAAGATATGCCCATACGGAAGAACTTATTTGCAGACTCACCGGCTCCGAGGGCGCCATTGTTGTAAATAATAATGCATCGGCGGTAATGCTGATTCTGCACGCATTGGGTCATGGTAAAAATATGGTGATTTCCCGAAGCGAGCTTGTCGAAATAGGCGGTGCTTTCAGAATTCCCGCAGTGATGGAGATAAGCGGTGTTACTTTAAAAGAAGTCGGTTGCACCAATAAAACTTATATTACCGACTATGAGGAAGCGTGCGATGCTCAGACGGCAGCCGTTTTAAAGGTGCACAGAAGTAATTTCTATATCGGAGGCTTCACTCATGATGTTGAAATGCAGGAGCTAAAGAAGCTGTCTGAGGACAGAGATATTCCTTTGATTTATGACATGGGATCGGGCAGCCTTGAAGAGTTACACACAATTGCGGATATTACGTGTGTATCCGGAGATAAGCTTTTGGGCGGACCTCAGTGCGGAATAATCTACGGTGCCCAAAAATATATTGATATTCTGAAAAAGGATAATCTTATCAGAGCGTTAAGAGTAGATAAGTTGACACTGGCTGCCCTGGAAGCAACCTTGTGGCAGTATGAAGAAGGACGTGCTGACGAAATACCTACATACAGATATCTGAACAGAACCCAAGAAGATATGGATGAGTTATATCAATTATTGGAAAACGGTATTTTGGACAAGGTCACGTTCACATATGAAAGAAGAATCATGGAATCATATGTTGGCGGAGGCTCGAAACCCGAAGAAAAAATACAGGATGTATGTATGGCTTTCAATTCAAATCAAATAAGCGCCGAAAGATTGGCAGAGCATATGCGTACATCGGGACCTGTGCCCGTAGTAGGAAGAATCAGCGAGGGCGAATATATTATCGATTTCAGATGTCTTGAAAAACATGACATTGATGTCATTGTTGAACTGCTGAAGGATGTTCGTATATGATAATAGGAACTGCCGGTCATGTTGACCACGGGAAAACAAATCTTATTAAAGCACTCACCGGAATTGATGCCGATCGCTTGAATGAAGAGAAAAGGCGCGGACTGACGATTGATTTGGGCTTCGCTCATATGGATGTTCCGAATGTGGGAAGAGTCGGTATTATAGATGTTCCGGGACATGAGAAATATATTAAGAATATGCTGTCGGGTATTTACGGAGTTGATATATGTCTTTTGGCAATAGCTGCGGATGAGGGAATTATGCCTCAAACCAAAGAACATATAGATATTCTTGAAATGCTTGAAATTCAAAACGGTATTACGGTTATTACCAAGATAGATTTGATTGACGATGAGGATAGAGAAACAGTAGTCAATGGCATTGTTGATGAACTTAAGGGAAGCATTGTTGAAAATAATCCGATTGTCGCGGTCAGCACCAAGACCGGAGAAAACATAGAGAAGCTTAAAGATATTATATATTCGCTTGCCAACCGCCTTGTACAAAGCGAAGATGCCGAGCGTGAAAACTTTTTGATGCCTATAGACAGAGCGTTTGTTATCAAAGGGTTCGGAACCGTAATTACAGGGACCGCGATAAGCGGAAAAGCGTTAGCAGGTGAAGAATATATTATTTACCCTGATAAGATTAAAACAATCGTAAGAGGTATTCAGACATACTCTGATTTTGTCGACAGCGTATCGAGAGGAAGCCGTGCGGCACTCAATGTTAAGGATGTTGCCAAAGAAGATATTAAGCGTGGGCAAATTCTGGCAACTAAAGGAAGTATATCTTTATCCTTGATGGTAGATGTTAAGCTGACAGTTCTTCGCGATTGCAAAATAGCTGTGCACAACAACGACTGGGTATATGTTTATATAGGGACGGGAGAGTATAGGGCGAAGATCGTTCTGATTAAAAGCGATATCGTAGAAGCAGCAGATACGGCATATGCTCAGCTTCGATTTGAAACTTTGATTGCTACATTTACGGGGCAGAGATTTATAATAAGATGTATGAATCCGTCAAGGGTAATAGGCGGTGGCAGAATACTTGATTCAAATCCTTCCCCCAAACGCAGAAAGAAGGACAGTACACTCAAAAATTTTGAGATTAAAGATAAGGGTACAATGAAAGAGCGGGCATGCATAACCTTGAGTGAAAGTTCCTGCCCGGTGGCAATTACAACGTTTGACAGTATGTTTAAAGGTTGTGCCGAGAAATTGGTTGAAGATGGCACGGCAATCGAAATAAAGGATAAGATAATTGATGCCGGACAACTTGAAAGACTATGGAAAACCACAGAAGAAAAGCTTGCTGAGTATCACAACGAAAACCCGAGTCTTCCCGGAATCTCGTGCGCAGCCATGAGAGCGGAATTGCTTGGAGCCAAACATCTGAAAGATTCAAAAGCCATATTCGAATATTGGATTGAACTTAAAAAAATTAAAGAAATCGGATTGTCATATTCGCTTTATGAGTTCGAAATGACGATACCGAAAAATGACGATGAACTAAAATGGCGAATTGCCGATATGTATCAAAGCGCAAGGATGAATCCGCCGGCATTTAATGATGTCAAAGAAATATTTTGGGGAATGAATGACTTTTTGAAAACTTTTTCGCAGCTCCAAAAAGAAGGTGTTTTGATTAAACTCGATGAGAGATATTATATCCATAGGGATGCTTTGATATTTGCCAAAGATAAGTTGTATTCTTTGGCAGAGCATACAGAAGGTAATGAGATTGTTTTGGGAGAGTACAGAGACAGATTGAAATCCTCGCGAAAGGTAGCACTTGCACTATTGGAGTACTTTGACTCACTGAATATTACCGTGAAGCAAGGAGAGGTACGATTCCTTACCGATTAAGGCGTGCCGAAACAATTAATTATGGAAGCGGATGGGCGCCGGTGTGTCCCCCGGTCTTCAAAACCGGTGATAGTAGCTGATAACTGCTTAGGTGAGTTCGATTCTCACACGTTTCCGCCAAAAATAACAGGTAACTGTGAATATATACGGAGAAAACATGGACCATTCATATCATTTGACCAAGCTGGCCTCAGAGGGAGGATGTGCGGCCAAACTTCCGGCAGGAAAACTGTCATCAATACTAAATCATAGTTTGCAATCTAAGACAAATGCATGCGAAAAACTTCTTACGTCACATGTGAATAACGAAGATGCAGCGGTATATCGAATAAGTGACGATATGGCTCTTATAGAAACGGTGGACTTTTTTCCGCCTGTAGTGGATGACCCGTATGTGTTTGGGCAGATTGCTGCATCCAATGCGCTATCGGATATATATGCTATGGGAGGGAAACCTATACTGGCTTTGAATTTGTTGACGACACCGTGCTCGTTGGATGAAGAATGCATTTCTAAAATTCTGGAGGGCGGTCTTTCCAAAGTGCGTGAAGCAGGCGCATGTATCGGAGGCGGACATTCAATTACGGACCAGGAACCCAAATTCGGAATGGCAGTGTCCGGAATTGTGAATCCGGACAATTTCTGGAAAAACTCGGGAGCTCGGACAGGCGATGTTTTGATATTGACCAAACCTTTGGGATTCGGCATCTATGCATTGGCTTCACGAGCCGGAATGCTTAATGAATCGGAAGAGGACGAAATGGTTATGCTCATGACCGAGCTGAATAAGGATGCGGCTGAAAGTGCCAAGGATTTGGAGGTACATGCATGCACGGATGTTACGGGATTCGGTTTGCTTGTTCATGCTCTTGAAATGGCTGAAGCTTCCCGAAAGTGTTTCAATATCAGACCGGCTTTAGTGCCGATGCTTGGGCGGGCGATTGAATTGGCCAAGAACGGTATATTACCCAAGGGAGTTTATAATAATCGGGATAGAATTGATTGTTCAAAAATTCTTATTGATGATAAAATAGAACGTGAGGTTATCGATGTACTGGCAGATCCGCAAACTTCCGGAGGGCTGCTTTTGGCAATGTCACCGGGCGATGCCGAACTATATTTGGATAGGATAAAAACGAAAGGTAAGAATGCTTATGTTATCGGAAATGTTTCTGCGTTCGATAATGTTAATGCAATCTTAAACGAGGAATAGGTTGATATGTTGATTTATGCACAATTATTGTTAATGGCAGTATTCCCGGTATTGGTATCCGGAATTATGTATTATGCATCTCAAAAGACCGCATTTGCCAAGACCAGTTATGTTTTCAAACAGATAATTATTGGCCTTATTTTCGGTATATTGGCATGCCTTGGAACAGAGTACGGGGTTGATGTCGGTGGCGCAGTGGCTAATGCCCGTGATGGCTCGATTCTGTGCGCCGGCCTTATTTTCGGAGCCCCGGCCGGTGTGATATCGGGTATTATCGGAGGCGTATACAGATATGCTGCGGTTCTGTGGGGCGCAGGTGAGTTTACCCAGTTGGCATGTTCTTTGGCATGTATAATTGCGGGAATATACGGTGGGCTGCTGCGTAAGTTTATGTTCGACAATAAGAAACCCGGGTGGATCATGGGTCTTGCGGTCGGAGTTATTATGGAGGCAATACACCTTACGTTGCTGTTCTTCACCAATATCGATCAGCTTCAAAAAGTTGTATCTATACTGAAAATTTTGAGCATTCCCATGTTTGTAAGTAACGGTGCTGCCGTTTCAATTGCTCTGATTACCGTATCGTTGATAAGCAGGTCAATCCACAAAGAAGCTCGTAAGTTTAAGAGCAAACGTATATCGCAGGTTATTCAAAGCTGGCTTTTGGCGGTAGTTCTTTTGGTGTTTGTGGTTTCTTCTGTTTTTACCTATACAAGACAAAACGAAGTGACCAAGACCGACGTGAAGCAGTTACTTGTTACCAATATAGATGATGTCAAATCCGACATAGCAGATTTGGCGGCCGACAATCGTCATATAGGAAAAACAGGATACATAATTGTAGTCGATGCTGATGACGAAATTAAATCGGGATTGCCGGAGCATATCGGAAAGAAACTTGATGATACAACATTGAATGTGCCGGATGATATACAGGAGATGACGGTATTTGAAACCAATGCTTTCGGAGTAGAGGCTTTTGGTATGTTTACCTCGTCCGAGGGCTGCCAAATTATCGGAATATATCCGAAAGAGGAAGCATTATTCAACCGGGATATGGTCATGTATGTAAATATATTCGTTGAGATAATATTGTTCGCGGTGTTGTTTGCTGCAATATACATACTGATTAAGAAAATCGTTGTTGATAACATACTTAAGATAAATTCGAAATTGGCACAGATAACCGGCGGTAACTTGAACGTTACAGTGGATGTTAACAATAATCGTGAATTTGCTTCTCTGTCAGATGATATCAATACGACGGTGGATACGCTGAAACGATATATTAAAGAGGCGGAAGAGAGAATCAATAAGGAATTGGAGTATGCCAAAGCAATACAGGCATCGGCACTTCCGCATTTGGACAATATGCTCTTGGAAAGAGATGAGTACGAAATATCGGCCCAGATGTATACGGCCAAAGAAGTAGGCGGCGATTTTTACGATTTCTATCATATTGATAATTCGCATATAGCATTTACCATAGCCGATGTTTCCGGTAAGGGTATTCCGGCGGCAATGTTCATGATGTCGGCCAAAACAATGCTAAAGAACATGGCTGAAGCCGGCTACAGTGTGGACAAGGCAGCAACAATGGCTAACGATAAATTATCGGAAAACAATGATGCCAATATGTTTGTAACCGTATGGATGGGAATTCTTGATTTGAAGACCGGCCACGTGGAGTTCATCAACGCGGGTCATAATCTTCCGGTAATCAAAAGGAAGAACGGTGATTATGAATTCTTAAAATGCAAAGCCGGACTTGTTATGGCGGGCATGGAAGGATACAAATATCCGCTGCAGGAATTTGATTTGGAAGAGGGGGATACGATATTCCTGTATACGGACGGTGTTACGGAAGCAACGGATGCAAATACATGCCTGTACGGTGATGACAGACTGATTGATAATCTGAACGCACATTGCGGCGGTGATATTACGATGGAATCGCTTATAGCGAAGGTTAAAGAAGATGTCGATGAATTCGTCAAAGATGCACCGCAGTTTGATGATATCACCATGGTCGCACTTAAGTTTGAGAAGAAGGAGGTATAGGCTTGATTAAAGAATATGATGCTAAAGTCGAAGAAATGGAAAAGGTTCTTGCCGATGCGGAAGCATATTTTGAGGACAATTTGGTGCCTATGAAAATTGTTTTTCAGATGAATGTGGCAATCGAAGAGATATTTGTTAATATTGCAAGCTATGCATATGATGATAAAGTCGGAAATGCTACTGTCGAAATAAATGTCGACGGAACTTCGTGTACTGTCGTATTTACCGATTCGGGTAAACCTTTTAATCCGCTTGAGAAGACGGATCCGGATGTTACATTGGCAGCCGATGAACGTGCTATAGGCGGGTTGGGAATTTATATGGTTAAGAAAAGCATGGATGAGGTTTCCTACGAAAGAAAAGGAGACTGCAATGTTTTCAGAATAATCAAAAAGTGGTAGATAAAAATTAGATTTTTAGGTCAAATCGTGTTATAATATTTAAAAATTATCTTTTGGAGGTTTTTCTCGTGAAAATTGATGCAACTAAAACAGATGCCAAATTGATTATAAGTCTATCCGGAAGATTGGATACAACTACGGCTCCTGATCTTGAGAGCAAACTCAGTGAATCGTTGGACGGAGTTAAAGAACTTGTTTTTGATATGAAGGAACTTGAGTATGTATCATCTGCAGGCTTAAGAGTGCTTTTGTCTACTCAAAAGACAATGAATAAGGCAGGTAGTATGGTGCTTAAAAATGTAGATTCTTCAGTAATGGAAGTTTTTGAAATTACAGGATTTGTTGATATTCTTACTATAGAATAATGAGGATGTGATTGTATGTTAGCTACGTTAATTCCATTGTTTGATTCTCAATTATCGGTTAAGGCATATTCCCTGTTTTCTCAGAAAACCAATATGCTTCTTAATCCGGCATTGCTTGGTACAGGACAGCGCGATGGGGCAGGATTTGTTCAGGGACTTGAAGTAATCGAAAGTATGGGAATGGATACAATATCGAGAGATAAAGAAGTGTTTGTTCCCGTTAATAATATTTCCCTGTTTACATCTTTTGAAGAGCAGTGTCAAAACATGCCTAAGGACAGAATTGTATTATTGTTGGATAATTCGATTAAGCCTGAGGATATGTATGTAGACAGAATTAAAGAATTGAAACAGATGGGGTTCAAGGTAGGTGTTCGAAAGCTTTTTGTACAGGATTTTGAAGTGTACAAGCGTATTTTGCTTATGGCAGATTACATATTGCTCGACAACAAGAAGATTGACATCGCCAAGGCTAAAATATATTTCTCAAACGTTTATCCCAATATCAAATTATGTGCGGTTAACGTGGAAACGCAGGAAGTGTTTGAGAAACTTGTAAGCGATACAGGATATACACTTTACGAAGGAGAGTTCTACAGAGTTCCCGTAACCAAGGGACAGAACGAAGTTGCTCCGCTGAAGGTTAACTATATCGAACTTTTGAATATAGTTAATGATGCCGATTTTGATTTAACTAAAGCAGCGGATATAATCGGAAGAGATACTGCTTTGGTATTGAAACTGCTTGAAATTGTTAATAAGTTATCCGTTAATTCGGAGATTACATCAATTCGTCATGCGGCAGCAATGCTTGGACAGAAGGAATTAAAGAAATGGATTAATACGGCGGTAACCAACCAGTTGTGTGCAGACAAGCCGAATGAAATTACCAGAGTATCGCTTCTCAGAGCTAAATTCTGTGAGAATCTGGCATCGATGTTCGATATGGGAGGCCTGTCATCGGAATTGTTCCTGGTAGGATTGTTCTCAGTACTTGATATTATTCTTGACATGCCGATGAAAGAGGCACTGAAAAAGGTCAAGGTATCTAAACAGATAGAAAAAGCATTGGTTAAAAACGAGGGAGAATTTGCATCGGTTCTTTCATTCGTAATGGCTTATGAAAATGCAAATTGGGCAGAAATAGACAGACTTATGTTGTTAAATGAGATGGATAATGCCGCAGTGTATGATGCATATAAAGGTTCACTTGAATGGTACCGAGATTTATTCAGAAACTAAAATGTGATTAGCTTTAAGGCTCGTACGCGGAGAGTGTGCGAGCCTGTTTTTTAATAAAATTTTCAATTCCATTAGAAATACTGATACGTACTTGACAACAATGAGGTCAGTTATTCCGTGACATTGTTCGGATGCAAAGAATCAGGAGGTTATATGGACAGACTTGTTGAAAAATTTGAAAACAAAAAGGTAATGCTGTGGGGATACGGAAGAGAAGGTCAGGCTTTCGAAAAATTTTTGTACAAATATTGTACGACCGAATGCGTTAAGGTGTTTGAAGGCACACGCGAAGAACTTCCGATTGACGATTACGATATTATAGTCAAAAGCCCGGGAGTTCCCTATTTTAACTATTCCGAAGACAAGATAACATCGATGACGCAGTTATTTTTGGAAGAATTCAGGGATAAGACAATAGGTATTACCGGAACGAAGGGTAAATCGACAACTACATCGATGTTATACCATGTATTAAGCCAAAATCTTAATAAGAAGGTGTGTTTGCTTGGAAATATAGGAATACCGTGTATAGAAGCTTATGAGGATATGAAGAACGGTGCTGTGGCTGTATTTGAAATGAGCTGTCATCAGCTTGCCAATAATACCGTATCACCTCATGTTGCAGTATTCTTAAATCTTTATGAGGATCATCTTGATTATTATAAGACCAAAGAAGCATATTTTAATGCCAAGGCGCATATAACCACATATCAAACGTCGAGTGATCTGTTCTACAAGGGAGAATCGGTTCCGGATATTGATACACAGGCCAACGTTATTAACATTGGATCGTTTGACGAGAACAAGTATGATTTGAAGGTAATCGGAATTCATAATCAGTGGAATGCAGACGTGGCAATGAAGATAGCGGTGGATAATTTCGGATGCGACCCCGTGAAAGTAGCCAAGTCACTGAGTACATTTGTGGGATTGCCTCATCGCCTTGAAAAGTTTGCAACCATAAACGGAGTAACTTACTTTGATGATTCAATTTCAACAATTCCGGAAGCGACAATCAATGCTATAGAGGCTGTCGATAGTACGAAAACGGTAATCGTGGGAGGAATGGACAGAGGTATTGATTATTCACCGATTATTGAGATTATCGAAAAACGGAAAGACATCAATTTCATTTTGTGTTATGAATCCGGAAAACGAATCTACGAATCGGTATCTCAATTTGCAAATGTTAAGGTTACGGAAGACTTGAAAGGTGCTGTTGAAATGGCCAAAGAGATTACGCACGACGGAAGTTGTATTATGTCTCCGGCAGCTGCTTCATACGGATATTTCAAGAATTTTGAAGAACGCGGAGATTTCTTCAAGAAATGTGTAATAGGATAATAATGATTTAAGGAGACATGGATGGTTAAGCCTGAGTTAAATGAAATAAAGAAACAATTTACCCCCAAAAACTGTTCGATATCCAAAATTTGCGGATGCTACGTTGATGGAGAGAAGAATATTAAAATGACCTTCGGCGAAAGTTTTTTGAACCTGCCGGAGGAAGAAACGTTTAAATATTTTGAAATATTGCGAAAAGCATTATCCGGAGCAATCGGAAAGACGGCTTTGAATTTTGAATTCCCTATGGAACAAGAGCAGGAAGGCGGAACACAGAACTTTCTTTTGAAACTTAGAGAATCAAAGCTTAAGGACGAAGAACTGCTGAATATGTTTTACGATATGGTTATTAATTATTATGATTATGTCGGAAATTATTTGATACTTCTTATAACAGATGCTTATGACGTGCCCAATAAAACGACGGACGGGATTATTAATGATGAGTCCGATACGGTATATGACTTCATTATGTGCTGTATTTGTCCCGTTAATTTGTCCAAACCGGGATTGTCTTATGATGCGATGTCCAATGAGTTTCATAACAGGGTGAGGGACTGGGTTGTAGATTTACCCGAAGCTGCGTTCCTGTTCCCTGCATTTAATGACAGAGCTTCGGATATTCACAGTGTTATGTACTATTCAAAGGATTCAGAAGAACTGCATGACGATTTTGTATCCGGAGTTTTGGGATGCTCGACAACATTGACAGCTAAGACGCAGAAAGCGGCATTTCAGGCTATTATAGAAGAAACTTTGGGTGATCATGTTGATTATTCCATTGTACAGAATATACATGAAAATCTGAATGAAATTAAGACGGAGCATAAAGAAAAAGAAATTGCAGAACCGCTTACTTTAAAGAAAAAGGATGTTAAGATTTTGTTTGAAAAGTCCGGAGTCGAAGATGAGCAGCTTCAGATTTTTGACAAACTGTATGACGCGGCTGCAGGCGAGAATACTGAACTGTTTGTTGAGAATATAACAAATTCAAGATCGTACGAAGTTAAGTCACCGGATATAGTTATTAAGGTCAATCCGGACAGAGCGGATTTGGTTGAAACAAGAGAAATAGACGGAAGGAAATGTCTGGTTATACCGATAACGGATCAGATAGAAGTTAACGGTATTGAGGTAAGAGCATAAAGATATAGAATGCAGAATAACAGGGAGGCATGTTGCCTCCCTGTTTTAATTTTGACTTTTAAGATTCTTTTGCGCGGTACTTAGCATTAACTTGATTCGATTAAGCTGATTAACTTCGGATGCTCCCGGGTCATAGTCTATCGCTACAATATTACTCAAAGGATAATTCTTTCGTAATGCCTTGATAACTCCCTTACCGACTATATGATTGGGCAGACAGGCGAACGGCTGCGCACAGACAATGTTATTTACACCTGAATGTATAAGTTCCACCATTTCACCGGTTAAGAACCAACCTTCACCTGTTTGGTTACCGATATCGACAATGGGTTTGGCCAATTCTACTGTTTGGTAAATTGATACCGGAGTAGAGAAGTGTGCGGATTTTTTGAAAGAAGTTTTGGCAGTTTTTCTCAAAAACTCCAATGCACCGATTCCCAGTCTTGATACCAATGCTGATTTAGCAGAACCGCCAAGATAATCAGCTTTGTATATTTGATCGTAGAAACAATAAAGCATGAAGTCAATTAAGTCCGGAACAACTGCTTCGGCCCCCTCCGATTCAAGCAAATCAACAAGGTAATTGTTGGCGGCAGGAGCATATTTAACCAAAATTTCTCCGACTATTCCTACCCTTGGTTTTTTGATATCTTTAATCGGTATTGAATCGAAATCTTCAACAATTTGACGACACATCTTCCTGAATGTGAAGAAATTCATATGCTTTTTGGAAACAAATTCAATACATTTTGCTTTCCACTTTTCGTGCATTTGATTAACAGAACCGGGAACCTGTTCATAAGGACGCATTCTGTATACGCAACGCATGAATATGTCACCGAATGTTGCGGCATAAGCAGCTCTGGTAAGCATTTCCAAATTGAGCTTGAATCCGGGATTCTTTTCGATTCCGCCAAGATTCAAGGAAATGACGGGTATATGAGATAATCCCGCTTTGGCCAATGCACGTCGGATGAATCCGATGTAGTTGGTAGCTCGGCATCCGCCACCTGTTTGCGTGATAATAAGAGCTACTTTGTTCAGGTCATATTTTCCTGACTGAAGAGCATCCATTAACTGTCCGACAACCATCAAAGAAGGATAGCAGGCGTCGTTATTAACGTATTTAAGTCCTACGTCTACCGAACGGCGATTATCGTTGCCCAATATTTCGAAATTATAGCCACAGGCTTTAAAAGCCGCCTGTATTATATCAAAGTGTATCGGAGACATCTGAGGACAAAGTATGGTGTAATCTTTGCGCATTTCTTCCGTGAACTTAACCTTTTCAATTGCAGATGATGTTATTGTTCTTGTCTTTCCGAGTCTTTCTCTGACACGCAAAGCCGACAGTAAGGAACGAATTCTGATTCTTGCAGCTCCAAGGTTGTTAACTTCATCGATTTTAAGACATGTATATATTTTTCCCGAACCTGTCAGAATGTCTGCAACCTGATCTGTGGTTACCGCATCAAGACCGCATCCGAATGAATTAAGCTGTATTAAATCAAGATTCTCGACGGTCTTAACATAAGAAGCTGCGGCATATAAACGAGAATGGTACATCCACTGGTCCATTACAATAAGCGGTCTTTCCGGAGCGGCCAGGTGAGAAACGGAATCTTCGGTAAGTACTGCAATGTCGAAGCTGTTAATAAGCTCAGGGATACCGTGATTGATTTCGGGATCAACATGATAAGGTCTTCCGGCTAAAACAATTCCGCGTTTATTGTTCTTGTTCAGATAATCAAGAACTTCTTCACCTTTCTTCATCATGTCATTTCTGGCGCTTGATAATTCATCCCAACCTTTTTGGACGGCTTTGATAATTTCTTCTGCCGGTATTTCCTTGAATTCTTTAATCAGTGCATCCGATATTGTTTTAACGGAAGCAAAATTCATGAAAGGATTTCTGAATTCGATTTCCTTGCGTGAAATTTCATCGACATTGTTCTTGATGTTCTCCGAATATGATGTTACTATCGGACAATTGTAATGATTGTTGGCTTCCTTAAACTCATTTCTTTCATAGAAAAGAGCAGGGTAGAAGATGAAATCAACATTCTGCCCCAACAGGTATGTAATGTGTCCGTGAGCCAGCTTGGCAGGATAACATTCCGACTCGGAAGGAATAGACTCGATTCCCAGTTCATATATTTTTCTGTTTGAAACAGGAGACAGGACAATTTCGTATCCCAGTTCTTTGAAGAAAACCGCCCAAAATGGGAAATTCTCGTACATATTGAGGACACGGGGAATTCCTACACGTCCTCGTTTGGCTTCGTCGGATGAGAGCGGCTCATAGTCAAAGAAGCGATGTAACTTGTATTCGAACAGATTGGGTACATTGTTGGCATTTTTGGCTTTGCCGATACCTCTTTCACATCTGTTTCCGGAAATATACTGTCTTCCTCCGGTAAATTTGTTTATTGTCAGTCTGCATGAATTGGTGCATCCTTTACATTTGGCCATTGATGTCTCAAATTGAAGATTGATTATTTCATCAAAAGAGAGCATGGTTGTTTCATAGCCCTTTTCGTAGCGTTCTCTTGCAATCAGTGCAGCACCGAAAGCTCCCATGATACCTGCAATATCGGGCCTTACGGCTTCACATCCGGATATCTTTTCAAAAGATCTGAGAACTGCGTTGTTATAGAAGGTTCCGCCTTGCACAACGATGTTTTGACCCAAATCCGAAGCGTCTGATACTTTAATAACTTTGAACAGAGCATTTTTTATTACAGAATATGCCAAACCTGCGGAAATATCCGGAACCGAAGCACCTTCTTTTTGAGCTTGCTTAACCTTGGAATTCATGAAAACCGTACAACGTGTTCCAAGGTCAATGGGGTGTTCGGCAAAAAGAGCTTCTTTAGCGAAGTTTTCAACCGAATAGTTCAAGGACTTGGCGAAGGTTTCAATGAATGAACCGCAACCTGATGAGCAGGCTTCGTTAAGTTGAACGGAATCAACGGTTTGATTCTTGATTTTGATGCACTTCATATCCTGACCGCCGATATCCAAAATGCAATCAACCTTCGGATTAAAGAAAGCGGCAGCATAGTAGTGTGCTACGGTTTCAACTTCTCCGTCATCCAAAAGAAATGCAGCTTTCATCAGTGCTTCACCGTATCCGGTGGAACATGAACGTACAATCTTAACCGTGGACGGTATTGATTCTTTGATTTCCTTGATGGAACGGATGGCAGTTTTTAACGGACTTCCGTCATTACCTGAGTAAAAAGAGTATAGGAGTTCGCCGTTATCTCCGACCAATGCTATTTTGGTGGTGGTAGATCCTGCATCTATTCCCAAATATGCATTGCCGGTATATGAGGCCAAATCACCTTTTACAACCTGAGCTCTGGCATGACGCTCCTCGAATTTTCGGAATTCTTCTTTGTCGGCAAAAAGTGGATCCATTCGCTCGACTTCGAATTCCATTTTGATTTTGGAAGAAAGTTTTTCAACCATTTCATCCATTGTATAGAATGTGTCTTCCTTGGCGTTAAGAGCCGAACCGATTGCCGCAAAAAGATGGCTGTGTTCGGTTTCGACTACATGTTCGTCATCGAGTTTTAGCGTTCTTATAAAGGCTGTCTTCAACTCGCTTAAGAAGTGGAGCGGACCGCCCAAAAATGCGACATGACCTCGAATGGGTTTACCACAGGCCAATCCGGAAATGGTCTGATTGACAACAGCCTGGAAAATGGAAGCCGACAAATCTTCCTTGGTGGCTCCGTCATTAATAAGGGGCTGAATGTCTGTTTTGGCAAACACACCGCAACGTGCGGCAATTGTGTATAAAGACTTGTAATCTTTGGCATATTCGTTAAGCCCTGTTGCATCTGTTTGCAATAAGGATGCCATTTGGTCTATGAAAGAACCGGTACCGCCGGCACAGATACCGTTCATTCGTTGCTCAACATTTCCACCTTCAAAGTAGATGATTTTGGCATCTTCACCGCCGAGTTCTATTGCAACATCGGTCAAAGGTGCTATTTCTTTGAGCGCAGTGGCAACACTGATTACTTCCTGTACGAACGGAACTTTAAGATGGTTGGCCAAAGTCAGTCCGCCGGAACCCGTAATCATCGGATGAAGAGTGATGTTGCCGAGCTTTGATTGAGCATCTGTCAATAATGAAAGCAGTGTTTCGCGAATGTTGGCATAATGACGTCTGTAATCGGAGAACAGAACTTCATGTGACTCGTTCAAAATGGCTATTTTGACTGTGGTTGAGCCGATATCGATTCCTAGAGTGTATTGCATATTGTTCATTTTTCTTTCCTATTAAAATGTATTATTCTCACAACGTTCAAAATTCTACTACACATAGTAATAAAAATCAAATGATGATTATTACAATATTTTGTTAAAAATCTGTGAAAGTTCAAAAATAAGTACAACATTGTGTGGAAGTGTGATATGATTACTATGTTTATTTTTGTATATGGAGTTATAAGAGGAAATTAATATGAAAAAAATTATTATCACTATGGCAATGTGCGCTGCATTGTTCGTGGGCATGTTCTCTTACGTCAATGCAAACGCAGACACAATCGTTAATTCCACTACGGCTGTTGAAGCCGCTGCACAAATTATGGGTTCGGACGTTGTCCTTTCGGCAGTGTTTGGAAGCACTCCGGTGTCGGATGACGGTCAGCTTTATGTTTTTGAATTGAAGACATATGAATACAGCATACCTGACGGAGCAGTGCCGATTACATCAGTTACGGCAGCCCCGACTGTCGGAGTTGCATTTCCGGTGAACTACACAGGCGGATACGGACGTATTTATAATAAGTTTGTATTTGCTGCCAAGCGTGGATTGAATTGGGTGTTTGTATGCAAACCTCAGTATATTACCAACCCGGAAGCTGTCAGCACGAAACCTGCGGTAAGAGCACCTCGTGATACGAAAGTTCTTCAGCAGAACAATGTTGCCAACATAAGCCTGAACGGAATTCCGGACGGAATGCCTATAGGTACTCAGCATGTTGTATTTACCAACACTGAAAGTTATGTTGTTACTGCAGATCCCAATCAGACAGGTGATGAGCACCCGGTTAAGAACAATCCTGTTGTTGCGTATATGCTCAACGGAGATGATGATGCCGGAATTATGGGTCTTATCAATGACATGAATGAGTATTCCGCAGGATTTTCACATTGCCAGGATTTCGTTATCGGTAATGAGGTTAATGAAAGATGTTGGAACTATATGGCATGGTGCGACTGGGATACTTATGTTCGTAAGTATGTACAGGCCTTCAGAGTTTGCTACACAGCTTTGAAGATTAACAACCCTACAGCCAATGTTTATATTTCGCTTGATCAGGTTTGGAACAAAAATGTAAGCAATACGGAATATCTTGATGGAGATGAGTTCCTTGCCAAATTCAATCGAATGATTAAAGAAAACGGAAATATTGATTGGAACATGTCAATTCACCCTTATCCCAATCCGCTGTACTATCCTAAATTCTGGGATTTGAGCGGCGTTGCCAACGGGGCCACATTCAAGGCTCAGGTTGATAAGGATCAGGTTATCACATTCCAAAACCTTTCGGTTTTGACGGACGTATTGCGTCAGCCCACATATCTTAACAGATTCGGACAGGTAAGAGACGTAATTATCGGTGAAATCGGAATGGGAACAAATGCAGGAAATGATGCACAGGCAGTAGGTCTTTTGGCTTCATGGGCAGCATTTGAACGTAATCCTTATGTTACACAGTATATGTATCTTGAAGTTGATGTTAACGGTTTCTTCCCTACATTAACCAATTATTCCAAGGAAGTCTGGAATGCACTGGGAACACCGGCCGAAGATGAGTATATGAAGTGGGCAATGGAAAAGATAGGCATTACGGATTGGTCACAGGTACTTAGATAATGAGTTGGTTTGAAAAGAAATTCGGTAAGTATGCAATTAAGAACTTATCGTTGGTAATTATAGTATGCTACGCGGCAGGATATCTCTTAGAGATTCCTGCCATGCGTGGAATAGATATATTTAATTTTTTATCTTTAAATCCTCAAAAAATTATTGATGATTTCCAAATATGGAGATTGATCACATGGGTATTTATTCCTTCAAGTTCGGGTAATATTTTTCTCGAGCTTATTTTGTTATATTTTTTCTATGCGATAAGCAAATCCGTAGAAGTGGCATGGGGAACTTACAGATATAATGTATACATTTTTTCGGGATTGTTCTTTACGGTCCTGGGAGCATTTCTCCTGTATGCATATGAGTGCTTTAGAGGAAATCCTTTTTTCTATTACGGAAATTATTTTTCGACGTATTACATAACATTGTCAATTTTCTTGGCTTTGGCAAGTACATTCCCGGATAATCAGATTCTTTTGTTCTTCATTATCCCGCTTAAGATGAAAGTACTTGGCATAATCTATGTCATATTGCTCGGATACAATATGATAGTTTACATTTCTGTAGGAATGTATGCTCCTATTGTTGTGATGGTAGCGTCTTTGCTCAATTTTATTATTTTCTTTGTGACACAAAGAAAGAAGCTTCATTTCGGAAACTTCGGAACATCATCGTCTCCGAAATTTAAGAAAAAGACGGAACCGGTTGCGGGTAATCGCTCGTCTTCGACCAATACGGGAATAACACGACATAAGTGCGCTATATGCGGTGCGACGGATAAGAGTAATCCGGAATTGTCGTTCAGATTTTGCTCAAAATGTAACGGAAACTACGAGTACTGCGAGAATCATTTGTTTACGCATACTCATATTCAGTAGGTGATTATGGAAAACAACGAAGGCAGATTCGCTCAAATTTTGGAAGATATCAAGTTTCAGGCCAGAACTAACGGAGGTTATATCAAGACCGATGATGTTAAGGCGGCATTTGAAGACCTGAATCTTTCGAATGAGCAATTTGAAATGGTATTTGATTACCTTATTCAAAATAATATAGGAATTGATGAACCGTTGGAACAAGGAGAATATTTGTCCGAAGGAGAGATGAGTATCCTTGAAGAGTATCGCGAGGAATTGAAACAGATGGATGCTGTTTCCGAATCCGAGAAGGAAGCGTATGTCATGGCAGCAATGAATCATGATGCATCGGCATATGATAAGGTAATATCTTTTTATCTTCCTCAAGTTCTGGAAATATCAAAACTGTATGTTTCACAAGGCGTTGCACTGGAAGATTTGATAGGTGAGGGCAATCTGGCTCTGGCGGAAGGCGTCCAAATGCTCGGAGCGATGGAATCTCCCAAAGAAGCCGATGGTATGCTTGTTAAGATGATAATGGATTCTATGGAGAATTTAATCGGACAAACGACGGATGAGAATATAGCTGACCAAAAAATATTGGATAAAGTTAATAAAGTAGCAGATGCGGCAGCCAAATTGTTCGGTGAATTCGGAAGAAAGGTTACCGTTGATGAACTGGTTGAGAATACATCTTTATCAAGGAAGGCTGTATTGGATGCAATAAAGTTTTCGGGCAACAAGATAGAGGATATCGAATACAGCGAGGATATTAATGCCAGATAGTATAAAGCGCGGAACAACTACATATGAGCCATATAAGCATATAATGCAGGATACAGGTAGCCTTTATATTGGAGCCAAGTCAAGTTATCGCGAACTGACGGATAACGATGACTTGAACTTTAAGATGAAGGCTATTATTAAACAGTACATACTAAAAGAGGCCGACCCTGAAAATACCATAGAGAGTCAGTTGTACTATTTGGAGCAGGGAACCTTCATTTACGAAGTATATTCACAGCTTAAAGTTAAGGTCAAAACGCAGGTACTGACGCAAAAGAAGTCGCTGTTTAATAAAAACAGGATGGTGTATAAGGAAAAAATATATACACTGAATGAGTTGACCGATATAAATCTAGCAAAGAAGAAAGGTATGGGCATGGTTATTACGGAGATTATCATATCCAAACTGGCCCTAATGTCGTTTACGTTATGATGTTTGAAAACTATCGAATTCTGGAACAAAGACATATTTCGGACTTGAATTCCGAAGGTTACATTTTGGAACATATTAAAACGAAGGCAGTAGTTACACTCCTTCTTAATGATGATGAGAACAAGGTGTTCTACATCGGATTCAGAACACCGCCGAAAGATTCTACAGGAGTTGCACATATACTTGAGCATTCCGTACTTTGCGGCTCAAGAAAGTTCCCTGTTAAGGACCCTTTTATAGAACTTGCCAAGGGCTCGCTTAATACGTTCCTTAATGCAATGACATATCCGGATAAAACGATATATCCGGTTGCCTCATGCAATAATCAGGATTTTCATAATTTGGTGGATGTTTATCTTGATGCCGTTTTTCATCCGAATATTTACGTGAATGAGAAAATATTCAAGCAGGAAGGGTGGCACTACGAACTTGAGTCGGAAGATGAACCATTAAAGCTTAACGGCGTTGTTTACAGTGAAATGAAAGGCGTATTTTCATCACCGGACGATATGCTTGACAGATATGTGTTTAATTCACTGTTCCCGGATACCTGTTACGGAGTGGAATCGGG
>JAZUFE010000010.1:0-6060 GCA_045640525.1 Lachnospiraceae bacterium | reverse complement strand
CTTATCCGGTCCATACCAGTCATACTGTAAATCAATTGCTGTTCCGGGTTCGATGGTTACAGTCTGCATCTTCTTATTCTGCTTGAACTTGAATACAAATGTGATGTTATCGTTCATTCTTGCAGCAACCTTTTCCATCATATAACGAGGGAATGAATTGAATTCTCCAAATTCCAATGTAATCTTCTGTCCGGGCTTGGCTGCCTTAATCATCTGATCGGCATACTTGTTAATTGCATAATCCATTGCTGAAATGGGCTGTGTATTTCTTGTTGCACCGCAACTACAAACTTCTCCCTCAAGTCCGTCCGAAATAGGTGTTGCTTCATAAATGGTCTGCCATGTAAAAGTGTGAACATGAGCAGGAGAAGATGAACCTTTTTCTGACGAACCGGTATTTCCATAGTGTTCTTCATAATATGGTACCGAATACATATAGTAGAAAACTTGAATCTTATTTCCATCAGGAATCCATTTACAAACAATTCGCAACTTCGGCTTAACTTCATCCGTAATCCCATACATACTAAATAACGCGCCTGCAAGTGCATTCAAATCGTCTAAGTCTCTTAGTCCTGATGACCCACAAGGGTCTGGGGCTTGAGTTAGCGGAATCCTTTCTACATCATCAATATACATGCACTCATAAGGTTGCGCTTCGCCGGGTTCATAATCAATTATGCAGCCTGAATCTTCCGTAATATCAATAATCCCAGTATCTACAGGTGCTCCTTCCCCAGTTTCTGGGTTAATAGTTTTTTCATATGCATATGAATTTACGCACATCCCCATAGTCAGTGTCATGGCTAATACCATAGTCAATAATAAACTCAATTTTCTTTTCATCAGTAACCCCCTATAAAATATTATTTAGTGCGCCGTTTTCAAATATTAAATCGCACAAGTTAATAATAATAATAATAGAGGGCTGTCAACTAAAAATACAAAAGGCAAGCTCAAAAGCTTGCCTTGTACACTCATTTAAATTCAGCATTATTCTCTTTTAAAAATACAATATCATTGCCAAACATCATGGCAGTATCTTCATCGTTTTCTAAGAACAGTTCGTATAATTCATTTGGAATCTTGTTTGGATTTTTGCGTTCATATATAGTCAAATTCCAAGAATGTTTACACTTTTTGCATCTGTAAATCAACCAAACATCCACCTTGTTTCCGTTGGCATTCACACGGAATTTCTTCGAATTTACAAATTCCTGTTTCTTTCCGCATCCTCCGCAACGATGATATACTCTAATCCCGTTCGAACTTGTCGTCATGGCTTACCAAGTGCTCTCTTTCCTTCGCGAATAATTCTTTGAATGCTTTTCCCGGAAAGTGAAAACTGCTTGGCAAGACTTGCAGTAGAACTGCCGCTTTGATATTTCCGGGTAATCTCAAGATTTCTCTGTCTTAGATATTGCCTGGTATCAGTATGGCTCCCCCACTCCTTTTTAGAAGTGCTGGGAATATATATTGCTTTTCCGTTTACATATTGCTGAATAGTTTCTATTAATTCTTTGGGCAGAACCTCCTCTGCTCTTATATAGCTCATATTGTCCTCCTAAACACTATTTCTTAGGATTCATCTGAGCTTAACTATTCGTTTTATTTTAAGCTCAGACTACTGAGCTGAAACATATCTTCTTTTCATAAATAAAATGCTCCTTCCTTATCAAAAACTTCCATCACACTAACTTGTTTTTCCAAGCTAATTATAATCCATATCACATTATATGAAAACCTCAACTTTAAATATAAATGAACTTGCTCCATTTAGGACCATTTTGGACCCCTAACTCCGTCCCCAAGAGGGGCCAAGGGAGACAAAAAAGAGGTCGGATAATCCGACCTCTTAATTTCGATTTTACTTAGCGTAGTCAACAACGCGGGATTCACGAATGACATTGACCTTAACCTGACCGGGATATTCCATTTCAGCTTCAATCTTCTTTGAAATATCTCTTGCCATGATAACCATGTCAGTATCAGAAACCTGCTCAGGGACTACCATAACTCGAATCTCTCTACCTGCCTGAATAGCAAAAGATTTATCGACACCCTTAAATTCATTAGCGATGTCTTCTAATTGTTTAAGTCTTGTTGTGTATGTTTCAAGTGTTTCACGTCTTGCACCGGGACGAGCTGCCGAAATGGCATCCGATGCCTGGACAATGCATGCAATCAATGATTGAGGTTCTACATCGCCATGATGCGATTCAACCGCATTAATAACAATGGCTGACTCTTTATACTTTCTACATAATTCAACACCAAGTTGAATATGTGAGCCTTCCATTTCATGGTCAACTGCTTTACCGATATCATGTAACAGACCGGCACGTTTAGCAACACGCACATCCAATCCCAGCTCTGCAGCAAGCAGACCGGAAAGCTGTGCCACCTCAATTGAATGCTTCAACGCATTCTGACCATAACTGGTTCTGTATTTCATCTTACCAAGTAAGCGAACCAACTCAGGATGAATACCGTGAACGCCAACTTCCAAAGTTGCCGATTCACCCTCTTCCTTAATTATGGTTTCTACTTCTTTCTGGGCCTTTTCAACCATCTCCTCAATACGAGCCGGATGAATACGTCCGTCGACAATCAGTTTTTCGAGTGCTATACGAGCAACCTCTCTTCTGATTGGATCAAAACTTGATAATACAACTGCCTCCGGTGTATCATCGATAATCAAATCTACACCTGTCATGGTTTCAAGGGTTCTGATATTCCTTCCTTCTCTACCGATAATTCTACCCTTCATTTCATCGTTGGGCAGAGGCACAACTGAAATAGTAGTTTCGGATACGAGGTCAGCTGCACATTTCTGAATAGCTGTAACAACGTAATCCTTAGCTTTCTTATCAGCTTCTTCTTTGGCGCGACTCTCCATTTCTTTGATCATCACAGCCGTTTCGTGTTTTACTTCGTCTTCAACAATTCTTAATAAATACTCTTTTGCTTGTTCGGAGGTTAAACCTGAGATTCTCTCGAGTTCGTGCAATCTTTGTTCATTAAGTTTGGAAATCTCAGCCTTTTCTTTGTTAAGCTCTTCTTCTTTCAAAGCTAAAGCTGCTTCCTTCTTTTCAATTGCCTCAGCCTTCTTGTCAACATTCTCTTCTTTTTGCTGAACCCTACGCTCATATCTTTGAGCTTCCGCACGACGTTCCTTGATTTCTTTATCAAGTTCATTCTTAGCCTTAATAGACTCTTCCTTGACTTCAAGTAACGATTCACGCTTCTTGGTCTCAGCAGTTTTCAAAGCTTCATCAACAATCTCTCTGGCTTTGTTCTCAGCTGATCCGATCTTTTCCTTACCAAGTTTCTCTTGGTGCTTGGCTGAAACAATCCAAGCTATGGGAGCCGAAACAACTAAGGTGGCAACTGCTATCACAACATATAGCATGATCTTGAGTACCTCCTATTTAGTTTTCATTGTACATTATCTAAAATGTCTGTAAAACAAACAAAAATCAGACTACAACATTTATTAGTTTATCGGAATTGCCATGTTATGTCAAGTAATCTTTAGTATCGTTCTTAGTTTGTTATCTTAATCAGAATGGAAAATTGACATATTTCAGTATGTATAAGAGGTCTCCTTCATGACTTTCTTACACACTTCCACCCCGTACCCTTTTCTGACCAAAGCAGACAGAAGTTTCATTTTATCCTCATACGAAAATGCTTCCGCATCATACTTTTTCTTAATCAGGAATTTTCTGATTTGCTCTTCTTCAAGATTTTCGGCCTCATCATCCCACTCTTCATTAAGAGCATTCTCAATATCATTCTTGGAAACTCCCTTTTGAATAAGATCCTGAATCATTCGCTGTCTGCTTTTTCTGTCTTTGAAGGTATTAATATAGTCCAATGCATATTGATAATCATCCAAATAATGGTAAGAAGACACATAATCAATTGCATTCTTGATAACAGAATCCGGATAGCCGCCTTCCGACAGTTTATCAGTAAGTCCCTTCACGGTATAGGGTCTTACCTTAAGGAGATTCATGGCACGAAGTTTGGCCCTTTTAGGTAAAACATTTTCCATAATTTCCCTAAACGACGCTTCACTTATCTCCTTGCCTTCAGTTATCTTATATAAACGAACTTCTCCTTTGTATAACACAAAGGAGAAGTCATTATCCAATAAAATATCAACTCTATTCTTCGTTCTTTCCTGAATCTTTAGAACCTGCATCTATCGCACCATCCAATCCGTAATGTGCTCTGACTTTCTTACTGATTTCCTCGCACAAAGCAGGATTGTCCTTTAAATACTGCTTGGTATTTTCACGTCCCTGTCCTATCTTATTTCCGTTATATGCATACCATGCACCCGATTTATTGATAATATCCGCATCTGCAGCCAAATCAACTATATCACCGACAGCTGAAATACCTTCTCCGAATATAATATCGAATTCAGCCTCTTTGAACGGAGGTGCAATTTTGTTCTTAACTACTTTAACACGTGTTCTGTTTCCTATTGCCTCTCCGCCTTGTTTCAACGTTTCTACACGTCTTACATCCATACGTACCGATGAATAGAATTTCAAAGCACGTCCACCGGTCGTTGTTTCAGGATTGCCAAACATAATACCGACTTTTTCTCTCAGCTGGTTGATGAATATTACAGAGCAGTTTGACTTCGAAATAACAGCCGTAAGTTTTCTTAAAGCCTGGCTCATAAGTCTTGCCTGAAGACCCACATGAGAATCTCCCATTTCACCGTCGATTTCCGCCTTGGGTACCAATGCCGCAACCGAATCGACAACAACTATATCGACCGCTCCGGATCTTACCATTGTTTCTGTGATTTCCAGGGCCTGTTCTCCGTTATCCGGTTGTGAAATGTACAAATTGTCAACATCAACACCTATATTCTTGGCATAAACCGGATCCAGTGCATGCTCTGCATCTATAAATCCTGCTATGCCGCCTCTTTTTTGAACTTCGGCAATCATATGTAATGTAACCGTCGTCTTTCCGGAAGATTCAGGTCCGTATATTTCGATAATTCTGCCCTTGGGAATACCACCGAGTCCGAGTGCAATATCAAGACTCAACGATCCTGTCGGTATCGTCTCGACATTAATCGAATTAGCCGGATCTCCGAGCTTCATAATAGCTCCTTTTCCGTATTGCTTCTCAATCTGTCCTATTGCGGCATCAAGTGCTTTAAGTTTTTCGTCTCTTTCCATTTTGATCTCCTTCGTACAGAACATTTGTTCTAACAATGACTAGGATAAAACAAACGTTCGATTTTGTCAACAACTTAATTCAAAAGAAGTAATTATCTTTTACATTTATAGATAATAGCGCTCTTCAAGTCCAAATATTTTCTCTTTGGTGTAATTCCTCCTTTCACATTTAGTCATTTTTGAAATTTCGGCAGAAATACCGACAGAAGTTCAATACAGATTTTCGATAGAAACAATATAGCACACACAATAACCATTGGCAAGTTTATTTACATTAAACTGTTAATACCGCCGTCTTTTGCCCAATAGTCGGCATTGGCAGTCGCAAGCGTAAACTCAAATGTGATGACGGAGAAACGAAGAAGTTGATTGTCCGCCGACTCCACTGCGACAGATGCAATAAGATTAATCATAAGCTACCTGACTGTGTAGTGCCCTACAAAAGGTATTCCGCAGAGGTTATTTCTGAAGTGGTCTTGGCAGATATGCTCCGGGAATTGTAACAAACGGATTATCAAAAGGGGGATCAATATGAATGGCAAGCGGAGGCAAAAAGATATTCGCCCCAACACCTATTATGTTGCCTGCAAATCAAAAAGCGCCGACAGAATATTCTCTGTCGACGCCTTGAATTTCTTACCTACTAAAAACTCCGTACAATAGTTCCATGGTTTCAGGACCATACCAATCAAGATTTGTATCCACCGTGGCGCCTGCCGGAATCTTTATCTTCGTAAGCTGGTGATTAACCTTATATCTGAATTCAAACGAAACTCCGGTATTAACCTTTCCTGCAATCTTCTGCATAAATGATTTCGGGAATGAATTGAATTCGCCAAACTCAAGA
>JAZUFE010000009.1:0-52529 GCA_045640525.1 Lachnospiraceae bacterium | reverse complement strand
AATCTTCTTTGTAGGAGCTGTCTTGATATCGCCATTAAGGATAGCATCGATGATACCTCTTGTATCCTTAATTGTGATTCTCTTACCTGTTCCATTCCATCCTGTGTTAACAAGGTAAGCCTTAGCACCATTAGCATTCATCTTCTTAACAAGCTCTTCACCGTACTTTGTAGGATGAAGCTCTAAGAATGCCTGACCAAAACAAGCTGAGAATGTAGGTGTAGGCTCTGTAATACCACGCTCTGTACCTGCCAACTTAGCTGTAAATCCTGAAAGGAAGTAGTACTTACACTGTTCAGGAGTAAGAATTGATACAGGAGGAAGTACTCCGAATGCATCCGCTGAAAGGAAGATTACGTTCTTAGCAGCAGGGCCTGCTGAAATAGGCTTAACAATATTTGTAATATGATTGATAGGGTAAGATACACGAGTATTCTCTGTAACTGACTTATCATCAAAATCAATCTTTCCGTTAGCATCAACAGTTACGTTCTCCAAAAGAGCGTTTCTCTTGATAGCATTGTAGATATCAGGCTCAGACTCTTTATCAAGTCCGATAACCTTAGCATAACAACCACCCTCGAAGTTGAATACGCCGTTGTCATCCCAACCGTGCTCGTCATCACCGATAAGTTTTCTCTTAGGATCTGTAGAAAGAGTTGTCTTACCTGTTCCTGAAAGTCCGAAGAATACTGCTGTATTCTCACCGTTCATATCTGTGTTTGCAGAACAGTGCATTGAAGCGATACCCTTCAAAGGTAAGTAGTAGTTCATCATAGAGAACATACCCTTCTTCATTTCACCGCCGTACCATGTATTGATGATAACCTGCTCACGTGATGTTGTATTGAAAGCTACACATGTTTCTGAGTTCAATCCCAATTCAGCGTAATTCTCAACTTTAGCTTTTGAAGCATTGTAGATTACGAAATCAGGTTCAAAGTTAGCCAACTCTTCGTCTGTAGGAACGATGAACATGTTCTTAACGAAGTGAGCCTGCCAAGCAACTTCCATGATAAATCTAACAGCCATTCTTGTATCTTTGTTAGCACCACAGAAAGCATCAACAACGAATAATCTCTTATCGCACAATTCCTTCTTAGCGATTTCCTTAACCTTAGCCCAAACTTCTTCGCTCATAGGATGGTTATCGTTCTTGTACTCATCTGATGTCCACCATACAGTGTCCTTAGAATTAGCATCCATTACGATGTACTTATCTTTAGGAGAACGACCTGTGTAAACACCTGTCATAACATTGATGGTATCAAGTTCTGTCTTCTGGCCTACTTCGTAGCCTGTCAAATCAGCCTTTGTCTCTTCATCATAAAGCACTTCGTATGAAGGGTTGTAGACGATTTCTGTTGTTCCGGTAATACCGTACTTGGTTAAATCGATTTTACTCATTTTTTTACCTCTTTCCTTTTTATTGATTACTGAAATTCACATTTCAGAATTACTTACTTCAGTACATAACGCACCGCATATATTATGACAAAAGCTTAATTAGTTGTCAATGTTTCTTTCTGTCATACTTACATATTCTTTATCCTCACCGATAGGCTTGTAAGCAGGTCTAATAATTTTTCCGTTATTGGACAACTCTTCCATTCTGTGTGCGGACCATCCGACGATTCTGGCTATTGCGAAAATAGGGGTATATAACTCAAGCGGCAATCCGAGCATGCTGTATACAAACCCTGAGTAAAAATCCACATTTACCGATACACCTTTGTACATTTTCCTCTCACCGGTAATAACAATCGGAGCAAGTTCTTCAACCAAAGTGTACAGCTTATACTCATCTTCAAGTCCCTTCTCTATCGCAAGTTTCTCGACAAACGATTTAAAGATAACGGCTCTTGGATCTGATTTGGAATAAATTGCATGTCCCACACCGTATATGAGTCCTGCATGATCAAACGCTTCTTTGTTAAGAAGTTTTCGAAGATATTCCTTTACCTCATCTTCGCTGCTCCAATCCTTTATTTCCTTCTTCATATCTTCAAACATTTGAACAACTTTGATATTCGCCCCACCGTGCCTTGGCCCCTTGAGCGAACCTATGGCAGCAGCTATAACCGAATAGGTATCCGTCATGGAAGAAGAAACAACATGTGTTGTAAAAGACGAATTGTTACCGCCTCCGTGTTCCATATGAAGAACAAGTGCAAGATCCAAAAGGCGCGCCTCCAACGGTGTATATTTGCTGTCGGGCCTTAACAAATACAGAATGTTCTCCGCTGTAGACAGTTTGGTATCCGGATGATGAATGAAAAGGCTTTGACCGTCATGATAATGTTTATATGCCTGATATCCGTAAATACTCAACATCGGAAATAAGCTTATCAACTGTAGCGACTGGCGAAGTACATTCGGCAGTGAAACGTCATCTGCCCTGTCGTCATATGAATACAAAGTAAGAACAGAACGTGCCAGCGTATTCATCATGTCCTTAGACGGAGCCTTCATAATTATATCGCGTACAAAGCTCGTCGGAAGACTTCTGTATGAAAACAACACCTCTTTAAATTCCTTAAGTTCGTCTTCATTCGGCAGCTTATTAAAAAGCAACAGATACGTAACCTCTTCAAATCCGAATCGGTCTTCCGCTGCAAATCCTTTGACCAAATCTTTGACATTATACCCGCGATAAAACAATTCTCCATGGCAAGGGACCTCCTGTCCGTCAACTATTTGTTTGGCTCTTACATCCGAAATATGAGTAAGTCCCGCCACGACTCCTTTACCGTTTAAATCTCTGAGTCCCCTCTTAACATCATGTTCAACAAACAGTTCATCCGATGTAAAATCGGATTCTTGCACTTGCTTGGCAAGTTTCACCATATAAGGTGTGATTTCCGAAAAATACGATGCGTCCAATTTATACCTCCTATCTAATAAATAAACACAGCCCCAAATGTTCCATTAAAAAAGGTGGCCTTCTATGAAGAAGAGCCACCTTTTACTGTCTGAATTTCATACGTCAGTTTAATGTTTGGATTTTCACACACTTTATCAAACCTTCGTGTAATTCTGTCCGCAACCTTTCGCCCGTTGTCGTCGTTGGCATCCATCAGGATAACCACATATTGACTGTCACCGCACTCGGTCGCTACATCACCTCTTCTTAATGAGGTGGCCACTGCATTAGTCAATTTAACTATATATTCATTTTCATGTTCTATGGGTACGGTAAGACCTTCAAGTGTAAACAGTACTATCTGAACATCCTGATTCTTTCTGTCCATACACCTTGATACAAACCTGTATATTCGCTTAAATCCTTCGTACTCTACCTTATATGCTCCGCCTTCCTTATCATCATTTTCCGATATAAGTCTTTGGAGCTGAATCAAATCAATCTTTGCGTTTTCTTCTTCAAAATTCTCTTTTTCATGATTGATATTATCAAAGAAATGATATCCGCGCTTACCGTTTTGCTTAACGTAATATAAGGCTTTATCCGCATTACCGTACAAAGTCTGGAAATCATCTCCGTCAGCCGGTTTACATGAAATTCCGGCAGATATAGAAACCTTAAAATCCGAATAGTCCGAGAGTAATTCGCCGATTTCGAATTCGGAAGAAGCTATCAATCTTCTTACGATGCTCTTAATCTCGTCTCTTGGAGCATTTCCGGGTAAAAATATAGCAAATTCATCACCACCGAGTCTGCAGATTCTGTCATCATGTCCGACGACTTCAACAAACACTTTGGCAAGACTTATCAAAACCGAATCACCGACAACATGTCCGTAATTATCGTTAACTGCTTTAAAATTATCCAAATCAAGCAACAGGAAATATCCTTCACTTGTATCTTTACCGTTTGACAAATACTTCTCAAATGATTTTCTGGTAAGCAAAGAAGTTAAAGAATCCTTATTGGCCGCACCTTCCAATTCCTTTTGAGTTTCGGATATGGATAATATCTTTTCAATTCTGGCTTTCATGACTTCAGGGTCAAACGGCTTACGGATAAAATCCATAGCTCCCATGGCCAAACCTTTGGCTTCATTGGCCAAATCTGTTTCGGCCGTCAAAAAGATAACAGGAATCGAAGACCACTCCGGATTGTCACGCAATTTGGCAAAAACTTCGTAACCATCCATTTGCGGCATATTGATATCCAAAAGAATCAAATCCGGGGTCATCTCATTAAGCATAAGAAGAGCCTGGCGTCCTGATTTAGCTGTTGAAACACTATACAGAGGTTTTAAAACCTCGGATGCACAAATCAAGTTGGTTGCAACATCATCAACCATGAGAATATGTTTCATCTAGTCCTCCAAGCCAAGAATTGACATCACTGTTTCTTTCATGTCCGTCTTATCGCAAACTCTGTCATGCAAAATTGCGGCATTTCTTATTTCTTCAATAGCATTGGGAATATCAACGTTTGACAACTTGTTAAGTTCATCAACAAGTTCAAAATCTCCCAAAGTATCATACTTAGGATCAATTGACTTCATAACAGAGCGTGTAAACTTATACGGGCTTGCTGTAGACGCAATCACCGTAACCTTATCATCTTCATTTTCAAGAACATATTTCTTGTATACCGATGAAGCTACTGCCGTATGAGTATCTATAATGTATCCCGTATCTTCGTACAAATCATGTATCTCTTTGGCTGTATCGCTCTCTGTAGCGTATCCTCCGAAGAAATCCTTCAACTGGGACTTCATTGAATCCGTTATTTCATACTCTCCGTTCTTACTTAAAGATTCCATAAGAGCCTTGTTAACGTCGGCATCATTGCCCGCAATATGATAAATCAGTCGTTCGAGATTGCTTGATATAAGTATATCCATGGAAGGAGACGTTGTTAATATGAAGTCTCTGTTTCTGTCATACTTACCTGTTGCAAAGAAATCAAACAAAACCTTGTTCTCATTTGATGCACAAATAAGCTTATCAATGGGCAATCCCATATTCTTGGCATAATATGCTGCAAGAATATTTCCGAAATTACCTGTAGGTACCACAACATTAATCTTCTGTCCGCAGGTAATCTTTTCCTCTGCAAGCAGCTTAACGTATGAATATACGTAATATACTATCTGAGGTACAAGCCTTCCGATATTAATGGAATTTGCAGAGCTGAATTGAAAGCCCTTCTCATTCATCTTATTGGCAAGTTCCGTATCATTGAATATCTTCTTAACTCCTGTCTGAGCATCATCAAAGTTACCCTTGATTGCAACAACGTAAGTATTATCGCCCTTCTGAGTAACCATCTGCTTTTCCTGAATCGGGCTTACACCGTTCTGAGGATAAAAGACAATAATCTTCGTCCCCTTAACATCAGCGAAGCCTGCCAAAGCAGCCTTTCCGGTATCTCCTGAAGTTGCTGTCAAAATAACAATGTCATTCTTGACATTATTCTTCTTGGCAGCAGTTGTCATCAAATGGGGCAAAATCGATAATGCCATATCTTTAAATGCAATTGTTGAGCCATGGAACAATTCAAGATAGTAAGCGCCGCCCGCATATGCAATAGGAGCAATTGACTGTGTGTCAAACTTTTGGTCATATGCGTTTTCTATACAATCCTTTAACTCTTTTTCGGAAAAATCCGTTAAATAAAGTTTAAGAACTTCATATGCAATTTCCTGATATGACATTTTGGATAAGTCTTCCAAAGAAACATCCAATGTCGGAATTTTCTCCGGTACAAACAAACCACCGTCGTCCGAAAGCCCTTTTAATATAGCCTCAGAGGCTGAAACACTAACACCTTTGGTCCTAGTACTTAAATATTTCATGATCAAATATCTCCTAAATAGTTTATTCAAAGTATTTTAACACATACCAAAATCGATAGCAAGATACGAAAACGTATGGTTTACGGAAACACCAATCCTAAGAATATTATGAAAACTCACATATTATATGGTATAATATCCCCATGGCTAACAATAATTTACGCGGTGTTTATCCTGCTGCTAAAAAGGATGGTACCGTTTACTATCGAGCTTCAATTACACATCAGGGAAAGCACATTTCTTTAGGCAGTTATGATTCTCCTTTTGATGCACACGCTGCGTACTGGGAAGGTGCAATACTTCTAACAAAAAAAGACCTGACTGTCAAAGATTATAATCCCGACAGAATACTTTCATACAGAAAGTGGGTAATCTTAACGAATTTTAGGGACAATAACATGTATATAACAGCTCCCATATATCTTTACCCAACTTATTTTGAGTACCATCTTGGTCCAAACAACATCCTTAAGTTTTCAATTGATGATTTGTTCTATTATTCCAAAAAGCAGATTATGCAAAGAGGTCGCCACTTCTTCGTATCCGAATACGGAATGCAGGTTAACATACTGAATCGCTACGGTATTAAGAATTACGGCGTTGAGGGAAGGGATTTTATCTTTATCAACGGTGACAATTTAGATTTTAGATACAACAACATTAAGATAATTAACCATTACCATGGTGTCACATCCAAAATGCTCAAATCCGGCATGAAATATACGGCCCGAATCCACATCCTGGGCAATTACACCATTGGAAGGTATCCGACAGAAATCGAAGCTGCCATTGCTTTCAATAAAGCAATAGATATTCTTAAAACAAACGGCGTAAAGAAAAACTTCACGCCGAATTATATCGAAGAACTCCCCGCCAAAGAATATGCGGAAATATATTCAAAAGTCAAAATCGCTTCAAAGATATTGAACTATCGCCCGGAATAATCCACAAAGCTTATTGTGTATGCTCCGGGCTTTTCCATGCCCGGAATCATTACGGAATTCTTATACTTCCATAATTTGAACTGGTAGGGATATTCCGTCATAAGGTTAGTATCATACAGCCATACATCGTAGTTTTTCAGCAGTTTATCCGCTTCTACGCTGTTTAATATGAAGTCACCGTTGCCGTATATGGCTGGAGTATGTCCGTTATTCTTGACAGTGCTCAAAAAGGCATCTGCAAGCTTGGTCAAATCTTCTTTGGTAAGTATATCCGTTCTGGCTGTATCGAAAACTTCTCCTTCATATACATAGGCTATCGGATAATCCACCAGGTAATTCTCGCTCATTGCCATACAATACTTAGCTTCATCACTTGCTTCATTCACCGTCACGGCTCGCGAGCAAAAATACAAGCCTATTCCGAGTCCGTTTTCGGATGCCGCCTTGATGTTTCTTTCAAAGTTCGCATCTTCGTTTATGACTCCACTGTCATATCCGCGGCTTCCTACTTTAATCATAACGAAGTCGATTCCGTTGTTTTTCAGCATTCCAAAATCCACTACTCCGCTGTCTTCACTGATATCAACGCCCAGCTTGGATATCTTATTGCCATCCACACTGTAGGTCATCTTATCGTCTATAACTTTAATATTGGTATAATCGAGATTGTTAGGCTTAACACCCTCTATAAGCCCGTCGGGGCTTGGTGAGGCCGTACCTTCCGGGCTTGCCGACGGATCCGGCGAACCGGAAGCTGATGGGTCATCAGTCGGTGCTTCGCTTTCGGACGGCTTAGGCGTATTATCGGTTTTGCTTGCTCGTCCCCTGTCCGGATACATATTCCATATATCAAGGTCCTCAGCTCGTAGCTTATTCTCCTCATACAACCGTTCTATATCTTTGTTACCATGCTCATCCACATATCCGTTAGCAACATCCAGTGCCGTTGTCGTCTCCGGTTCGGATGCGGAATTAAGCATTTGGTTATTGGCGAAATTTCTGCTTCCGGATGAAGAATTATTGGTTGCCAGCACTATAAGAAGAATAGCCAAAACCGCACCCGATACAATTAATGTGGTCAACACCACGGGACCGCGTGCTTTCTTCTTCCTTTTATTAGATTTATTATCATCCGTATAATAATATCCTGCCATATCAATACCTTTGGGTTGAAACAAACATCTTAAACTAATATACTAAATTCTATGCATAACTTCAACTTAAGACACAACTTCAACTTAATAAGAAGCGTTTTGCTGATTCTTTTGATTATGAACACTTCGCTGTTGGCCGGCGGTTGCGGGACTTCAAATGACTCAATATCCAAAGAAGGGTTCTTTTTTGACACAATAGTTCAAATAACTGTATATAACCCCATTGATGTCGCAAATGCCCAAAATGCGCTTGATGAATGTATGGATTTATGCCGTACATATAATGATATGCTTTCACGAACCGACGAGAATTCGCTGTTGTACATAATTAATCATTCGCCCAACGTTCCGACACAAGTACCTGCGGAATTCCTGGATTTGCTGAACGAATCAATCAAAATATCAAAAATGAGCAGCCACGCTGTCGACCCTACCATCGGAGCTCTCTCGGATTTATGGAAAATACCCTCGGAAGATTTCACGATTCCGGATGACAAAGATATGCAAAGAGCTCTTGATTTAATCGGCTCCGACAATATACTTATTGATGTTCAAAACCAAACCGTCACATTAAAAAAAGACGGTGTATTGTTGGATTTGGGATTCATTTCCAAAGGATACATAGCCGACCGCCTCAAGCAAAAGCTTATTGATTCCGGCATAACTTCCGCGCTCATTAATTTGGGTGGAAACATTCTCGTTGTAGGAAGTAAGAACAACATTCCGAAGAATCCCTATATTGTCGGCATTAAAGATCCTCACAATCCCGAAGCAAACGTACCGCTCCTTAAAGTAAAAGCAGGTGATTATCTTGGCAATCATTCAAGTGTGGTTTCCTCCGGAGACTATGAACGTTATTGTGAAGTTGACGGCATAAGATATCATCATATTCTTTCTACTCAAGACGGATATCCCATAGGAACCAAAAACGGTCACCGTGACAACAATCTGTCACAAGTGACCATTATCAGTAAGTCGTCCCTTCAAGGAGACGAGCTTTCAACTTTATGTTTCATACTTGGATATGACGACAGTGTCGATTTCCTAAAACTGAACTATCCCGACGTATGTGCCATATTCGTTGATAAAGAAGGAAACATTACATACTATCCGAATCAGGAAAGTATTCTTCTCGATTAATGCTCTACAATTGCTTTCTTAGGACACTTTCCAATGCACGTTCCGCATTTGGTACATTTGTCCTGATCTATGGTAGCCTTGAAATTCTCAACCGTTATGGCATCGCTCGGACAATTTTTCGCGCATAATCCACATCCTATACACGGTACGGAACATTTTTTCATTGCATCGGGTCCCTTGTCCTGTGAAGAACAAGCTACAGCATATTCCGCATCATACGGTATCAATGATATCAAATGTTTAGGACATGCAGCCACACATTTTCCGCAGGCCTTACATACTTCCTTATCTACCACTGCTATTCCCTTGACAATATGAATTGCATCGAACGGACATGCCTTGACGCAGGTTCCGTATCCCAGGCAGCCATAATTACAGCTTTTGGGACCACCTCCCGGAACAAATGACATCATAGTACAATCCATAGTTCCGGTATAATCATAATCCTTATTGGCATTTTCACAGGTTCCGTTACATGCAACAAATGCAACCATCTTAGTCGAGTCTTCCGCACTGACTCCCATAATGCTGCCTATTACCTTAGCCACATCTGCGCCGCCTACGGGACACTGATTAATCGGAGCTTCGCCGGAAACTATTGCATGTGCCAAACCCGAACATCCGGGATAACCGCATCCACCGCAATTGTTACCCGGTAATGCTTCCAAAACAGCAACTTCCTTTTCGTCAACTTCAACCTTAAACTTGAGTGATGCTACACCCAGGAATAAACCAATGAACAGTCCGACGCCTCCAACCAAAATAATTGCTAAGATTACTCCATTCATGTGCGCCTCCTACAATAATCCCGAGAATCCGCAAAAGGCAATTGCCATAAGTCCTGCTGTAATCAGTACTATCGGCATTCCTTTAAATGATTCCGGAACATCATTAAACTGTATCTTCTCTCTGATTCCCGCCAATATGGTAATGGAAATTGTAAATCCAAGAGCTGTCGCAAAACCGTTAACTATGCCCTCCACTATTCCGTAGTTCTTCTGCACATTGGTCAATGCCACTCCAAGAACCGCGCAGTTGGTTGTTATTAACGGCAAATACACTCCCAACGCCTGATAAAGTCCCGGTATGAATTTCTTCAGGAACATCTCTACGAACTGTACCAGCGCTGCTATTACCAAAATGAACACAATCGTTTGCAGATATGTCAAATCAAACGGCACCAAAACAAACTTGTAAATCACACCGGCAACAGCCGATGCAAGCGTAATTACGAAAATTACCGCAGTTCCCATTCCCAATGCCGTATTCGTTTTCTTGGATACTCCAAGGAATGGACACAATCCCAAAAACTGGCTTAACACTACATTACTGATAAGTGAAGAAGAAATCAGTATAATCAGCAATTCTTTAATCATTGTTTTCTTCCTCCTTTACAGTTTCTTTAGCGTTCTCTTCGCTCTTTTCCTTGACACTTTCCTCGGGTTTTTCTTCGCTCTTTGCTTTAGCACTTTCCTCGGGTTTTTCTTCGCTCTTTGCCACCGCTTCGTTAATGGCAGCAATATCATCGGCCGTAATCTCTACCGTATCTGCCACTTCCGATTCAAGGTCTATCATTTCCGATTGAACCGGGGATTTTTTCTCCTTGGGAACTTCTGCATGTGTCTTAGCCGGTGCCGAATCATCCTCTTTCTTTTCAACCGGTTTTGATACTTTGGCTTCCGGCTTTTCGTTGCAGGTTCCGATTGAACAGTTCATGCAATCATGAGCACAACCTGACTGTATCTTGGACATATCTTTGCCCTTTTTGGTTCCGTTTATCTTTATCTTATTCTGTATTGCCGTAAGAGTGGCAAGTACGAAGAATGCTCCAGGAGCCATTACAAAGATTGCACACGGTACATAGTTGGATGGTGTTACGCAATATCCGAATACAGTACCGGCTCCGATGATTTCTCTGACTGCGCCGATAATCGTTAATGCCATGGTAAATCCAAGTCCCATTCCCACTCCGTCGAATAAAGAAGGGATAACTTTGTTCTTGGATGCATATGCTTCTGCGCGTCCCAAAATAATACAGTTAACAACAATCAAAGGAATGTACAAGCCCAAAGCATCATACAAGAAAGGTATATATGCTTTAAGCAAAAGTTCAACTACGGTAACGAACGAAGCAATAATAACAATGAAAGCCGGTATTCTGACTCTGTCGGGAATCACCTTCCTAAGAAGCGATATAAACATATTACTCATGGCCAAAACCACCATGGTGGTGAGTCCCATACCAAGTCCGTTAACGGCAGATGTTGTTACCGCCAATGTAGGACACATTCCCAATGTAAGTACAAATGTCGGGTTTTCTTTAAATAATCCGTTCGTCAATCGTTCAACAGGTGTATTAGCCTTCATTCATACCACCTCCCAACGCTGTTTCAAAATAATATAGTCCACCGTTTACGGCATTAGTCAGTGCATTGGAAGTAATCGTTGCACCCGAAATCGCATCAATCTGACTCTCAGATGTAGCGCCTGTCTTGGTAACCGTAAATGCTGTTGTCTTCTTGTCGGCGTATTGAGGCTTGAGCACCTCTTCGGCTCTCATTCCAAGTCCTGCGGTTTCCGAAATGCTCAATATGGAAATGCCGTTAATTGTTCCGTCGCCTGTTATACCCATAGTAAACACAATGTCACCGCCATACCCTTCATGGGTTGTAAGCTTAATGACATATCCCAGGAACTGTCCCGTCGAGTCCATTGCTTTCAAAGCCGTATTAACGTCAACGTTTTCGAATCCGTTATCAATCCATTCGCCGGCTGCGCCCTCTTTGGGATTTTGAAAAGAATCAAGTTCTTCAAAATGATCTGCCGCAGCAAATACTTCCTTATACGCATCCTCCAAAGCTTTCGCTTCGGCCTGAGCAATCGGTTCTTTGGTAATATTGTAAACAAATCCCAATGCTGCGCCGGCGATAAGAGTAATTATGAAAAGAATTATTGCATCTTTAAACATGTTTTTCATATTCTCTCACCTCCCTTTCCGAAAGGCTTGGGCATTGTAAACTTCTCTATTAGCGGAACCAAAAGGTTGCCGATGATAATCGCATACGATACACCCTCTGCAGACGGTCCGAAAACTCTGAACAGACCTGTCAGTATTCCGAGCAGAATACCGTAAATATACTGTCCTGTACGTGTGATAGGTCTTGTGACATAATCAGTAGCCATGAAGAAAGCTCCAAGCATAAGTCCGCCGCCCGCAAGCTGTGCGCAAAGATATGCAGGATCGAATCCTCTTGGTCCGAATATACCGATAAACAATACAAATGTAACTATATACATTCCGGGAATTCTAAGATTAATAATACCCAAAGCAATTAAGAAGCAGGCCCCGATAACTATCGCAATCATGGATGTTTCTCCGATTGTTCCTGCCGTCTTACCTATAACCATATCGAGTAAATCAACGTTTTGTCCGCTTTTCATAAGTGCCAGTGGAGTTGCTCCCGAATATGCGTCACAATCAAAATTGGTCATTATGGATGTATATGAAATAATAAGGAAGCACCTTGCTCCCAACGCAGGGTTCATAAAGTTCTGACCCAATCCGCCAAACAGCATTTTTACAACCAAAATTGCAAACACGCCGCCTATAACACCAATCCACCAGGGTGCGGACGGCGGTAAATTAAGTGCCAGCAAAAGGCCTGTTACCACTGCAGAGAAATCATCTATCGTAACTTTTCTCTTGGTAATAACTTCAAATAAGTACTCAGTCAAAACAGATGATGCCACTGTTATTAATATTAAAATAAGTGCATTTAATCCAAAATTGTATATACCAAATCCGGCAGCGGGTAAAAGTGCAATAATCACCGCAAACATAATGTTGCTTGTGGTTATTGAAGATCTGATATGAGGATTAGATGACACATGCATCAATTCCTTACTGTTATCCACTTGTTTCCCCTCCTAATTTTTCTTTTTGTGGCTCAATGCTATCTTACGCATTGATTTAATATTCTGTGTAAGCGGGCGTTTGGCCGGACAAATATATGAACAGCATCCGCATTCGCAACACTCCATTCCGTTATTGGCAACAAATTCTTCCTCCATTCCGTGTTCGGCGAACTCGGAGAGCTGTTTTGGAAGAATTCTTCCCGGACAAACCTCGGCGCATTTACCGCAATTAACACACGCTGTGGTTTCATACGATGACACCTCATCTTTAGTAAGACACAGCAGTGCGGAAGATGCCTTGGTAACGGGAATATTGGTATCAAACAGCGCCTGCCCCATCATCGGCCCGCCGGAAATTATCTTAACAGGGTCTTTCTTAAAACCTCCGGCAGCATCTATCAGTTCATGGTAATTGGTGCCGATTCTCACCCTGAAATTCTGAGGTTCTTTAATTGCGTCACCCGTAACCGTAACGATTCTGTACATAAGAGGTCTTCCCTCTATTACAGCGTTGTATATTGCAATAACCGTATCCACATTATTGACTACACATCCTGCGTCAGCCGGAAGCATTGACGAATTGATAGCTCTGCCTGTCGTTGCATATATAAGTTGTCTTTCAGAGCCCTGCGGATACTTTGTTTTTAAAGCTTTAACCGTAATTTTAGGTTCGTTCTTGGTCAGCCTTTGCAATCTTATAATACAATCCCGCTTATTATCTTCTACCGCAAGTATGCCTCTTGCATTATCGAACAAAGATAAGGATACTTTCAAACCTTCTATGAGTTTCTCGGGTTCTTCAAGCATTTTTCGATAATCGGATGTAAGATATGGTTCACACTCCGCGCAGTTTACTATTACATACTCTATCTTTTCCGGTTCCTTGGGAGAAAGCTTAACTGCAGTAGGGAAACCTGCACCTCCCATTCCGACTATGCCCGCATCTTTGATAAGATTTATCTTTTCTTCTTTGGACAATTCCTCGAACGGCTTAACCGCAGGCCATGCGACCTCTTCAAAGCGATGATCGTTATCGATTACTATACTCATCACCATGTCTCCGGATGCAATCCGTCTTGGTTCTATCGCCTTAACCTTACCGGAAACCGTTGAATAAATCGGTGCAGAAACAAATCCGCCCGCTTCCGCAATCATCTGTCCTACGCGCACTTCATCTCCCTTATCAACCACAGGTTTGGCGGGAGCACCTATGTGTTGAGACAAAGGGTATACCATATCGCCTAAAGGTTCATAATCCTTAATTCTCTTTGACTTTGATAACTCTTTGCCATCATATGGGTGTATACCACCCGTAAAAGTTAATCTTGCCATAAATTTACCCTCTCCGGTACTTTTTTCTACCTATTAATAATACCTTTTTTACAGCAAAAATACTACATTAAATTGGCTTTTTGTGTTAAACTGAATACTATGAAAACGGAAGATATCATATTAAACAATTTTAGTCTGAATTATCCTTTGGAGAAGTTATGCGGCATTGAAAATGCTCTGTTTCTCGACATTGAAACCACCGGTTTTTTAGCATCCTCTTCTTCAATTTATCTCATAGGATGTGCATATTTCAAAGATGACAACTGGAATATCAAGCAGTTCTTCGCCGATTCGTTGGACGAAGAAGAGTCTGTTTTGACTTCTTTCTTTGAATTTGCCAAGGACTTCGACTTCCTTATTCACTACAACGGCAACACTTTTGATTTGCCTTTTATTTCCAAAAAGGCTTCCTTGTACAATCTCTCCAATCCTTTGGAGTCCAAATCCGGATTGGATATTTACAAAAGAATCAATACATATAAAAATCTTCTTAAGCTTAACGATTGCAAGCTCAAGTCCATAGAAATATTTTTGGACATTAACCGGGAAGACAGGTTCAGCGGCGGAGAGCTGATACAGGTTTATTCCGATTATCTGGCTTCTCATGATTATGATTTGTATCATACCCTGTTGCTTCACAACTCTGATGACATGAAAGGTATGTTGGAAATTCTCCCCATACTCAGCTATTACGATTTATTCAACGAGCAGCTTACTGCTTCGAAGGTTGTGGCTAATGTTTACGAAGATGTCAACGGTTTTAAAAGGCAGGAGTTGCTGATTAATGTGCAATTCCCCTTCACGCTTCCCAAACCCATATCATTTATGGGACAGGGATGTCATTTCAAAGCAGAAGGAAATGTCGGAAGTTTGATGGTTCCGATATTTGAAGAAGAGTTGAAATACTTCTATGCGGATTACAAAGATTACTACTATCTTCCTTTGGAAGATAATGCTCTTCACAAATCCATTGCATCTTTTGTTGACAAAGATTACAGAGAGCAGGCTAAGGCAAGTAATTGCTACACCCGCAAATTGGGCAGATACGCTCCCATGTGGACCGTATTGACAGAGCCGTTTTTCAAAAGAGAATATGAAAGTAAAGATTTATTTTTCGAACTTACAGATGAAAAGAAACATGACAGAGAACTGTTTTCAAAATATGTAACTCATGTAATTAACAGAATCGCATTCCAAAAATAGATGATTAAATCAAAAGGACATCGGATTTTAGCCGATGTCCTTTTAATTATGCTTCGCTTTCTATTGCGGTTTCTCGTAATAGAAACTTGATTTTCTAAGATATCCTATATCTTTGTAATTCGTAATCTGCTCCGTACTTCCGATGAACAATACTCCGCCGGGAGTAAGTGATTCATAGAATTTTCTGAAGACATCATCCTTGGCTTCTTCAGTAAAATATATAAGAACGTTACGACAAATTATATAGTTAAATCCCTTCTGATAATCATTCAGAATCAAATTATGTTCTCTGAATGTAACTCTGGATTTAATCTCTTCGGATATCTGGTATGCGCCGCCCACATTTTCGAAGTACTTAGCCTTCAAATCCTTGGGGACATTGGCAACACTCTTTTCGGAATACAATCCCGCTTTAGCCTGTTCAATAACCTGCTTATCAATGTCAGTTGCATATATCCTAATCTGATTAAGCGGAATATGTCTCGAAAGTGCCATTACCAGTGAATACGGTTCATCACCCGTCGAGCATGCAGCAGACCAAATTTTGAGGTTTTTACCAAACTTCGATATCAATTCCGGGATAACTTCTTTATCCATCATTTCCCACTGATCAGGGTTTCTGTAAAACTCTGAAACATTAATGGTGAAATAATTTAAAAATTCTTCGTATAATTCTTTATCCGTCTTCAAAGAACTTACATATTCTTCAAAGCCCTTGAATCTATGTTTCAGTATCAAAGATTCAATTCTTCTTTTCATCTGTTGCTCTTTATATGCATTAAGATCAACTTTAGTTAATTGAAGAATCGCCTTCTTAAAATCCTCATAATCGTATGCCATATTGCCGCCTCTTATTCTTCGGTTTCCGCCTGATTAGCAATTACTTCATCAACGTCAACCGATACTACATCAGCATCATCCTTATCATCCTTCTCAGAAGGTTCGGGAGCAAGAAGTGCTCTGATGCTCAAGCTGATTTTCTTGTCTGCTTCATTGAAGTCAACAATCTTAGCAGTTACTTCATCGCCAACCTTAAGAACGTCAGCAGGCTTTTCAACATGGTCCTTTGAAATCTGCGAAACATGAAGAAGTGCATCAACACCCTTTGATATTTCAACGAATGCGCCAAAGTCTGTCATTCTTGCTACCTTACCGGTAACAACATTTCCTACTGCAAATCTGGTTTCTGCATCTTTCCAAGGATTCTCATCTTCGAACTTAGCAGAAAGTGCAATCTTGTTTCCTGTGATTTCTTTGATGAAGCATCTTACTTTATCGCCTGTCTTGAACAGTTTCTTGGGTGACTCTGCTCTGCCCCATGAAATCTCTGAAATATGAAGTAAACCATCCATACCGCCTATATCAACGAATACACCAAACTCGGTAACGTTCTTAACAACGCCTTCGATGACATCGCCTACATTAATCTTGGCAAGTACTTCTGCCTGTGCCTCAGCCTTTGAAGCAACCAAAATCTGCTTACGGTTACCGATATAACGGCGAGACTTAGGATCATATTCAGTCATAATGAATTCGATTTCCTGACCGTTATACTTGTTAAGATCCTTTTCGTATACATCCGAAATAAGACTTGCGGGAATAAATACTCTTACATTGTCAACAGTTACGCAAACACCGCCTTTAAGTACCTGTGTAACTTTAGCTGTAAGAACTTCCTGATTATTGAATGCCTCTTCGAGTTTCTTTGAACCCTTATCTGCAGCCAATCTCTTGTAGGTCAACAATACCTGACCTTCTCCGTCATTAACCTTTAAAACTTTTACTTCAAGCTTGTCGTCAACCTTAACGACAGTAGTCAAATCTAAGTTAGATTCATTGGTATACTCGTTACGAGTTAAAATACCGTCTGACTTGTATCCGATGTTAAGAATAATTTCTTCAGGCTTAACATCAATAACTGTACCCTCAACTACCTCTCCTGTATGTATTGTCTTTAAAGATTCTTCCAACATTTGTTCAAAAGTTAATTCTGACATAATTTTGAACCTCCTCGATAATTTTGTTTGGGGTGGAAGCCCCCGCGGTAATACCTACCAGGGAAGCAGCTTTAGGAAAATCAATTTTCAAATCATTCTTTGTCTGAATATAATAGGTGCTCTCACATTTTTCCTTACATATATCGTAAAGCTTTTGTGTGTTTGAACTTGTACGAGAACCTATCACAAGCATAACATCGACATTTGAAGCGATTTCGCCCGCCGATTCTTGCCTCTCCTTAGTTGCGTTACATATAGTATTCACAACATTAACATTGTACCCTTTATTGATAACAATTTCAACTAATTCTTGAAATTTATTAATGTTAAATGTTGTTTGTGAGACAATTGTGACAGGAGTGTCGGTATCAAGTAACAAATTTCGGGCTTCATCGACCGTACCTATCGCATACGAAGGTCCGTCTATCGCCCCCATTATCCCGATAACTTCAGGATGCTTTGAATCACCTATAACAACAATATTGTCTCCCTTTTGAAAGGCATCACATACAATGTTGTGTATCCTTGTTACAAACGGGCATGTCAAATCTATACATCTGATATTGTTATTCTCCATAATCTCATATATCTTTTTCGGTATGCCATGCGCCCGTACCACAACTGTCGCATTATTAAGCATCCTCAGTTCCTCTTCGGAATTGAGCACCTTAACGCCCCGGTTTTCAAGGTCCTTCACAACTTCCTCATTATGAATAATCGGTCCGTAAGTATAAATCTTTTCGCCTTTTTCAATGAGTTCATACACGCCCTCGACCGCTCTTCTTACGCCAAAGCAAAACCCTGCATGATCCGCCAGCAATACTTTCATATAACACTCCTATTTGCACAAAGATATAATCCGGTCGGCAACCTCTTTGACAGTCATTTCGGAAGAATCAATCAAAACCGCATCATCCGCCTGTTTCAAAGGAGAAATTTCCCTGGTCATATCCTGATGATCCCTTGCTATAATATCCTCTTCTATCTTATCAAAATCAGGCTCTTCTCCTTTGGCCTTCAACTCATCATATCTTCTTTGAGCACGCACCTTTGAAGATGCCGTAAGGTATATTTTTACGTTGGCATTGGGTAAAACAACAGTACCTATATCTCTTCCGTCCATAACGACATTGTTGGTGTCGGCAAGTTCCTTTTGTATTTTGCTAAGTCTTTGTCTTACCTCCGGTATTTTGGATGTAAGTGATGCCATATTGCCGACTTCTTCCGTTCTTAAGTATGCATTGACATTCTCGTCATTTAAAATAACCGCCTGTTCATTACCTACATATTCAATTGAAATTCGCGCATTTTCGCACGCTCCGACAACAGCTTCGGTATTATGTCCGTCAACGCCGTTCTTGATCATATACAAAGCCATCGCCCTGTACATTGCACCCGTATCGACATAAATGTAACCTTTTTCCTTGGCAACAATTTTCGCAATTGTGCTTTTTCCTGCTCCCGCAGGTCCGTCAATAGCAATTTGATAACTCATATTTTCTCCTTATTAATCGATTGCAGCCGACATTCCGGCCAAATATCCCGTACTCCACGCTACCTGAAGATTAAATCCGCCCGTCAAAGCGTCAACATCCATCACTTCACCGGCAAAATATATGCCTTTGCATATTTTTGATTCCATCGTAGACGGGTTTATTTCCTTAACATTAATACCGCCTTGTGTGATTATCGCCTCAGTCAAAGGTCTGGTTCCCGATATTGTAAATTCCAGATTCTTAATAACTTCCAGCAAGCGTCTTCTTTCTTCCTTGGTTATAGCATTAACCTTCTTGTTTTCATCAATACCCGACCTTTTAACAATAGTCGGAATCATTTTGGACGGCAAGAGCTTATCCATTGAATTTTTGAATGTCTTGTTCTGCATTTGTCCAAAATCTTTCAACAATCTGTTATCAAGCGTTTCTTCGTCAAGTGCCGGCTTTAAATCCACCACGCATCGGCATCCGGGAGGGCTTCCCTCTTTGGCATAATAGCTCGATGCGCTAAGCACCAGCGGACCGCTGATCCCAAAATGAGTAAAGAGCATTTCTCCGAATCCTTCATAAAGTGTTTTCTTATCCGAAAGCAGTTTCATCGATACGTTTTTAAGAGAAAGCCCCTGCATTGATACAGCATCAGGTTCATTAACTTCAAAGGGTACCAAAGCTCCATGTGGTTTGACCACTGTATGTCCCAAATCTTCGGACCATTTATAGCCCTCACCCGTAGAGCCTGTGGACGGATAACTGATTCCGCCCGTTGCCACGACTATCGCGTCCGCCTCGAAGCTTCCGCGATTGGTGAAAACCTTACCGCTCTGAATTCCGGTGACATGAGTATTTAGATGCACTTCGACATTATTATTTTGAAGTAAGCGATTCATCAGCATAATAACATCCGACGAATGATCCGATTGCGGAAATACTCTGTTTCCACGTTCCGTTTTGAGCATGCATCCGTTCTGTTCAAACAGATACTGAACCATATTTGTATCAAAACCATAATATGCGCTGTACATAAATTTGGAATTTGAAACAAGGTTTTTGAAAAACTCATCCGGTTCACAGGCATTTGTAAGATTGCATCTGCCCTTACCGGTAATATATATCTTTTTACCCGTCTTCTCGTTCTTTTCAAGCAATGTTACGCTTGCGCCGTTTATCGCGGCCGAATACGCTGCCATCATTCCGGCTGCTCCGCCGCCTATTACAACTACTTTTTTCAAAGACTGTCACCTTCTTCGGTTTCTTTCTCCATTGATTTTTTCAGCGGATAATCCAGCATGGGTTCATCATCTATGAAGTTAATCTCATCATTAAGATAAACCTGATACGAATTCCATACATCTTCCAGCGTTTCCAAATTGGTTTTAACAACATCCGGATTCTTCAGGCACAAAGCTACCACAAGAGCATTAATTAAACTCAAAGGAGCAACCAGCGAATCAACTATCGAAACCATATCGGATCTTGCCAAAAGATTGCACGATGAATACAAATTCATAGGCGAATGAATGCTGTCCGTAATCGTTATTATTTTAGCTCTTCTGTCCTTTGCGAATTCCATCGCTTTTAGTGTACGCATAGAGTATCGCGGGAAAGATATACCTATGATACAATCCTTCTCGCTTATTCTTATCATCTGTTCGAACATCTCGGTAACCGATGTTGTTTTCAAAAGTACAACATTTCCGCGAATCATATTGATATAAAAATGTAAAAAATCAGCCAGCGGTTCACAGCTTCTTAATCCGACAACATATACCGTTTCGGCATTAAGAATCGTATCAACGGCATCCGAAAAAGCCGTCGGATCCAAATTGGTCATTGTATCCTGTATCTTTTCAACATCCGCAGCAAGTACCGAATGAATAATCTCGGATTGAGAATTGTTCTTATACTTGGTTCCCATCTTCTGTACCCGGTTCAATTTCGATTGAACCCAATCCGCCAATGCCTTCTGGAACTCAGGATATCCGTCATAACCTAATGCGGTAGCGAACCTGACAACCGTTGATTCGCTGATTCCTACCGTCTGTCCTATCTTTGCAGCCGTCATAAATGCCGCCTCATCATAATGGTCGGATATAAAAGACGCTATCGCCTTATGTCCCTTACTCATTTTGATAAAGCGTTCGTTCATCCTGGATATTATATCTTTACTCTCTTCCATTAATAAATCCTCTTGTGTATATATTTAAGCATAAAAATACCTTGTACCTAAAAGTACAAGGTATTATATCATACATCCGTATCACTTGTAATCAAAGAGATTCTGCCCGTCGGCTTATTTGAATGCCTGGTATGCGTCTTTGAGCATCGAAACCGTTTCGCTCTCATTAAGGTCATAATCTCCTGTAAGCGACATTCCCGCTGCACCATGAATGAACATCCACATTTTCATGAACAATTCTCCCGCATTGGATGTTCCTTGTGAAGTTGCCGCCTGAATTTCTCTCGTAACGTATCCCTGAGAACCGTTAATCATATCGTAAAGACTCTTTCCGAAACGTTCTTTGGTCAAAAATAAAAATCTGAACACATTAGGATAGTTCTGTGCAAATCCTATATATGCCTGGCCCAAGCTTACAAACGGTACAACCGTTGTCTTGGGATAATCTGCAACATATTGGTCGAAAGACTCTAATGCCTTTTCAAACAAATCGGCATACAATTCTTCCATGTTGTTATAAATTCTGAAAATAGGCTGTGTTGAACAATTGGCCTTGGCTGCAAGCTTTCTTGCCGTCACCTGATCTATTCCTTCATCTTTAAGCATTGCAAATGCCGCATCAAGTAAAATAGTTTTTGTAACTGTTTCTTTTCTTGCCATAAATACCCCCAAAAGTTATATTTAAGAACATTTGTTATTATAATTTATGTCAACATAAAAGTCAAACAGATTTTGCGCAAAAGTGCGCAAAAATGCCCGACCACAATATCTTGAGGTCGGGCACGAGGTCAAATACAATATTTTATGGAAACCAATTATACAGGGTAAGCACCGTTGGTTGTATCAGCCTTGGTCAAGTCTACCTTTTCCTGCTGAGCCTGACGATACTTGAAGAAGTCAGTAGCAACCTGAGGGAACAAAGCATAGCTAAGTACATCCTCATCCTGCTCCTTGTATTCTTTCATTTCTGCTTCAAGTTTATCCATTTCATTGGTTAATCCTGCAGCGTCAGCGGAACGTGAAGTAAATCTCTGCTCACCCGGAATAACCTTATCAATAACTTCCTGGCTCATAGGCTTAACTGTCTGACCATACTTACCGCGAAGAAGATCCTTAAATTCGCCTGTAGCCATCTTATATCTTTCACCCATAAGAACATTGAATACAGCCTGTGTACCAACGATCTGTGAAGAAGGTGTAACAAGAGGCGGTTCACCGCAGTCCTTACGAACGCGAGGAATTTCCTCCAAAACTTCCTGGTACTTATCTTCTGCCTTCTGCTCTTTAAGCTGACTAACCATGTTAGAAAGCATACCGCCGGGAACCTGATATAACAATGTCTTAATGTTAACACCAAGAACCTTGGTGCTCATAAGACCTGATTCGATACATTCCTCTCTGTAAGGACGGAAGTAATCAGCAATCTGAGCAAGAATATTCTGAACATAACCTGTATCGTATTCAGTACCCTTAAATGTTTCAACCATAACTTCGGTAGCAGGCTGTGAAGTACCCATAGCGAAAGGTGAAATAGCACAGTCGATTACATCAACACCTGCCTCTACAGCCTTAAGATATGTCATTGAAGCAACACCTGAAGTATAGTGAGTATGCAACTGGATAGGAAGCTTGGTGTTTTCCTTCATAGTCTTGATAAGTTCTGAAGCCTTATAAGGAACCAAAAGTCCTGCCATATCCTTAATACAGATTGAATCTGCACCCATCTCTTCAACCTTCTTGGCCATATCTGCCCAATACTCCAATGTATAAGCATCACCCAATGTGTATGAAAGAGCAACCTGTGCTTCTCCTCTGCCTTCTGTTACTTTGAACTTGTTGGTTGCATCAACAGCAGCCTGTAAGTTACGAATATCGTTCAAGCAATCAAAGATTCTGATAATATCAATACCGTTGGCAATAGACTTCTGAACAAATGCATAAACAACGTCATCTGCATAAGGTCTGTAACCTAAAATGTTCTGTCCTCTGAACAACATCTGTAACTTGGTATTCTTAAATCCGTCTCTTAACTTACGAAGACGATCCCACGGATCTTCCTTCAAGAAACGTAATGAAGCATCGAATGTAGCTCCGCCCCAGCATTCTACCGCAGCGTAACCGACTTTATCCATTGTATCAACGATTGGAAGCATCTTTTCGGTAGGCATTCTTGTTGCAATCAATGACTGATGTGCATCACGAAGAACTGTCTCCATAATTCCAACCGGTTTCTTAACCTGTTCTGACATTTTAATCTCTCCTTTATATTTTATTTAGAATACACCGAATACTGCCATAAATGTTCCGGCAGCAACAGCTGTACCGATAACGCCGGCAACATTAGGTCCCATAGCATGCATCAAGAGGAAGTTGGTAGGATCTTCTTCAGCACCAACCTTCTGTGATACTCTTGCAGCCATCGGAACTGCTGATACTCCGGCAGATCCAATCAAAGGATTTACCTTGCCCTTTGTAGCAACACACATCAGTTTTCCGAACAATACACCGGCTGCGGTACCAAATGCGAAAGCAATCAATCCCAAAACCACGATGCAAAGTGTATCTTTGTTAAGGAAAGCTTCTGCAGAAGTTGTAGCACCTACAGATGTACCGAGGATAATAACTACGATGTACATAAGTGCATTGGAAGCCGTATCTGTCAGCTGACGAACAACACCTGATTCCTTGAAAAGGTTACCAAGCATGAGCATACCAACCAAAGGAGCTGTTGTAGGCAAAATCAAACATACAACGATTGTAACGATGATAGGGAAGAGAATCTTCTCAAGCTTGGATACAGGACGAAGCTGACCCATTTTGATAGCTCTTTCCTTCTTAGTTGTTAACAATTTCATAATAGGCGGCTGAATGATCGGCACGAGTGACATATATGAATATGCCGCAACTGCGATAGGTCCGAGCAAAGCTGTCTGTCCGAGTTTTCCTGCAAGGAAAATTGATGTAGGACCGTCAGCACCACCGATAATAGAAATTGCTGCAGCAGCCTTATCATTGAAGCCCAAAGCAATAGCTCCGAAATAAGCTGCGAAAATACCAAACTGGGCAGCCGCACCGAGCAGGAAGCTCTTAGGATTGGCAATCAAAGGACCAAAGTCTGTCATCGCACCTACACCCATGAAAATGAGTGAAGGAAGAATAGCCCATTCATCCAGTTTGTAGAAATAGTACAATAAACCACCAACGCCGTTAGAAGAATCCTCTATCGAAAGCATAATATCCGGATAGATATTAACCAAGAGCATTCCGAATGCGATTGGAGTTAACAGCAAAGGTTCAAAACCTTTAGCTATAGCCAAGTATAGAAACACACAAGCAACCGCAATCATCAGGAAGTTTCCCCAAGTTAAATTGAAGAACGCTGTCTGATGAATTAAGTTATCAAGTGTACTTGCAATATAATCCATTTGCTTTTCCTCCTGTGTTATTTTGGATTAATCCAATCAGATGAACAAACTACTTCAATGTAGCCAATACTGCGCCTGCATCAACGGCATCGCCAACTGCTACATCAATTGAAGCTACTGTTCCATCCTCAGGAGCAACAACAGGAATCTCCATTTTCATTGATTCGATTGTAACTACTGCATCACCCTTCTTAACTGCTGTGCCTACAGCTGCATCAATTTTAAATACCTTACCTGCGGCACCTGCTTCAACCTTGATTGAACCTGCGCCCTGTGAAGCTGCCTTAGGAGCTGCGGGAGCTGCCTTGGGAGCTGCCTTGGGAGCTGCGGGAGCTGCTGCAACAGCGCCTGATGTAGCGCCCTCTTCAACTACAACATCATATACGTTTCCGTTAACGGTAATTGTATAATTTTTCATTATTATTTCCTCCATATAATTCCTAAATTATCTAGCTCTTCTAATACTTCTTACTACGAAGCCATCTGATGAAGTTCCTTCATAAGAAGCAATAGCGGCAGATATTACTGCAACCAATTCCAAATCATCGGATAACTCTTCTTTTTCAATAATCTGTGCTATTGTGGAATCAACCGCATTGCTTGCAGGGGTTTTATCCTTCTTAAACATTCCCTGAATTTTAGGAATTAAGTTGAATGCACTGATAATGAAACTGATTAAAATCAATACACTGAATACCGTACCCATACCGAGCAATGTATTCAATGCTGCTTTTTCCATGCTTTCGCCGAATGTATATTTAACATTAGTCGTAAAGCTCGAAAATTCTCCTCTTTCAAATACCAACTCAAATACGGCATCTCTTTCGGAACCCTGAAGTTCAACTTCAATGCTTCCTCCTACAGGATTTCCGAGGGAATCAATCTCAAGAGTGTTGCTCAAAAGTGAGCCGACAGCATTAAGCGTTCCCATATCCGTCATTGCCTTTGACATACTGTCGCATGCAGCTGTTATAACTGTGCCAAGACCCGGCTGTTCCTGATCTGCATTGTACACGAACTCATCAATACTGCCTTCTTGTACAACACCGTAAATTATCTGAGAATAATATGAACCCATCTGAAGAGCCATCTCATCATCAAGATAAGTCTTTTCAACATCAGAACCGCATGCAGTTAAAGTCAATAAGCAAAGACATGAAATTATAGTAAGTAACCACTTTTTCATATTATGTCCTTTCTATAACTAAACTGTTCCGTGTTTCTTGTATGCACAATCGCTCTTTGAGAATAACATTTCAAAAGCACCGATTAAGTACTTACGTGTATCTGCAGGAGCAATTATTTCATCAACATATCCACGCTTAGCTGCGCTTTCTACATTGTTCTGAAGTGCTTCGTATTCCTTGGCACAAGCATCAATAGCCTCAGTACCCTTTCCGTCGCACATAATCTTAGCTGCCATCTTGGCATCCATACAACCAATCTTGGCATCAGGCCAAGCAATTGTAAGATCACATCCTATAGCCTTTGAGTTCATTGCCATGTAAGCCGAACCGAATGCTTCACCTACAATAAGATTAACCTTGGGAACAGAAGCATTGGCAAATGCATATGTTAACTTAGCTGTTGCCTTGGCAATCTTCTTTTCACAGCATTCGCATGTCTTGAATCCCTTAACATTTGTAATAGTAAGAACAGGTATTTCAAAAGCATCACAGAAATTAACGAAATCTGCAGCCTTAACGCAGCCCATAGGTGACATTACGTTATCAAACTCTTCCGCCTTATTACCGTTCTCATCATATTTAGCTGTTCTGTTGGCAACAACACCTACAGTAGCTCCATTTAATTTAACGAAAGCCGTAACAACTTCCTTCGCATAATCAGCCTTGGTTTCAAATACAACCGCGCTGTCCGAAATCTGGCTCAATGCAATTGCAGGATCGCTTACAGAAGCCTCCAAAGAAGCACATGCGCGATTCAAATCGTCTTCGCAATCATCAAATGCATCGCCGTCGTTATTAGCGGGGATAATGGATACAAGCTCTCTAATTTTCGAAATAACAGCAGCCTCATCACCGACAAAATCAACATTATCGGTATTCTGAGCCTGATAAGCAGCTGATGCTGTATCACACTTGCTTTCATAATTACCGTCAATACAGTTGGGCGAACTAACGAATAATTTGCCCTTCTTTTCTTCCATAAATGTGAAATCAGCCATTGCAGACGAAATTGCAAGAGCTCCGCCGCATGAACCGAAAACTGCATTGATCTGAGGAATAACGCCTGAAGCCTCTGCCTGCTTAAGATAGATCTCACCAAAAGCATTCAACGCATCAGTAGATTCCTGAAGTCTTAATCCTGCAGACTCAATCAATCCTATAACAGGTGCACCCATAGCAATGGCCATATCATAAATCTTGGCAATCTTCTTGGCATGCATTTCGCCAACGCTACCGTTAAGTACAGAAGCATCCTGGCTGTAAACATACACTAAGTCGCCATTGATAATGCCATATCCGGTAATAACACCGTCTGATGGAGTCTGGCTGAGCTTTAAATCAAAATCTGTGTTTCTGGCAGTAACCTTGGCACCGATTTCAACAAAGCTGTTGTCGTCAAGAAGAGCATCAATTCTCTGTCTTGCCTGTGAAGTAGTACTCATAATTTGACCTCCATATATAATAATTTATTTTCCCATGCACACTAATTCGCATACGGCACATAGTATAGCATAAAAAAAGTAAGTTTCATAGTAGAAACTTACTTATTTTTAGGGAAACATTTATATTAACCACTTAAACATCAACTTCAACAGAACCCGCTTCCTGTTCAGCCTGTTCTCTGAATTCTTCGATTTGAACAGCTGACAGCTCAGGAAGTTCCTCAAGTGATTTAACTCCGAAGCTTCTTAAAAACTCTTCCGTAGTACCAAACAGAATCGGTTTGCCGGGCGCATCCTTTCTTCCAAGCTCTGCTATCAATCCGAATTCAAGCAATCTGTTGATGGCATGATCGCAGGATACTCCTCTTACCTTTTCTATTTCCGCACGTGTAATCGGTTGCTTATAGGCAACGATTGAAAGTGTTTCAAGCATCGTATCCGTAATTGTGTACTTTCTCGGAGTTTTGGCAATTTTCACCAGATACTCATACATTTGCGATTTGGTACACATCTGAAACGAATCTTCCAGCTCAAGAAGGGTCATTCCTCGCTGTGACTCGTCATATTCCCTTTTCATTTCCAAAAGCATATCCTTGGTTATTTGAGGTTCTTCTTCTATAACCTGTGCAAGTCTGTCAACTTCAACAGCTTCACCCATTGTGAACAGAATCGCTTCCAGTATTGCTTTCTTTTCTTCTTTAGTCATATAATCCTAACCTGCCGTAAATACAATTTCTCCCAGCGGAATAAAATCATCCGCTACCGTAATAATAATATCGCCGAAAGAAGTCTCCTGTTCAATGGTAACCTGACCTATCTTAATCATTTCCAAAATTACCAGGAATGCCACTATCGTTTCCGTCTTGGATTGTTGTTTTTCGAGTAACTCCATAAACGAAAACCTTTTGTGTGACGAAATATATGCTCTGATATAGGAAGCCTTGGCATCCATATCAATTTCTTCTTTTTTGATATTGCCGAAATTCGATCTGACAGGGTCAATCTTATCTTCCTGTCGTTTCATAACAAGATTGAACAGTTCCTGAAGTTTGCCCAATGTTGTATCTTTAAGAATCTCTTCCAAATCAATCGGTTCATGATACTCTTCGATTTCTTTGGGAAGTGTTCTTTCTTTAAAGAACGTGTGCGAAGCATCCATCTGGCGGTCTTTCAACTCATACGCCATATATTTGCACATCTTATATTCCAACAATTGCTGTACGAGTTCCGCACGAGGGTCTATATCCTCTCCCGTTTCCTCGTCAACTTCCTTAGGAAGAAGCATTTTAGCTTTGATATCAAGCAGTGTTGCTGCCATAACCAGGAATTCGCTCATAACATTCATATCCTCGGTTTCCATCTGCTTAATATAGTCAAGATACTGCTCCGTAATAGAAACAATGGGAATATCATATATATCAACTTTATTCTTTTCAATCAAAAACAAAAGCAAGTCAAGAGGTCCTTCAAACGCCTCCAATTTAACAGGTATTGCCATATCAACCTCCGATAATCGCTACTGTTGCCGATGTACCTAATCTGTTAGCTCCGGCATCAAGCATATCCTGCGCCGTCTTGGCATCTCTTATGCCGCCCGATGCCTTAACACCTATATTGGGACCTACCGTCTTCCTCATAAGTTCGACATCGTGAACATTAGCTCCTGCCGTAGAAAATCCGGTAGATGTTTTAACAAAGTCCGCGCCTGCCTCTACAGCCAGTTCGCACGCTTTAATCTTTTCTTCGTCGTCCAAAAGGCAGGTTTCTATAATTACTTTCAGAACCTTTCCTTTGCAAACCGCTCTGACCGCTCTGATATCTGCCAAAACTTCCGCATAAAACTTATCCTTAAGAGCTCCGACATTTATTACCATATCAATTTCATCAGCTCCCACCTCAACGGCATAAGCAGTTTCCAAAGCTTTCGACTCTGTACTCATCTGTCCGAGTGGAAATCCGACAACGGTGCATACCTTAACATCGGAATCTTTAAGTTGCTCTGCCACCAACGGTGTATAATAACTGTTGACGCAAACGGATTTAAAATTATACTTCTTAGCTTCATCACAAATTGCAATAACCTGTTTCTCCGTTGCATCCGCTTTTAAAATTGTATGATCAAACAGTTTTGAATCTAAAGGCACAATAAAAGGCTCCCTTCAACAATAATTGCAGTCGAGCACGCCCGACCACAAGATATTGTATCAAAGAGCCGTTTTCAAATCAAGACCTTGTGTTTTAAATAACTTATGTTCTTTTACACAGCCTAATTACCGATACTTCTCCGGGATTAAATATTCTGATAGGAAGTGTATGGGTTCCGAGCCCACAGCTAAGAACCATTGTCGAATCTCCCTTATGATATACACCATAATCATATTTGGGAAACAGTCTGTATCTTGGACTTATCACTCCTCCGATAGCAGGAAGCCTCATCAAACCTCCGTGGTAATGTCCGGCGCATACCAAATCCGCGCCCCACAATGAGTAATCTTCAAAGTATTCCGGATTATGAGCAAGCAATATATTGTATTTTTGCTCATCCAATGAGGATAGTCGCTCGACCATACCCTCCTTATTAGGACGTATTCGGACAAACTTCTTATAATATTCAAACTCCAAATCCAAACCATAAATGGTCAAATTTTCATCATACTCAATCTGGGAATTTTCCAAATAATTAACCCGACACCGGGCAAGGAAATCTTTGAAGTCTTCATACATGTTACCGAATTCTTCCGGCTTTTCCTTGACCTTTCTTTCGTGGTTACCGTTAGCATAATATATTGGATACTTTGAGGATAAATTCTTGATAAGTTCTTTACAAGCATCGAGATTTTCGTCAGCCAAAGCCGTAAACATGTCTCCCGAAATAAGAATTGCATCTGGAGTCAGCCCATCAATCTTGGCAATCAGTCTTTCGTTATTCTTTCCGAAAGAGCTGCTGTGCAAATCCGTAAGGAATACGAAATTCTTATCTTCTTTGATTTTCGGCGACGAAAATACATAATTTCGCACAACCAATCGGTGGCAGTCAATCACCATAACCGTAACGAAGAATATCAAAAGTACGAGCAATATAGATAATATGATAATTAATACTTTCATAAAAATACCTTCAATAAAAGCCCTTGGGATTACTCCTAAGGGCTTATATTATACACATATTAGTTGTACTTACGCTTACGTGCAGCTTCAGATTTTTTCTTACGCTTAACCGAAGGTTTCTCGTAATGTTCACGCTTTCTGATTTCCTGCTGAATACCTGCCTTAGCACAGCTTCTCTTGAATCGTCTCAAAGCGCTATCTAAGCTTTCGCCTTCTTTAACTATAACATTTGACATATCTCTATCCTCCCTTCAGCCCCTAAATACTGCTGAATTAGGTTATTATGCTTACACACAAAAGCTATTATAGCCACTATTTACCAAGTAGTCAATAACTTTATTGCCAAATTGACATATCACAATTACTGTGTCGGATTTAAAACTATCTTATGCAAATCCGTTTCCGTCTTCACCGACATTCCCAAAGACTGAATATCCGCAAGTTTTTCTTCGGGATATTCACCCACAATTACAACTCTTTGAGTACTACCCGGTTCCAATGTTTCCTTAAAAAATGCCAAATCATCCAACAGCATGGTTGTCAATGCATTTCGCGATTCATCGTTCAATACTATTTTGAATCTTATATTGTTGGACGGAATATCAATAGATGCAGGTTCTGCTCCGTTATTCGCCAGGTCAAATTCAAGTACCAATAATTTATTGCCTGTCGCTGCACCAACCGCAAAATAGTTATTATCCCCTACATAAGGATATCTATCCAGAATTTCATATCCCGTATAGCTTAAGCTGACTCCCGCAGGCAGTCCTACGGCTTCCTCCATACTTACAGTTTTCGGAACATTTTCTTCCAAAACAGCCTCGGTATTCTCGGCATCGTTTGCATCCGGCAGTTGGAGATTCATGGCCGGATCCTCCGGTGTGGGGGTAGGTTCCAAATCGGCAGGAGTTCCCTCGATAATTGACTTATCAATAATGAAATCCTCTGGCTGTCTGCCTATCTTGTCACCCTTCTTATTGTCATACTTAAGCAGAGTTTCGGCAGCATACTCAATCACCAAAGACTCCTCTTCATTGGTTAAGTTCGGAATAACACTGTCAAATTGTGAACAGCCTATCGTCGAAAATGCTACTGTCAAAAGTACCATCGTCGAAAAGCAACGCGTCAAAAATGTTTTCTTCATAGTTTAAAGTCTATCATAATTTTAGAAATTCGCAACCACACTAAGAATTGTTATTGCTTTTCTTCTTCAAAAGCTTTCAATGTATAATAAAACCTGACACCGTCCGAATAATTCTCAAATCCGTAAGACTGGCCGATTGATTCCTGGATGGCCTTAACAATGCTCAGTCCAACACCGCTTCCGCCATACTCTCTTGTCCTTGCCTTATCAACTTTATAGAACTTATCCCAAATTTTCGTAACAGAATCATTCGGTATCGGGTCCCCTGCGTTAAAGATGGAAATCGTCACACAGTCATCTGACTTCATAACACTTATTCGAATTTCCATCTGACCCGAAACATGATTAAGGGCATTAGTGAAATAGTTGTTGAATACCTCTTGGGCATAGTACTCATCAGCACAAACATATACAGGTTCATCATTATTGAACACAACCGATACGTTCTTTTGCGAAATAAGTATGGCCGCCGACTGTAAATACCCCTTTACCATTTCTACGACATCAAATTTTTCAAATCTAAAATCCGCATCTCCAAATTCCAAATGGTCTATATCCAAAAGCTTCTTAACCATATTATTCATTTTCGATGCTTCATCCATAATAACTTCACAGTAGAAATTTCTTGACTCTTCATCCGAATTCACAGACTCGGTAAGTCCTTCCGCATATCCCTGAATTAGTGAAATCGGTGTCTTTAGCTCATGCGACACATTTGACAGAAATTCCGAACGCATTTGCTCCAGTTTCTCTTTCTGCTCTATATCATGTCTTAACTGTTCATTCTTGATTCGCAATTCATTAACGGAAACTCTTCGCCATTGTATTACCAGTATAAGGATGAGCAAAAATACAAGTGCCAAAAAGATATATGAGAAAAAGTCGTTTGATATTCTTACGCTTTCTCGAATACCTTCCATGGGAGACCTTATCAGAAAAATGTTGCCGTCATCCATTACTCCCCACATATCAAGATATTCGCCGCCATTCTTAGGATCGGTTACATAGTGTACCTCGTATTTGGCATTCTGATTAATCAATACATCATCTGCCATTGTGGATTTCCCGAAAATATATCCCAAAAGATCCTTGGTCATATCTTCATATTCTCGGCTCGACGCCTTAAGTGTCTGCGTCCTTGAATCCAGAATGACAATGTTCACATTATTCTTTTCACATATATTCTGAAAGGTTATATCAAACTCTTCGGAATTGAAGTTTCCCTCTTTGGAGGCAGTATTAATCTGAGAATAAGCTTCTATCATCGCATTGATTTTCTTATTCTGATAATAATCTTCCAAAAAGCTCTTAAGGTTGAGTAAGCCTATTATTAAAGCGACAAAGAGCATAAAGCTCACGCATAGCGTTACTATTCTTGTTATTCTCTTATTTTTATCATCACTTATTCTATGCATTCTCGTTTTTCTTGGCAGTCATATCCATGGCTTTGTCTTTCATTATATAATCACACAGATTTCTTATTATCATACCCGTTGAAATTATATCAAGCTCAAACTCAAGAATTTGAGTTTTTATTCTTGCAAACAAATCATCGAAATACTTGTCAAATGCTCTTCCAAGATCGCCTACCGTGTCTATCTCAAGAGCTTCAAGTCTGTTCAGTATCTTAACCAGATCAATGTCTTCCGTTTCTACTCCAAGTTCTTCCTGAAGTTTGTTTCTAAATTCCAAGACACGGGAATTAATGTGCATGTATACCTGCAAGGAAACATGATCAAGTACTACGCTGTCAGAATCATTGTTGGCAATTTTTTCTCTGATTTTGGCATTATATGTATCTGAATTTTTACGCAAATCCACGAACTGTCTATCGGCAATTTCCAGCAGTCCTGCCACTCGCGAAAATTCTCTTCTTATCGGTCTTGGAACTCCGAATTCGCTCTTATAGCCCAGATTGTGTTCAATCTCTGCCCACGCATGCTGCAAAACGGTTCGTATTTGTATTTCAAACGGTATATTGACTATATCTTTATCATACGTTCCGTCATCCGGCAAAGTACATATACAGTGTAAAGATAAATATCCGAACTGTGTTGCCTGCAAAGCCTCTCTCTTATCAATCGACTTATCCAAATCAATTGTGAATACTGTCGCAAGTGTATTTGAAATTTCATCAACCGTATCCGAAAAATAACTGACAATTCGCATTCCGCACAAATCGGTTATGTCAGTCAGCTCCTTGTACTTTCCGTTTTTTCTCTCAAGTTTTCCTTTCAAAGATTCCGGCAATTTTGTTCTGTGGGAAATGTCCATAACAAAGAAACCATTTTCCTGTAACACGCTTTTAATCTTTTCGGCCGCTACTTCTTCAAGTTTTCTATATACATCAATCTTTGATTTGTATTCATTTAATAATCTACTGTCATTAGGTGTCATTGTAATACCTCTGTCTCTTTTTCAAAAATATATTTTACGCTCTGACCTCCTTGCGGTCAACCTACTGCCACATAAAGTAAGAGAGGCTGCGGTATACCGCAGCCCCTCTCGGGTTGAGAGAATATATTATGAAAAAGAATGAATTAGGCTTTGTTTTTCTTACGATTATTCATAATCTCGAATACAACGGCAGCCAGCAAAACCAAACCTTTAACTACCTTCTGCCAGTTATTGTTCAAGTTCATAATACTCATACCTAAGTTGATAACACCGATAAGTGTAGCACCTACAATCATTCCGAAAATCGTTCCGGAACCGCCGTATGCGGATACACCACCAACTATACAAGCAGAAATTGCATCCATCTCGTAGTTGATACCCGAATTAGGGTTAGCTGATGTAAGTCTTGTCATTGTCATCCATGATGCAATTACTGTCAAGAACTGCATGTTCAAATATGCAAAGAACAAAATCAACTTAGTATTGATACCTGACAATCTTGTTGCTTCAACATTACCACCCATTGCATAGAACACACGTCCGAGAGTAGTCTTTGAAAGAATGAAATTATATATAAGTGCTATAACTGCTACCCATACAAGAATGACCGGCATTCCTTTTCCGTTAAACATAGCAAGCTTAACTACTACAAGCATGATAACTGCACTTATTAATACGCATTTAGCGATAAGGCTCTGCATTGATTCAACTTCGTAGCCCTTCTTAACCTTGGATCTTCTTGAGCTCCACTGCATTACAATATAGATTACGCAGCATGCAGCACCTATAAGTACGCAAGTAAGGTTGAAGCCTTCCATTCCGAACACGTCGGGAATATAACTGTTAAACAATTTAAGGAATCCTTCCGGAATGTTACCGATGGTCAAACCATCCAAAAGAGCTGTTCCCCAACCTCTGAAAGCAAGGTAACCGGCAAGTGTTGCAATCCATGGAGGAATGTTCAGGAAAGCTATTACCCAACCAAGAACAGAACCGATTAAGATACCAACACCAAGCATGATTAACATTGCAAGCCAAACGGGTACACCTTTATTAACCATCAGGATAGCTCCGATTGCATCTACGAAACAAACTACGGAACCAACCGAAAGATCGATATTACCTTTGATTAACATACACATCAACATACCTATTGCAAGTACGTAAACATATGCATTCTGCGTAATCAAAGAGTTAAAACTTGAAGCGTCAAACATTTGTCCGTCCGTCAATATGGTAAAGAAAATGAATACCAGGACGAGAACAATTTTCATTGTATGCTCTTTTAATATTTTAGAAACTGTCTGCATATCTTTCTCCTCCCTTACTTCTTTTCTCTCTTAGACAGAACGTCAAAGATTACTGCAAGTAAAAGAACCAAGCCTTTAACTACCTTCTGATAGTTAACATTGATATCCATCAAAATCATACCTTGGTTAATTACACCCATTAATACAGCACCGATAATTGTTCCGGGAACAGTACCGATTCCGCCGTATGCAGATGCACCACCAATGAAGCAGGCACCGATTGCATCCATCTCATATCCTTGTCCGTATGTAGGATTGGCTGATTGAAGTCTTGCGATTGTCAAAATACCTGCAACAGCTGCAAGCAATCCCATGTTTACATACGAGAAGAACAAAACTTTCTTAACGTTGACACCTGACAAAGCAGCTGCCTTCTTATTACCGCCCAAAGCGTATAAGTCACGTCCGATTCTGGTCTTTTGGGTAATATATCCGAATACCAACGCAACAAGTAATATCCAAATCAAGAATGTAGGAATTCCCTTGTAGTAAGAAAGCTTATATGCAAGGAAGATAATAACCGCACTGATTACCACACTCTTAACAATAACACCCACCAAAGCTTCGGTCTCATATCCTCTTCTCTTCGAATCGATACGATTGAAAATTGTAATGAAAAGGAAAACTACTACAGCAACAATACCGGCAACAAAACATGTAACATTCATTTCTCCCGAGCCAAGAAAATCGGGAATGTAACAATCAGCTCCGCCACCGAATACATTGATAAATGAAGGTTCATCAATAGTAACTGTCAAGCCTTCCATTACTACGTTAGACAAGCCACGGAAAGCATACATACCTGCCAGTGTTGCTATGAAAGGCGGTACATTTACATACGCAATCCAAAAACCTTGCCATAAACCTACAAGCACGCCGATAACTACCATTGTAATAACAGCCACCCATACATTTATGTGCTTATCCATGATTGCTCCACCGATAGCACCGACGAAACAAACAACCGATCCAACGGCCAAATCAATGTTACCACCTGTCAAAATACAAAGTAACATACCAACCGCAAGAACGAATACATATGCATTTTGTGATAAAAGGTTATTAATGTTCTGAGGGAAAAGAATCTTTCCGTCAGTCTGCCAATAGAAGAATGCCAATATTAACACCAGGGCTATAGGCATAGTATATTTTTTTAGCGTATCTGCAACTCTAACTTTTTCCATGCTATTCACCCCTTCCTTGTTTCATAATGCAAGCCATGATTGATTCCTGAGAAGCTTCCTCTTGCCTAAGTTCTCCAACGAACTTACCTTCATTCATAACATAAATTCTGTCTGACATTCCTATTGTTTCGGGAAGCTCCGAAGAAATCATGATAACCGATTTACCCTGAGCTACCAAATCATTGATTATGCAGTAGATTTCGTACTTGGCACCTACGTCAATACCTCTGGTAGGTTCATCCAAAATAAGAATATCCGGATCTGCGAACATCCACTTGGCAAGCAATACTTTCTGCTGATTACCACCGGAAAGATTACCTACATCCTGTTCTACCGAAGGAGTTTTGGTACGAAGTTTCTCTTTGTATTCAACAGCAACCTTATACTCCTTATTAAAATCTATTACACTGTTTGAACTGATTTCATCAAGATTAGCCAATGTTGTATTGACTCTTATAGGATTCGTAAGAATCAATCCGTTACCTTTTCTGTCTTCTGTAACATAAGCTATCTTGTGCTTAATCGCCTGCTTGGGTTTGGTGAGCTTTAATTCTTCTCCGTTAACCTTTAACGTTCCGGATATTCCCGTACCGTAAGATCTTCCGAAAATACTCATTGCAAGTTCTGTACGACCTGCCCCCATCAAACCATATATTCCAACTACCTCTCCCTTTCGAACGCTGAAAGATACGTCGTCAACAACTTTTCTTTCAGGATATTGAGGATGATGAACTGTCCAGTTCTTAACCTCAAGATTTACATCTCCGATTTCAACACCGGGACGCTTCGGGAATCGATCGGTAATTTCTCTACCAACCATTCCTTTAATAATTCTATCTTCAGAAATCTCAGTTGTTTTCTTATCAAGAGTTTCAATTGTAGAACCGTCACGAACAACCGTAATCTTATCTGCTACATAAGAAACCTCGTTAAGTTTATGAGATATAATAATCGATGTCATACCCTCTTCTTTGAATTTAAGAAGCAAATCAAGAAGTGCTCTTGAATCTTTTTCATTCAAAGATGATGTAGGTTCATCAAGAATAAGAAGTTTAGCATGCTTAGCCAATGCCTTGGCAATTTCTACCAGCTGCTGTTTTCCTGTTCCCAACTCTTTAACCATTACACGAGAAGATTCTGCCAAGCCAACCATCTTTAAGTATTTATCAGCTTCGCCGTATGTCTCGTTCCAGTCAATCGAATACGATTTACCTCTTTCGTTTCCGAGATACATATTTTCACCGATTGACATATAGGGAATCAAAGCCAATTCCTGGTGGATAATAACAATTCCCTTTTCTTCCGAATCTTTAATTTTATTGAATTTACAAACCTCACCTTTGTAGATGATATCTCCCTCATAAGTTCCATAAGGATAAATACCACTAAGAACGTTCATAAGCGTAGACTTACCGGCACCGTTCTCACCAACCAATGCATGAATCTCGCCCTCTTCAACCACTAGGTTAACGTTGTCCAGAGCTTTGACACCCGGGAAGGTTTTGGTTATGTTTTTCATTTCAAGTAATACGTTTGCCAAAATAAATCCCTCCTACTTAATCTACCTTCTCTACCTAACAGCAGGCGGGTTATGCCCGCCTGCCATAAGTAGATTGTTAATCAACTTACTGTAACTGATCCTCTGTGTAGTATCCTGAATCGATGAGCAACTCTTTGTAGTTGTTTACATCTGCGAATACAGGTTCGCAAAGGAATGAAGGAACTACATATGCGCCGTTGTTGTATGTTGTTGTATCGTTAACATCAACAGTTGCACCTGTCAAAATCTGACCAACCATCTTAACAACCTGTGCTGCAAGAGTACGTGTATCCTTGAAGATAGACATAGACTGCTTACCAGCGATCATGTTCTTTGTGTTGGCGATATCACAGTCCTGACCTGTAATAATAGGATATGCTCCGTTGTAGTTAGCAGCTAAAGCGTTTGTAACACCAAGAGCTGTTGAGTCGTTTGAGCACAACCAAGCGTCAAGCTGAGTTCCGTCTGCATAGTAAGATGAAAGAATGTTTTCTGCTCTTGACTGAGCTGTTTCTGTTGACCAGCTAGCTGTTGCAACAGAAGCGAAATCTGTCTGACCAGACTTAACTACGATCTTACCTTCGTCGATGTACTTCTGAAGAACATCGACAGCGCCCTGATAGAAGTAGTTAGCGTTGTTGTCACCGGGGTCACCAGCTGTGATTTCCATGTTGAAAGGACCTGCTGCGTTAGCAAGATCAAGCTGCTGCTCGATGTACTGTCCCTGCTTTGTACCTACCATGTAGTTATCAAATGTAGCGTAGTATGAAACTGCATCTGAGTTCATGATAAGGCGGTCATAAGCAATAACGGGGATGCCTGCATCCTTAGCCATCTGCATAACAGAACCTAAAGACTCACCATCAATTGAAGCGATAACGAGAACGTCACACTTACTGTTGATCATGTTTTCGATCTGTGAAACCTGTGTCTGAACATCGTTTGAAGCGTACTGAAGATCAACTTCGTAGCCGGCAGCCTTTAACTGCTCTTCCATGTTAGCACCATCCTGGTTCCATCTCTGAAGGTCCTTAGTAGGCATTGCTACACCAACCTTCTTTCCTGCGGCTTCTGTTGTTGCGGCGCTAGCGTCTGCTGAAGCTGTCTCTACTGATGCTGAAGCTGCGTCTGCTGAAGCTGAAGCTGATTCAGCTGCTCCTGAAGAGCATCCAACAAGCATTCCGATTGCCAATGTAGAAGCAAGTGCCAAACTTAAGAGTTTCTTAAACATTTCTTTTCCTCCCTTTTATTTTCCGGCAACACTATGTTGCCTAACTCGTTGATATGAATATATCACAATGAAAATAGCAACAACTTGTTACTTTCTGTATTTTTTTACGCAAACAAAATAGCACTAAAAAAGCGGAATAGCATTTTTTTGCAATGCCACTCCGCCTTTTTAGTCAGATGCCAAAAATGTGCTACTATATATAGTGCTTGTATACTAATGCGCCACTATTTACTAACATTCAAGTAAACTTCATCTCTTTGGTGGAATCCATTATTAATAATAACCTCATCCATATTATCTTTGGTAACGCACAACGGAACAAGTCCTATATAAGGAACTTCATATTCACCGTTATTGATATAAACCGTACCGTTAGAAAGATATTCTTCTCCTTTGGCCATTTTAACGGCATATTCAGCCGCCTGCTGTGCAAGCTTTTCCACCGGTTTATATACTGTCATTATCTGTGTTCCTTCTACGATTCTCTGGCATGCCGACAAATCGGCATCCTGTCCGGTTACCAATATATTACCGGCCAGTCTTCTTTCAGCCAGTGTCATAATTACCTGTGCTGCCAAATCGTCGTTACCGCACATGATTGCATCAGCATTTTCTATCATTTCTATATTGTCCGAAACATAATCTGCCGCAAGTTCGGCTTTCCATCCGTCGCAGTGCGTTTGTCCCACAATTTCCACATTGTTCTCCTTCATTACTTGTGAGAATGCGCTTTCCACAACAGATACATTGTTATCTTTCAAAGAGCCGCCTATCATAACGACTTTTTTATCTTTGATACCGTTATTCACCAAAACATCCGCCATCAGATTTCCTACTCTCTCATTATCAAAAGTAATATACAAATCGATATCCGCATCGTTGATCAGTCTGTCATATGCTATTACTTTGATTCCCGCATCTTTAGCTTTCTTAACGGTATCAGCCAGTCCATCCGAATCTATGCAGACAATAACAATTACATCCACTCCCTTTTGAATACAGTATTCTATCTGTTCTTTCTGCGTTTCGATATCACCGTTTGCATTTTGAACGTTTACATCTGCGCCCAATTCTTTGGCAATTGAAACGAAAACATCCCTGTCTCTTTGCCAACGCTCAATAACAAATGAGTCAAAGCACAATCCGATCATTGGTCTTTTTTCGGGATTGTCTGTTACAATCGTCTCGTCCTTTTCTTGTTTACCGCATCCTCCGGCAAGCACCAGTGCAAGCATTAAAACACATATTACACTTTTTCCAATTATGTTTTTCATTTTAGATTCCTTTATCTTTGTATTCCGTAGGAGTAATTCCCACATTCTTCTTAAACGTCCTGCTAAAATAATTCGGGTCGGAATAACCGCACATCATACAGATTTCCTTCATGCTTCTGTCTGATTCCATGAGCAGTTCTTTGGCTTTCTCAATTCTGATATTGGTCAGATATTCAATAAAGTTTTCTCCGCAGCCTTCTTTGAATATCTTGCTGAAGTAATACGGGGATATGCCCACCACTCTTGATACATCATCCAGCGAAATGTCTTTTGAAAAGTTATCCTTAATATAGTCTTTGGCAATTTTAATTACGTCATTCGACTTTTCTTCATGCTTTCCTTGTATATTATGGCAAACAACCGTCAGTTTATCATTAAACCAGGTAATAAACTCTTCTTTGGATGATAAATTCATAATATCCGTCAGGTAACTGTCTCTTGAGTGGAACTTGTACACCCATCCTCCGTTAAGGTATGCAAGGCTTTCGGCGCGCATTGCAAATTCCAATGTCTTGAGTCTTACGGAATTGAGGTTGCCATTGGAATTCTCAATCATCCAATTGACAAACATATCAGCATACGAAAGCGTTCCGTCCACATCACCCTTCTGAACGCTTTCAAAAATTTTGTTCTCAATATCTATAGGATAGTTTTCTTCATAATCGCATCCGATTGGAAGGTCATCGGAATGAGCCACCGAACTGTCAGATACCAAAAGGGCATTCAAGGCTTCCGAATAGGATTCTCCCAAATCAACCAACGGTTTAACTCGTCCTATTCCGATTCTGAAACTGCTGTCTTGTTGCTTACGTAATGTTCGTACAAGCTCCCTTGCCTTGTCAATAAGATTAATTCTGTTGTTATAATCCATCGTCTCGTCATCGTATGGAACCAAAACCGCAATTTTGTTAGCCATTACAGAGCCGACCTTACATTGAAAGTTCTCTTTGATAATATCTCTGACTTCGTTGTAATGCATGGACATTCTGACTGATGACCCCACGGCATTCGTCATATGGTTTCCCTCTTGAGAATCTCCGCATACAAATGCCATCATGTAACCGTAATTTACGTCAATTCCCAATATCGAGCGATAAGAGTCAATGTCGTAATCAAATTTTTCTTTCAATAATACATTGTAGATGAAGCCACTCTCAATAATCGGTTCAACTATTTCCAGTTTCTCTTTAATCAGAAGATCTTCACTTCGTTTTCTTCTGTCAGCATCAATACTCTCCATCGCCCTTTTAAGGGTTGCAACAACCTTTGTTCTTTCCATGGGTTTATTGATATACTCCAAAACTCCGAGTTTGATTGCTTCCTGAGCATAATCGAACTTATCGTATGCACTCATTACTATAAAAATAGTATTAGGTGAAAACTTTTGAATTTCACGCATGGCTTCTATTCCGTTAATACCGGGCATTTGAATATCCATTACGGCTATATCCGGTCTGAATCTCTCCGCCAGTTCAATAACGCTTCGACCTGTTTTGGCATATTCAACCTGACATTCACTACCGAACTCTTTATCTATTATGAATTTCATGGAATCAATAACAATTCCCTCATCATCCGCCAGCATAATTCTATACATACTCTTCACCCTCCGGTTCATACGGCAAACTTACGATTACCTGTGTTCCCTGTCCCGGTCCTTCACTGTAAATTCCGATAACATCTTCATATCCTGTATGAAGCTTCAATCTTGCAATAATATTGTCCATGCCGATTCCGTTATTATCCGCAGCATGTTCTTCATATTTCCATGTACCGTTCAGTACCCTGTCTATGTCTTCGGCAGACATTCCTTTACCGTTATCTTTAACCTGTATTAGAACTCTGTCGTTCTCGCGATATACCTTCAGATTAATCTGACCCTTATCTCCCATTTCACGTATTCCGTGGTTTACAGCGTTTTCCACTATAGGCTGCAATATCATCGAAGGCATTGGGGTACGTAACAACCTCTCATCTATTTGTTTTGAATAATGAATATCTCCGGAAAATCTTACATTAAGTATTTCTATATAATTATCAATCAATGTAACTTCTTCTTTCAAGGTTACAAGACTGTCCTGCTTCTTAACATTATATCTAAAAAAATCCGCAACTGTCTGAACATACTCATACGTTCTTTCCGAGCCTTCCATCATAGCCAGCTGAGCACCCGCATTAAGCGTATTAAAAAGGAAATGCGGATTAATCTGTGCCTGCAGATACTTAAGCTGTGCGTCCTTTAAATGGGCTTCCATCATAAGCTCCTTCTCCTGCATGGATCTTTCCTTTTCCATACTTTCCTTAAGTCGTTCAATATATTCCCTGATATTACTAACCATCTTATTAATAGCGTTGGTTAATATACCTGTTTCATCAAGCGTCTCGCTGTCAACCAATTCAACATCAAGATTTCCTTCCGACACTTCATTTGCCACATTCACAAGGTCTTTTAACGGTTTGATAAGTGCCTTAACCATTTTAACAATGAGCAGAATATTCAGAAGTACAATTACCGTAATAACTATCAATCCGACTATTTCAAATCTTCTGAAAGCCTGCGAAACTATATTGTAGTTAACCGAGTTTTCAGAAAACTGCTCCTTGTTCAGGCTTGAAATATACTCATTGATATATCCGTACAACCGCGTTGCGGACTCGAACTTTGTTCTGTATTTTTCTACATTTCTTCCACGCTTTGCCTCTATCGATTCAGACACGGTTTGCAGATAATTCACAGACATATTCTTAATGTTTCTTTCCATTCTGGAGAAAGTCGCATCTGTTATGCCTTCCGACAAATCGTCAATCATATTACTGTACTCTTGATCACACTTATAATAGTCTTCAAGCGCATCGGATGTCTTGAATTTCAAATACTCCGTCATACTGCTTTGAACCGAATCAAGGCAATCCGACAGTTCATTCAAATGTCTGTTATTTTGATATATCTGGTCAATTTCCATTGACATGGAATTAATTCCCAATATCAATACAATACAGGCAAACAGCATGATAATATTGGCAATTACATAAAGAAATGTTATTTTGGTCTGAAGCGAAAGAGACTTGAACTTATTCATTGTTTTCCTCCTTCTTTTTAAGGTGGAAAACAACATTGGTTCCGTCTATGATTGTAACCTCGGTTGTGAAATACTGACTTGTATTTCCCATTTCATTATATTCTATCAATGCTTCCGTACAGAACTTACCCATATTGTAAGTATCAACGGAAACCGTAGCATAAACAGCACTGTGATATATTGCGTTCAAAATGGTGGTAGAATCATAATATCCAAGGATATTTACATCTTTAACCATATTAAAATCAACAACAGCCTGATATGCACAGGTTGTATTCTGCTCATTCAAGCATACCAATATATCCGGGACTTCATCCTGGGCAAAAATATCTCTTATGGATTCTTCCGCAGAAAATGCATTCGTATTATCTACATTGGCAAAAGAAATTGAAAATGATGCATCGAGATTACTCTTGGATTCAAGTGTTTCCTGAAGTCCTGAAAGAATTAAAGTATAAAGTGAATCTTCTTTATTTATATCCGTTAAAACGGTAATGTCAACAACATCATCCTCAATACCGTTTCTCTTACGCTTTAAAGCAATCTGCTTAATCAACTTACCGTATTCGCGGCCTATGTTATATCCGCTCACACCTATGAACGAACAACGATTCGACAACGTATTATCGTTGTATAAAGTAACAACAGGTATTCCGACACTTACGGCTTCGTTAATTCGCTCTCTCATCTCTTCCGATTCATCAGCATATACCATAATGCCATCGGGATGCGAAGCTATCGCTATATCCATAAGCTCTATCGTAGAATAACTTCTCGACAGATTATCACCCAACAGTTCAACGAAAACATTATCTTCAAGAGCCCTTTCCTGTGCTCCCTTATACACTTCCTGCCAAAACGATGATTTTGGATCATCGGTAATCATTACATAATAACTGTCATATGTATGCTCATTCTTACTGTCACTCAGTCTGAATGCATAAAATCTGAATGCAACTATACCAATCAAAAGAACGACCACCGCAAGTGCAATCGTCATCAAATAGTACTTATTTATCTTTTTACCTTCAGATGTTTTCTTCATCACTAACTTTCCGTATCAACTGCATCTATTTACAAAGATATACTATGGTTCAAATTTGTATCCCATACCCCAAATTGTCTTGATGGCATCGCCTTTTTCACCCATTTTGGAACGGAGTTTTTTGACATGCGTATCTATTGTTCTGGCATCTCCGAAATAGTCATAATTCCAAACGCTGTTAAGTATCTTTTCTCTGGACAATGCAATTCCCTGATTCTCCATAAAGTAACTCAGCAATTCAAATTCTTTGAAGCTAAGATCAATACTTTTGTTGTCAATCTTAACCATATGAGCGACTTTATCCAATATGATTCCGCCAGCTTCATATGTTTCTCCTTCCGTCGCAGCATTATTGGTTCTTCTTAAGATTGCTTCAACTCTTGCAACCAGGATTTTGGGGCTGAACGGCTTGGTAACATATTCATCCACGCCAAGGCCAAAACCCATAAGCTCATCCTTTTCTTCCGATTTGGCCGTCAACATGATTACGGGAACCTTTGATGTTTCTCTAATTTCACGCAGAACTCCGAATCCATCAATTTTAGGCATCATAACGTCAAGGATTACCAAGTCAATATCCTGATTATCATAAAAAACTTCCAAAGCCTCTTCACCGTCACAGGCTTCAAGTACTTCAAAATTGCTTTTTATCAAAAAGTCTTTAACGAGTTTCCTCATTCTGGCTTCGTCATCAACCATTAAAATTTTCATAAGTGCTCTCCTTTTCTTTGAGTGCATTCTCACGTTCGGTCAATTCCTGTTCCCAAGATGCATATTCATCGGTAATAGCCTGCTTATAATTCAGTATATTGGGATTTGAACTGTTAAGAGTAATAACGAACATAACAATAACCAAAACAATCAATGCTATATTTACCAAAACCGACGTTTTCAGTTGGTTCTTAAGGCGTGGAACAACGGCTCTGTTGTTCTTAATATGCATTTTGGCTATATGGGAATACTCATTATTGTCTTTAGACGAAGAAGTAAATGTGGCATACAACGGAATCGGACGTATTTCATTTTCCGAAATTCCTTCCGCTTTCAGCCTTTCTTGGACATACTTTAGATACTCCCACCCTACCGGAGTCGAAAACATTTTCTCATCAAGCATTTTATCGTAAACAGCTTTCAGCTGTTTTGCATTCATTGAATTAACACGTTCTTCCAAATATTGGGCATTCTTTAGTTCTCTCTTAGCCTGATTGGCATCATCATATGATCCAAAAAAATATCCGCCCACAAGCAAATCTTCTTTATTTGGCATTTGAAATCTCCTCATGCAACCAAATTTTCCATATTCGGTATTAAAATATTTCCTCACGTAGCCGATTAAACGGCACTATCGCATATAATGTTGGATGCGAAGGGGGTTCAAAAGTACATTCGTACTTTTGAACCCCTAACCCCGTCCCCAAGTGGACCAGACGGGAGTCGAACCCGTGTCCAAAAACCAATTCCCTCTCCTTCTACTATCATAGTTCACCGATTGAATTCCCTTCATCCCGGCGGAGGTGAACGCCCTCCGGGCGAAAGTAGCTTCATAATACGCCCTTATACGCAAAGCTTAGTATAAGTCGTTTCCTACATGGTCGATGCCTGAGTCTTAATGTGTAGGTGCACTAAGTCAGACAGCTGCAACTAGGCAGCGATTGCTAATTTCTTATCAGCGTTTATATTTAGTTTGCGGTCTAACGCGCCTTCCCGCGGATAGCTTCTAAAGCTGCATGATCCCTGTCGAAACCTTGACTGGCCCTTATATGTTAACCCTTTCGGGATTAACCTCTTAGTTTTAGTTTGAAGTCTCTTTCAACTTCACGCATTACATCTTTCTTGGCTTTATCGGCACGCTTATCATACAATTTCTTACCTCGTGCCAAACCAATTTCTATTTTAGCACGTCCGTCTTTAAAGTACACCTGTAATGGCATAATGGTATATCCTTGCTCGCTGGACGCTCCGATAAGTTTTCTTATCTCATAGTTATGAAGCAAAAGCTTTCTGACCCTCAATGGATCTTTGTTAAATATATTGCCCTTTTCATACGGAGAAATGTTCATTCCATAAATATACACCTCTCCATCATCAACTCGTATAAATGCCTCTTTGATACTGCACTTTCCAAGTCGCAGGCTCTTAACCTCCGTTCCGTGAAGAGCCAGCCCTGCCTCATACTTTTCTTCTATAAAATATTCATGATATGCTTTTTTATTATTAGCTACTAATTTTAATGGTTCTTTGCTCATGATGTTATTATACCAAAATCAATTGTTCTTGTGGCCAAATCCACAGAATCTACACAAATCCTTACTCTTTGTCCGAGTTTATATGTCATTCCCGAATCTTTTCCTACCATTTCATATGTTTCTTCATTGTAAATATAGAAATCATTTGGGAGTTTGGAAACGTGTACCATTCCTTCGACCGTATTGGGTAGTTCTACATAAATTCCCCATGCAGTAACTCCCGAAACAACGCCTTCGAATTCTTCTCCTATATGATTTCCCATGTATTGTGCCTTCTTTAGCTTATCCACCTCACGTTCAGCTTCATCCGCACGTCGTTCCAAAGAAGACGTTTCTTTGGCAACCATCGGAAGAATACCTTCATAATGTCCTGCTTTTCTTTCATTCATTCTTCCACGCAGATGATCCTTGATAATTCTGTGTATCTGAAGATCGGGATATCGTCTGATAGGCGATGTAAAATGTGTATAATACTGGCAGGCCAGTCCGAAATGTCCCATGCAGGCAGTGTTATATTCTGCTCTCTTCATCGACCTTAAAGTAAGTCTTGATATAAGTGCTTCCTCAGGTGTACCTTCTATTCTGCTTAACAGTTTTTGAATCTCTTTAGGATGGATTTCATTTTCAGAGCTTCGCACTTTAATACTGTAACCGAAATTGTTAATGAATGTTCCAAGCTTCATTATCTTCTCCGGGTCAGGTGTACCGTGTGTTCTGTATAAAAAAGGACTTTCAAGCCAATAGAAATGTGCCGCAACCGTTTCATTCGCCATAAGCATAAAGTCTTCTATGAGTTTTTGTGCTATATCTCTTTCGTACGGTCTGACATCAACAGGAATACCTCTTTTGTTTAATATGATTTTCGACTCGGGAAAGTCAAAATCTATCGAACCTCTTTCCTTTCGATTCTTACGGATAATAGCGGATAATTCTTCCATAAGGAAAAACATATCTTTTTCCTCGGCATATCGTTCTTCCAGTTTAGCAGACTCGTGTTTCAATATCTTGTTAACATCCGAATAGTTCATTCTCTCGTTAACGTTAATAACCGTTTCAAGTATTTCATGGTCAACGACCGTTCCCTCTCCATCAATCGTCATCAGACAGCTCAGTGCCAGTCTGTCTTCTCCCATATTCAATGAACACATCCCGTTAGACAGCACATGGGGGAGCATGGGGATAACCCTGTCTACCAAATATACCGATGTTCCTCTTTTCAAAGCTTCCTTATCCAGGGCAGAGCTTTCCTGCACATAGTTAGAAACGTCAGCTATATGAACGCCCAAATGATAAAGACCGTTTTCAAAATAGCATGAAACAGCATCATCCAGGTCCTTGGCATCTTCTCCGTCTATGGTAACCATCATCAAATCCCTCAGATCGGTTCTGCCGAACATATCGGCTTCAGAAACTTCTTTGGCTACCCTGTTCGCCTGATTTATAACCTTTTCCGGAAATTCGCTCGGGAGGTCAAACCCTTTAACAATTGAAAGTATATCAACTCCGGGGTCGTTTTCGTGTCCGAGTATTTCAACAACCTTTCCTTCCGGTTTATGCTTGCTATCACCATAATCCGTAATCTGTGCAACAACTTTATGGCCCGATACCGCTCCCATTGAGTTTTCTTTACCGATAAAAATATCGGTATCAATCTTATGATTATCCGGAATTACGAATCCGAATCCGTTCGCCTTGTCATAAGTACCTACCACCTCATTTATAGTATGATCAAGTATCTTAACAACTTTTCCCTCGGCTCTTTTATCTTTATAAGCCTCCTGTAGGATTTCAACCTCGACAATGTCACCCAAAAATGCGTTAAGTGTATCTTTCCTTCCGATAAATATATCTTTATCCGAATCCTCTATCTCTACAAATCCAAATCCCGATTGATTCGAAATATATTTTCCCGTATATGTAATTGTTCTTCTTTTCTTACTTCTATTATTTTTCATATCTTTCCAAAAAACAAAAACCCCTGTCGGAAACCGGCAGGGGTAAATAAATCAATTTCTAAAAAATATTGAGATTCAACACAATTGATATCAACATAAAGAAAATTGCCAACCACTTGGTGATCTTAACAAGTTTTCCTTCCATTGAACGTCCTTTGTTCTTACCCCAATATGTTTCAGCTGCACCGGAAATTGCTCCGAGTCCTGCCTGTTTACCTTCCTGCATCAAAACCAATGCTGTAAGTAAAACACATATTAAAATGAATACTATTTGAATGATTACTTTTAATGTAGCCATAAAAACCTCCAAAAAACAATCGCAAAAGCAATATTATCACAAACTTTATGTGCCGTCAACCAATTACTCGGGCTTTGTACCGTTTGCGTACATGATTATTTCACCGGTAGCATAGTTAATCCAGTTTCCGGTAGCCGTTTCAAGAGCAATTCCGGTATTCGGATCTACAATATACTCAGGAGTTTCACCCTCCGGAGCGGGAAGTACGGGAACTTCGGTAAGGACACCATTGGCATCCGCATTATACTGTTTACCGTTAATATCCACTGTCTGATTGGTTACTACTGCTCCATCTTCCGCGAAGAAATATGAAGCACCGTCAATTGTTGTAAGTCCGATTGCCTGATTTCCGTTGGCATCCGCATAATGCATGGTACCGTTGTATGCGAACCATGATGTTGCCATTGCACCGTTGGCAAGAGGATCAAAATACTTGGTTCCCTGACCATAGTCGATGAAGCCATACTGCTGAACACCAAACTCATTAAAGTAGAATTTGAATCCGGCTATATCAGATGCGCCGATTGCTGCAGCGCCTGTCGTCATATCAAAATAATAAGTATTGTTGGTAGGGTCTACATACCACCCCTTAAGAAGATTACCTATAGGATCAGCCAAATAGCGATTTCCGTTATAATCTATCCATCCTGTCTGCATTTTCCAATTTGAATAGAATCTGGTATTTCCGTTATGAGGCAAGAAACCTTCTTTAATAATAGAGGTTGAATAATCCTTGTACTGATAATCCATATCCACTCTTCCGCTGATTCCCGGAACCGAGCCCGATGATGAATACTGCCAGAAAGCCACATTAACATTCGTTTCACAAGCATCATTATATTGAGCCATCCAAACATCCCACGGAGTAGCTCCTATCTTTGTATTATAGAAGTTCTTATAAGTATAAACCATCGGATAATAACCGGCCGAATCAATCAATATACAGTATGTATTGATAAGTGCGCCTATCGTTGTCGGATCTAAGGCCGAATGACATTTATCCTCGATATCAAAAACCACAGGAAGCTGTAATCCGTAATTCTGCAACCAGGCAATTGTCAATGCAGCCTCATTAGTTACTTCCTCTACTGTTTTAGCATATGAATAAAGATATACGCCTACCTTAATTCCGTTAGCCTGCGCCTGCTGTATATTATTTATGAACATAGGGTCCAATCCGCCTACAGTATTTCCGATACGAATAAATGCGAATTTAACTCCTGATGCTGCCACCTGCGACCAGTTAATCATTCCCTGATATCTTGAAACATCAATTCCTTTGGCTATACTTCCGGCAGATGTTACTCTCGCATGTGCTGTCTGGCCGGGAATTGCCGCCACTACTGTAACAGCTAACATTAAAGCAAGTGTTTTCTTGAATAATCTTAACGCTTTCTTCATTGAATCTCCTCATATTAATTGATATACTTTCATATGGATATTGCAAAAATAGTTAAAGATGCAAAAATACCCACAGGTGATAGTATGACAAATTTTAAGAATAAAAGCAAGAAATTATTCCCTAAAGTTACCTTTATGGATAGCAAAGATTGGAAAATAGTAGGCATTCTCATGCTTATATTTACATTATTGGTTTTCTTCAGACTCGGAAATATGAGTGCTCCTCAAAGCCAATACAAAACCTCCCCCGAAAATCGAGATATTGTTTTGGATTTCGGTGACTACATACTTATTGAAAAACTACATGCTTATCTTGGCAATCTGGACAGCCGTAAGGTTACCATATCCGTGTATAACGAAGTTACCAAAGAATGGATTGTAACAAATCCTGATGCCAATATCGGTTCTGTCTTCCAGTGGAACGATGTTGATGTTTACTATACAACGAGATACTTGGGAATTGTTTCTACCGACGATGAAGCCGTATACAACGAATTTGTATTCACAGGGCCCAACGGCACTATTCTCCCCGTCAACGCAAACGAATATCCCGAATTGTTTGACGAGCAGGATTTATTCTATGCGACCACAGAAAAGACTTATATGGACGGAACCATGTTCGATGAAGTCTATCATGGTCGTACGGGCTATGAATTCGTTCACGGTCTTCCCACATACGAAACAACGCACCCTCAATTGGGGAAATGTATTCTTGCATTGGGAATCGAACTTTTCGGCATGACTCCGTTCGGAATGCGATTCTTCGTAGCACTTTTCGGAATCCTGTTCATTCCGCTTATGTATATCTTTGCCAAAAAGTTATTTAATGATACCTTCATTGCAACATGTGTCGGATTCTTTATAACCTTCGACTGCATGCATTATACGTTGTCTCGAATTGCGACAATTGATATCTTTGTCGCATTCTTCATAATATTGTGCTACTACTTCATGTACCGTTATATTGAGGAAGATAATATCTATAGAGCAAGCAAGTCATCTTCGACCGATAAATTTCCTCCATCAAAGGTATATATCAATCTTGCCCTGTCAGGAGGCGCTATGGGACTTGCCGTCGCCACCAAACTTACCGGTGTATATGCGGGTGTCGGTCTGGCTGTCATTCTCCTGTATCATACAATCAAAAAATGGCCCAAAGGTCAGGCCCTAAAATTATTCGGTTTTTGTATGGCATACTTCATCGTACTTCCCTTGCTTCTATATACGCTGGCTTATATTCCCGTCGTAGAAGCGAATGCCCTTGCAGGTTCAGATGATGACCGAATAGAATTCAATGATGATGGTATTTATATAGGATATGCTCATGACGGTTTACTTGCCAAAACTGTCAGAAACACCAACTATATGATTAACTATCATAAGAATTTGGAGGCAACGCATTATTACAGTTCACCGTTCTACGAATGGCCTTTCGTTTGGATGCCATTGCTTGCGGCAAATGACGCAACTGATGATTTAGGCGACGTTTCGGCCGTATCTTACATGGGCAATGTATTGATTTGGTGGCTGTCACTTCCATGCATACTCTTTGTTCTCTATTTGGCAATTGTGAAAAAAGATTCAAAAGCACGCTTTTTAAGTGTTTCATATTTGGCTCAATACATCCCCTGGATGAGTGTAAGCAGATGTACTTTCATATATCACTATCTGCCTTCTATTCTGTTTGCCATGTTCATGATGGGGTATTCAATCAAGAAACTGATTGAGTGGAAGCCAAATTCAAAGAAGTATGTAAAGATATACCTCGGAGCTGTCGTATTTGTTTTCGTTATCTTCTTCCCAGTTATATCGGGTCTTCCGTTTCCCAAAGAATGGGGACTTCACTTAAGGTGGTTACCCGATTGGATACTGGTTCTATAGAATCGAGTAGGAGGAATTTCTCTTAAATGAGAAATCCCGACCTCTCACACCACCGTGCGTACCGTTCGGTACACGGCGGTTCAATCAGCTTAACAAGTAACACACCTTTCGATGTAGTAATCTAACATAGAGACTAGTCCAAATGAGGCTAGTCTTTTATTGTTTATCGCGACATTCACAGCCCCTTTGTTGCATACATAGGCTATTCTTCGCCCTGTGTAAGCAACCCGTCTTGCTGTGTCTCTGTCAATTC
>JAZUFE010000008.1:0-12143 GCA_045640525.1 Lachnospiraceae bacterium | reverse complement strand
GTTTCTTAATGCAATGACATTTTCGGACAAAACAGTATATCCGGTTGCAAGCTGCAATGATAAGGATTTTGCGAATCTGACGGATGTATATCTTGATGCGGTTTTCTCGCCGAATATTTACAAGAATGAGAAAATATTCAGGCAGGAAGGCTGGCACTATGAACTTGAAAGCCGGGACGACGAACTAACACTGAACGGCGTTGTTTATAATGAGATGAAGGGTGTATATTCTTCACCGGATGATGTTGTTGAAAGCAAAGTAATGATGTCGTTGTATCCGGATACAACGTACGGATTGGAATCCGGAGGGGATCCGGAGGTGATTCCTTCGCTGACATATGAGGACTTTTTGGCTTTCCACGCCAAGTATTATCATCCGTCCAACTGTTATATATATTTGTACGGCGATATGGACGCTGCTGAATATCTGAAATTTATTGACGAGGAATATCTGTCCGAGTATGAGTATTTGGAGGTTGATTCGGCAATTTCTTTGCAAGCCCCGTTCGAAGAGGCCAAAACAATGGAGATGGATTATCCTGTTTTGGACGAATCGGAAGATGATGGAAGTTATCTTACGTATAACGTATCCATGGGTACTTCACTGGACAGAAAACTGTATGCGGCCATTGATATTCTTGATTACGCATTATGCTCGGCTCCGGGGGCACAGATTAAGCAGGCCTTGATAGATGCCGGGATAGGTGAAGATGTTTACAGCTGCGTTGAGGGTGGAATTTATCAACCGTTCTTTGCCATTATTGCCAAGAATGCGAATAAGGATGACAAAGACAGATTTGTTAATATCATCGAAGAAAAACTCAAGGAAATGGTTAAAGAGGGACTTCCCAAGAAGTCTTTGCTTGCAGCAATCAATCATTTCGAGTTTAGATACAGGGAAGCTGATTACGGCTCATATCCTAAAGGCTTAATGCTCGGATTGCAGGCATTTGACAGTTGGCTTTATGACAGAATGACACCGTTTTGGCATATTGAAGCGAATGAGACTTATAAGTTCCTTAAAGATTCGATAGACAGTGGCTATTTTGAAGAACTTCTTGATAAATATATACTGTCGAACCAACATAAGACGATAATTGCCTTTAATCCCAAGGCAGGACTCACAACCTCCAAGGATGAAATCTTAAAGAAGAAACTTGAGGAATATAAGAATTCGTTGTCTGTTGAAGAAATTGAAAAGATAGTATCAGGTACAGTCGAATTGAAAGAATATCAATCGGAGCCGAGCCCCAAGGAGGATCTTGCCAAAATTCCGATGCTTAAGAAGTCGGATTTGAAGAAAGAAGCGGTTGGTTTGGTGAACAGAATGAATAAGGTCGGCGAAACTTCGTTGCTGTATCATGATATCTTTACCAACGGAATCGGTTATTTGCAATTGATGTTCAAGCTGGATGATGTTCCGAAAGAACTGTTCCCCTATATTTCGGTTATGAAACTTGTAATCGGAATGATGGATACCAAGAACTATTCGTACGGCGATCTTTTCGACGAAATCAACATAAGAACCGGAGGATTGGGCTTTGATGTTTCAACGTACAACGATTTTGCCAACAGAACATACAATTCATATCTTTGTGTAAAGACCAAGTTCTTGTACGAAAATCTTGACGAAATGATGGAACTTGTCGAAGAGGTAATTATTCGAACCAAATTGGATGACAGCAAGCGCCTTTTGGAAATACTCAATGAGGCAAAGGCAAGAAGCCAGGCGATGCTGATGAGTTCCGGACATACGGTGGCATTAAGCAGAGTGGCAGGATACATTATGCCGTATGCCAAAGCTAACGAAGCACTTTATGGATTGGATTCATATAGATTTTTGGAAAAACTGCTGAATGATTATGATAATAATTCACAGGATATAATTGATAAAATTAAGCAGTTGTTTACCTGTATTTTCAGACCGGAAAATCTATTTGTTGACTATACATGTGAATCCGATGCGTATAAAGACATTGAAAAGACCATAGAGAAAATCAAGAAAATTCTGTATACCGAACCATATGAAAAGGATGCCTATATAGCCATTCCCCAAAAGGAGAATGAGGGATTCTATACAGCGGGTCAGGTTCAGTATGTATGTGTGGGTGGCGATTATATAGCCAAGGGACTAAAATACACCGGAGCTTTACGCGTCTTAAAAACCATGATGAGTTATGATTACTTATGGAATAATGTCAGGGTATTGGGCGGAGCTTACGGATGTATGAACGGATTCGGAAGAAGCGGACTTGCTTACTTTGTTTCTTATCGCGATCCTAATTTAAAGAATACTCTGGAGGTTTACGACAAGGCATCGGAGTACATTAAAAATATAGAGTTGGATGAATCGCAGGTGTTGAAATACATCATAGGTACTTTGTCCGATTTGGATACACCGATGACCCCGGCAAGCCGTGCGTCACATTCGATGACATGCTACTTCGGAAAAATCTCAGACGCAGACATTCAAAAGGAGAGAGACGAGATACTCAACGTTACCGAAGAAGATATCAGAGGATTGTATAAGTACATCGATGCAATAGTTGATGACAAAAATATATGTGTTGTCGGAAATGTCGACATCATTAACGAGTCAAAGGATATATTTAATAAGCTGGAACAATTATGTTAGAAGAGAATTTTAAAGCAGGTTTCGTTGCGCTGGTCGGAAGACCGAATGTGGGTAAGTCCACATTGATGAATCAAATCATCGGTCAGAAAATTGCCATTACATCGGATAAACCTCAGACAACAAGAAACAGAATAAGAACGGTTTATACAACAGATACGGAGCAGATAGTTTTCGTAGATACTCCGGGAATACACAAGTCCAAAAACCGACTTGGCGATTATATGGTTTCTGTTGCCCAAAGCTCGATTAAGGATGCGGATGTTGTTTTATGGCTTGTTGAGCCGACCAATTATATCGGAGCGGGAGAACGTGCCATTATTGAACAACTGAAAAAAGTGCGGGTTCCGGTATTCTTGGTAATCAATAAGATTGACAAGGTTAAGAAGGATGAGCTTTTGGGATTTATTGATACCTATATCAAGGAAATGAATTTCGCCGAAGTTGTACCGGTTTCGGCAATGAAGAATGATAATATAGATGAACTGCTCAAATGTATATCGAAGTATTTACCGTATGGGGATCCGTATTACGACGAAGACACGGTTACCGATCAGCCTATTAAGCAGATAGTGGCCGAACTTATAAGAGAGAAGGCTCTTAAATGCCTTGATGAAGAAATTCCTCACGGCATTGCAGTGACGATTGAGCAGATGGAATTTGGCAAAAAGCTTGTCGACGTATATGCGACCATAGTATGTGAGAAGAGCTCACACAAGGGAATAGTTATCGGAAAACAGGGCGCAATGCTCAAAAAGATAGGTTCTGCGGCCAGGTATGAGATAGAGGACCTTTTGGAACAGCAGGTTAATCTTCAACTGTGGGTTAAGGTTAAAAATAATTGGCGTGATTCGGATACATTAATCAAGAATTTCGGGTATGATCCCAAAGAGGATTTGGAATAATATGCAGGATTTGGTCAGCGTGACGGGGATGGTACTTAGATGCGAACCCGTAGGCGAATATGACAGAAGGGTCATAATTCTTACCAAAGAGCGAGGTAAGATAAGTTGCTTCGCCAAAGGTGCCAGGAAACCGAATAATCGTTTTATGGCATCTACCAATCCGTTCTCATTCGGTGAATTCAAACTGTTTGAAGGTCGGTCATCATATTCTTTGAACGAAGCGATTATCGGTAATTACTTCGAACAGTTAAGAGACGACTTTGAAGGTGCATGTTACGGCATGTATTTCTTGGAAGTTATGGATTACTTCACGCGCGAGAACAATGATGAAAAGGAATTTCTTAAACTTTTGTACCAATCGGTAAGAGCTCTGATAAGCCCCAAGTATGATAATGTTTTGGTTAAATCTGTTTTCGAAATTAAGGCAATCTGCATTAACGGAGAATATCCCGGAATGCCCGAAAGAGAATGCCCGTATGATGAATCTACTGAATTTACAGTGAACTATATCGCAGGAAGCAGTATTGAAAAATTATATACGTTTGCAGTTTCAAAGTCGGTATTGGACGACTTGAAGGATATATCCGGTTATCTTATGAGAAGATTCACCGATAAGCCGTTCAAAAGTTTGGAAATGATTAATTTGTTATAGCGGCGGACAGTTATAATTGGACGAAAAGCATTGAAAATGATGAAAGGCTCATATATAATGTTTTAGTTATGAAAAAGTCATTTATTTTATTACTTACAATTTCATTATGTTTGCTTTGTTTCACGGGCTGTTCGATGAGTAAAGATGACGATAAGAATAATATCTTTATCTCATCCGACGGACAAATCAGTGAGAGAATTCGCGAACCTTTCGGAGAAAACTATTATGACATTGAAGAATTAAAGCAGTCGGTTCTGGAGGAGGTTGCTGCTTATAATACTTCTTCGGGAGCGGGAATTTCTTTGGAACGGGTTAAACTTAATGACAAAACAACGGATATTGAAATTCAATATCAAAACTGCAAAGAATTTTCGGAATTCAACGGTGAAGTACTTTTCGTAGGAGCCCCGTCGGAGGCTGTTGCCCAAGGGTATGATTTGAAAGCGATTCTGACGGATGTATCGGATCCTTCCAAAACAATTACCACGGCCGATATCATCGGAATGGAGGATTATACACTGGTCATCTTTAATTATGCGGAAAGTATATTTTTACCCGAGAAGGTGAAGTATAAATCTGATAATTGCCAATTGGCAGAGCCCAATAAGGTGATTTTGAATCCGGACAGTAGTGAGATTGCATATATACTATATAAATAAGAATCAGGAGAAAAGCATATGGAAAAATCAATGGAAAAAATAGTTGCATTAGCTAAGGCGAGAGGTTTTATTTATCCGGGTTCCGAAATATACGGCGGATTGGCCAATACATGGGATTACGGTAACCTTGGCGTAGAACTTAAGAATAATGTTAAGAGAGCATGGTGGCAGAAATTCGTTCAGGAAAATCTCTACAACGTAGGTGTTGACTGTGCTATATTGATGAATCCTCAGACATGGGTTGCATCAGGACATTTGGGCGGATTTTCCGATCCTTTGATGGATTGTAAGGAGTGCCATGAGCGTTTTAGAGCAGACAAGATAATTGAAGACTTCTGCATTGAAAACAATATAGAATTGCCTAAGCCTATAGATGCGTTCTCAAAAGAGGAGATGAAAAATTTCATCGAAGAGAAGAACATTCCGTGTCCTTCTTGCGGTAAGCATAATTTTACGGATATCAGAGAATTCAACCTTATGTTTAAGACCTTCCAGGGTGTTACGGAAGATGCGAAGAATACCGTTTACTTAAGACCTGAAACGGCGCAGGGTATTTTCGTTAACTTCAAGAACGTTCAGCGTAGCTCAAGAAGAAAGATTCCGTTTGGTATCGGCCAGGTAGGTAAGGCTTTCAGAAATGAGATTACTCCCGGTAACTTCACATTCCGTACACGTGAGTTTGAACAGATGGAATTGGAATTCTTCTGTGAACCCGGAACTGATTTGGAGTGGTTTGACTATTGGAGAGCATTCTGCAGAAACTGGTTATTAAGCCTTGGAATCAAAGAAGATGAAATCAAGCTTCGTGACCATGACCCCGAGGAGCTTTGCTTCTATTCAAAAGGAACAACGGATATCGAATTCAAGTTCCCGTTCGGATGGGGAGAACTTTGGGGAATTGCCGACAGAACAGATTACGACCTGACGCAGCATCAGAATACTTCAGGCGAAGACATGAGCTATTTTGATGATGTTAAGAATGAAAAATATGTACCTTATGTTGTTGAACCTTCATTGGGAGCAGACCGTGTGGTTCTTGCATTCTTGTGCGCCGCTTATGATGAAGAGAATCTCGGAACCGAAGAGGCACCGGATATGAGAACAGTACTTCATTTCCATCCTGCACTTGCTCCGGTTAAGATTGGAGTACTTCCTTTGTCCAAGAAGTTGAATGAGGGTGCCGAGAAAATATTCACTCAGTTGTCAAAGAAGTGGTATTGTGAATTCGATGACAGAGGAAATATCGGAAAACGATACAGAAGACAGGATGAGATCGGTACTCCTTTCTGCATTACGTACGATTTTGATTCGGAGACTGATAATTGCGTAACTGTAAGATTCCGTGATTCGATGGAGCAGGAGAGAGTTGCTATTGCAGATCTCGAAGCATATTTTGCAGATAAATTTACATTTTAAGAATTCATTTTGGATTAACCATATTACAGGAGAATAAATCCGATGACACAATTTACTTCCAAAGAATTAAGAAAGAAATGGATAGATTTCTACGTAGCTCGCGGTCATGTGGACTGCGGAGCTGTTTCACTTGTATCAGACGGCTCTACCGGAGCAATGTTCAACGTTGCCGGAATGCAGCCGATTATGCCGTACCTTCTTGGTAAGAAGCATCCTATGGGCACGAGACTTTGTAATGTTCAAGGTTGTGTACGTACCAATGATATTGACGGTATCGGCGACAAAAGTCATTTGAGCTTCTTCGAAATGATGGGTTCGTGGTCTTTGGGCGATTATTTCAAAAAGGAAAGATGCCAGTGGAGCTATGAACTTTTGACAGAAGTTTTTGAATTTGATAAAGATCATTTGGCTGCAACAGTATTTGCCGGTGACGAGAATGCTCCCCGTGATGAGGAAGGTGCTAAGTATCGTATAGAATCAGGTTTTAAGCCGGAGAACGTATTCTATCTTCCGGCAGAGGATAACTGGTGGGGACTTGAATATGGTCCATGCGGACCCGATTCGGAGATGTTCTATGTTTCGGACAAAGAACCATGCGGACCTGACTGCAGACCCGGATGTCATTGCGGCAAATATACTGAAATCGGTAACGATGTTTTCATGCAGTATGAGAAGCATCAGGATGGACATTTGACCCCGCTTGAAAAGAAAAACGTAGATACCGGCTGGGGACTAGAAAGAAATCTGGCGTTCTTAAACGGAATCGATGATGTATATAAGACAGATCTTTTTGCTGCAGTTATTGCCTGCATCGAAGAACTGTCCGGCATTAAGTATGAGGCAGATGAAAAATCCACCAAATCCATGAGAATAATTGCGGATCATCTTCGTACGGCAGTAATGCTGATTGGCGATGAGGCTAAACTTTTGCCGTCCAATGTCGGTGCCGGCTATGTTTTGAGAAGATTGATTCGTCGTGCAGTCAGACACGGACGTTCATTATCATTAAAGACTCAGGATTATAAGAAGATTGCATCAATCTTTATTGATGATGTTTATAACGAAGCATATCCGCTTCTTCCTAAGAATAAGACATTTATTCTTTCTGAATTGGAGAAGGAAATAAACCGTTTCGAAGAAACAATTGAAAAGGGTCTTAAGGAATTCAAGAAGATTTTGACTGCTAAGAAGGAAGAAGGCGTCGATACAATTGACGGTAAGGCAGCATTCAGACTTTACAGCACATTCGGCTTCCCACTTGAACTTACTGTCGAGATGGCCGATGAAGAGGGGCTGAAGGTTGATGAAGCCGGATACAAAAAGTGTGAGGAAGAAGATAAAAAATTGTCTCAGGACAATTCGAATTTTTCACAGAAGTCGGCAGATGCAAATGTGTTTGAAAGCCTTGATGCATCTGTGACATCTACGTTTACGGGTTATGACAAATTAACGGAAGAAGATGTTGTGTTGGCAGTTGCCGATGCATCTTCCATGAAAGATGCTCTTACAGAAGGTGAAGAAGGAACCGTAATAACCAAGAATACACCTTTTTATGCAACGATGGGTGGACAAAAGGGCGATATAGGTTCTATTAAAACCGAATCGGGAGAATTCTATGTTGACGAAACAATCAAACTTCCGGAGGGAAGAATCGGTCATATAGGTAAGGTTGTCAAAGGTTCTGTTAAGGTGGGAGATAAGGCTTCGTTAAGTGTATGTCCCGCAAACAGATTGGCCACATGTAAAAACCATTCGGCAACACACTTACTTCAGGGTGCATTACAGGAAGTGCTCGGTGAAGGAGTGGAGCAGTCAGGTTCATATCAGGATGCTGCGAGAACTCGATTTGACTTTAGCTATGATAAAGCTATGACAGCAGAAGAAATAGCCAAGGTTGAAAAGATAGTTAATGAGAAAATTGCAGAAGGTTTGCCGGTTGTTACGGATGTAATGAGCATTGAAGATGCCAAAAAGACAGGTGCTATGGCCTTGTTTGGAGAAAAGTACGGAGAAACCGTAAGAGTTGTTTCTATGGGAGATTTCTCCAAGGAATTATGTGGCGGTACACATGTTAAGAATACTGCCGATATAGCTAATTTCAAGATTCTGTCGGAAAGCGGTGTAGCAGCCGGTGTAAGAAGAATTGAAGCAGTTACAGGTGCTAATGTAACAGAATACTATGCCAAGAGAGAAGAGGAACTTATGAATGCCTGTGCGGCAGCCAAGTCAACGCCTTCCGAACTGGCGAAAAAGATAGAGGCAATGTTAAAGCAGATTAAGGAATTGTCTTCAGAGGTTGAGTCTCTTAAGTCTAAGGCAGCCCAGGAGTCCTTGGGGGATGTTATGGATTCCGTACAGGATATAAAGGGCGTCAAATTGATTGCATCAAAAGTATCCGGTGTTGATATGAACGGATTAAGAGATCTGGGTGATCAGCTTAAGACCAAGATACAGGAGGGTGTAGTTGTTCTGATTTCCGAGAATGAGGGCAAAGTTAATCTGATAGCCATGGCTACGGACGGAGCAATTTCAAAGGGCGCTCATGCCGGAAATTTGATTAAAGGAATAGCTGCCATGGTCGGTGGCGGTGGCGGCGGAAAACCGTCTATGGCTCAGGCCGGCGGAAAGAATCCGCAGGGAATAGAGGATGCATTGAAAGAGGCAGCCAAAGTTTTGGATTCACAGATTTCGTAAACTTTTAGGAGGGGTGTTATGTTTTGCAAAAAATGCGGTGCTCAATTAAAGGATGGTGCAAAGTTTTGTACAAAATGCGGAACCAAGCTTGATATGCAAGCTTCGGTGACACCACAACAGCAGGTTGTGCCGCAGCCTAAGGTAACACCGCAGCAACAGGTTGTGCCGCAACCCAAAGTGACACCGCAACAGCAGGTTGTGCCGCAGTCCGAAGTGACACCGCAACCGCAGTCAACAGCATCTTATCAGACCAAAGAACCGAAAGAAAAATCGCATAAAGGTCTGGTGATTGCACTTGTGTGTCTGATTGTTGTACTGATATTGGCGGTCGGTGTACTTTTATATATTTATTTCGGACTTCAAAAGGATGATAGCGATGTAACCATTTCAAATGCTGTGTCATCGGAAGAATCATCCGAAGAACAGTCTGAAGAAGAGAGTGAAGCGGCTGAATCTTCCAAGGAAGCCCAAGCGGTTGCAGCACCGGAGGGAACGATTCCCAAGGCAGAAGTGGCGGATGCGGCAGATGCAGTGTCTGATAACACATCGGAAGAGCCCAACGGAGAACTTGGTACATATCCTTCAGCGCATACTGATTACTCAAATGAACAGCTTTTGAATATTGATGATTACGATTATTATGATTCCGGATATCCTAATTTCAGTTTCGGCTATCCATCGGAAATATTCAATGATGAGTACATATCTACGGAGACAACAGACGGTTGTTACGGAAGAATAGTAGAAGATGTTCATCTTAGCGGAGACGACGGGATATTTGTAGAGTTTACGTTGACAAGAAGAACAGATGGTGATTCCATACCGGGTATGACGGATGAAGTGTATGAGCATGAACGCAGTTTCATAGTTAATCCGGCAGATATTCTTCATAGTGTTAAGCGCGATAAGGGAACTGTGATAACAACCGGCTATACTTCAAGTGATGAAGCCTGCATATTCTACAATTTGGCTATGGTAGATGTTGATTATGTTTATCAAATGAAAATCTATTATCCTTCTCCGACGGATAATGATGATAAGCGTCATAAGGATTATTTCATTGAATGCATGTACAGATTGTGCGGATTCAGCGGATACAGTGATTGATTTTAAACTCCCAAAGCAATTTGGGAGTTTTTAGTACATTAAATATTTGTGAATGTGATATGAATTTAAAAGCAACAGCCCTGATAATTATATTGATATTGACTATGGGTAATATTCTGAATTCGAATATTGTGGAAACACCGTCTGCGGTTGATGAAGATACAGATATCTTAAAAACGGAGAAACTATCATTTAGGGATGTTTTCAAAGAAGAATATGAATGCGATATAAACCCTAATATTCCGGCCAAACGATATGATGATGGCAAATTCGTTCATGACGGGTACAAACTGGCATATGAAGATGATGATTACACATCGAGACTTGGAGTTGATGTTTCCAGTTTTCAGGGAGATGTGAATTATGACAAGGTGAAAGCCGACGGGTATGATTTCGTCATAATAAGGTGCGGTTACAGAGGCTATGGACAAGCCGGCAATTTGAAAAAGGATAAATACTTCGAAAAAAACTTTGAGAATGCCAGGAAGGCCGGATTGGATGTGGGGGTATATATTTATTCGCAGGCAGTAAATGAAACAGAAGCTAAGGAAGAAGCCCAATTCGTGCTGGATATTCTAAACGGAAGGAAACTCGAACTTCCTATAGTGTATGACCCCGAAAGTGTATTGGATGATGTGGCAAGGACCGATGATGTGACACCGGAACAGTTTACATTAAATGCTCAAACATTTGTCAAAACCATCAAAGAAGCAGGATATGATGTAATGATATATTCGAATATGCTGTGGGAGGCATTCGAACTGAATCTTGAAAAATTGCAAGGTGTACCTGTGTGGTATGCCGATTATGAACCTACACCGCAGACATGTTATGATTTTGCATTTTGGCAATATACCAATACGGGACATGTGAGCGGAATAGACGGCGAGACAGATATAAATATACAGATGCTGAAAAAGGATTAAATTATTATACGGAGGAAACAATATGCGAATAGGAGCCTTGGAGGCGGGCGGAACCAAGATGGTATGCGCAATAGGCGATGAAAACGGGAATATATTTAAACAGGAAACATATCCAACACTTACGCCTAATGAAACGATGCCCAAACTCATTGAATTTTATAAGAATGAGAACATTGAAACGTTGGGAATAGCATGTTTTGGACCGATTGATATTAATCCACACTCATTAACGTATGGTTATATTACAACTACGACCAAACTTGCATGGCAGAATTTTGATATAGTGGGAACTTTTGAAAAAGAACTGAATGTTCCGATAGGTTTTGATACCGATGTTAACGGATCGGCATTGGGAGAATACAAATTCGGAACAGGAAAAAGTGTTCAAAATCTGGTATATATAACAGTTGGAACCGGAGTCGGAATTGGTGTTATTTCTGAAGGAAGACCTATTCACGGCATGATGCATCCGGAAGGCGGACACGTGATTTTGTCAAGACATCCGAAAGATAATTACAAGGGTAAGTGCCCATTTCATGAGAATTGTGTCGAGGGATTGGCCGGCGGACCTGCCGTTGAAGAAAGATGGGGAAAGAAAGCTATCGACCTTGTTGATAAAAAGGAAGTATGGGAACTTGAAAGCTATTATTTAGCTCAGGCATTAATAGACTATACGATGATTCTGTCCCCGGAGATGATAATAATGGGAGGCGGAATAATGCATAATCCGCATTTGCTCAAGATGATCAAAGAAAACTTCGTTAAAATGAATAACGGATATATTAAGACCAAAAGAATTGAAGCTATAGATAAATATATTGTTCTCCAAAGTCTTGACGACAAACAGGGAATATTGGGCGCATTATATTTAGGGAAAATAGCAGCGGAAACCGCCTAAAATCAAGCCTTACAGAATTGTTTAATTTTTTTGTGAAATTTTTTCAATTTAGGTGTTGACATTAGTAATTCAATTTGCTATTTTATATAGGCTGACTTGATGCAAGACAGCAATGAACCTTGACAGTAGAACAGCAATGCAACCCTGAAGATTCCAAACAAAGAATCGGGACACTCTGGACCGATTCGGGAATAATTCAGAGAAGTGACAGAGGAATCTGTCACGCGAACAACCTTAAGAATTTAAGGTAAATC
>JAZUFE010000007.1:0-65017 GCA_045640525.1 Lachnospiraceae bacterium | reverse complement strand
CGACTTGGTGTCGTTGGTGTAATCGTTGGTGCCTGCCTTGCACCTATGCTTACCATGTACCAGGCTCTTGATAGTCTGTAATTCATTTGGTTATTCGCCTTCGTGTAGGGACGGAGCGTATAATATAAAATTAATAAACACAAAAGTAAAGGAGAAAATTCTTATGAAAAAGAATTCAAACAAACGTTTTTCACTCGTTGAGTTAATCATCGTTATTGCTATCATGGCAGTATTGATTGGTGTTTTAGCACCTCAGTTTATTAAATATGTGGCTCAGTCTAGAGAGTCTACAGATCTTCAGAATATTACTGAGGTTAAGACAGCCGTAGAATCATTTGCGGCTGATAATGAGTTATCACCAACTACTGAAATAACTGTAACAGCAAGCATGACTTCAAAGAACATTAAAGTTTCAGGCTTACCTTCAGGTAAAGATTTAAAAGAATATGGTATTGACGATTCTAAGCCTACCGCTTTGAAAGCAACCTGGGATGGTGATATTATTTGGAAATATAAGAACTATCAATGGACAACATCAACAACTGCTAAGGGTTCTACATATAAGCAGGACGGAACAAAAGTTTCTTAGTATTTAAAACGATTTATGGACCCAATACTAATTTTAATCTATGCAATCACCTTCCTCTACGGCATAGTGATTGGTAGTTTCCTCAACGTATGTATTTATCGCATACCGCTAAAAGAGAATATTGTTAAGACACGGTCTCATTGTATGAGCTGTGGCCACAAGCTTGAATGGTATGAGTTGATACCGTTGTTTAGCTATTTGGTCCAGGGCGGCAAGTGCCGCCACTGTCAAGCACATATATCTGTTCAGTACCCTCTTATTGAGGGACTGAACGGGGTGCTTTATGTAATTACTTTTATTATTAACGGGGTAAATGTAGATTCCCTACTCTACTGCCTGTTAATATCAGCACTTATTACGCTTAGCGTAATAGACTGGAGGACGTATGAGATTCCGCTCGGAATCAATATCTTTATACTGACGCTGGGGCTGATTATGACTGTAATTCATTATGAAGACTGGATTAATCACGTAATCGGCTTCTTTGCTGTCAGTGTGTTTATCTTTATCATTATACTGGCCACCAAAGGTCGTGGCATGGGCGGCGGAGATATGAAGCTCATGGCAGCAGCTGGGCTTATGCTCGGGTGGAAAAATATAGTTCTTGCATTCTTATTAGGATGCGTTTTGGGAGCCATAATTCATGTGGCTCGAATGAGAATATCGAAAGCAGATCATCAGCTTGCTTTCGGACCGTACCTAAGTGCGGGAATATTGATTGCAGTATTGTTTGGAAACGAAATGATTTCCTGGTACATGTCGGTACTGGGATTTTAATAGAAAAGAAGGCATTTAAGGAGAGGGAAAATGGCTGAAAGAGTATTAAGTATTGAGATTGGCTATCTCTTTACTAAGGTGTGCGAGGTTGAACGCAACACCAACGGACATAATAAGATTTTCAACAGCTTCGTTATTTCGACCCCCGAGGGTATGATTACCGACGGTATGGTTGATACCAACGATGTATTTGCCAACACATTCAAATCAATTCTGAATGATAACAAGATTAAGACGAGAAAAGTTATCTTTACAATTGCCAGCAGTAAGATAGCTACCAGAGAAGTTGTTGTTCCTTTCGTTAAGGAAAAGCAGCTCCAGGATATTGTAAGGGCTAATCTTACGGACTATTTCCCGATAGATCCCAACCAATATATGTTCAGCCATTCAATTATTGGTCTTGTAAGAGAAGATGCACCTTCACTTCCTATAATAGATTTGGACAAAGAGGATTCCGAAAACGGCGAAGAGGGTGAGAACACCGAGAACGCCAAGGACGCAGGCAAGAAGTCTAAAGCTGCTAAGGCGGAACTTACCAAGCAGGCTAAGCCCACAGGCTATAAGCTTATGGTTTTGGCAGCTCCCAAGCAGTTGATTGCAGGATATGAGAGACTTGCCAAGGCTCTTACATTGGATATTGTTTCAATTGATTATAACGGTAACTCTATTTATCAGGCAGCCAGAGAAGAGGCTCAAAAGGGTGTTCAGTTAATCGTTAAGATTGATGAGAAGAACTCGTTGCTGATGGTTACCGAGGATGGCGCTATTACATTGAACCGTACAATTTCTTACGGTATCGATGAAGCCGTTAGTACATTGCTTGATACCAAGACACTTGGTCCTATGACTACTTATAATGATGCCATTGAAGTGGCAAGACGTAAGACAGTCATTCTTTCAAGCTTCGACGGAGGCCCGACAGAGGCTGACGCTCAAGAGGACGATTCAGAGGCTACACAGATCAGAATCGAGAAACAGGCCGTTACCCAGTCATTAAGAACTCTTGGCGGCGGTATCTTGCGAGTAATCGATTATTATAACTCAAATCATTCATCAAGACCTATCGAGAGAGCTTTCATTACGGGTATCGGTGCTGACTTCTCCGGATTGCAGAACCTTCTTAGCAATGAGCTCGGAATTAAGGTTAAGAATCTTACACATCTTGCAGGTATTGACGCAGAGAAGGTTTTCCAGGATGTTTCTTACGGAGAATATGTAACCGTTATCGGTGCTACAATTGCTCCCATTAATTTCTATAAGGATCATGACGACGAAGGCAAGAAGGGTTCGTCTTCTTCAGGTGCCAATGACGGAAGAAATACAATCATTGCATTGGGCGTCTTCCTTATTTGTGTGGTTGCCTCAGCACTTCTTTTCCTTCTTACATGGATACCTCTTAACGAGGCCAAAGACCTGAAGGCAGGCTATGAAAAGACAATAGCCGATTGTGAACCTGCAGTTGAAACATATAAAGAATATCTTGAAAACATGGCCAACCTTGAATATCTTGAAGGCTTGGATAATGCAGGTGAAAACAGAAACAATGAAATGCATGAGTTAATAGCATATCTTGAAAAAGAGATGCCTTATTCGTTCTGCCTTAACAGTATAGAATCGGATATGGAGAAGGTAACCTTGGATCTTACGGTCAGCAGCAAGGAAGAAACAGCGTCCGTACTTAAGAAGATTAAAGAGAATGAGATGTTCTCTTCGGCAGAGGTTACATCGGTATCTTTACTTGAAAACGATTTGGGCGAAATCCTCTATGGCTTTACTATAGATGCCTACTTCGCACCATACGAAGAAGAGGGCGATGAAGCCGAAGATGCTAATGCACAGGAGGGCCTATAAGATGAATATGCAGATTGGACCTAAAGAGAAAAATTTACTTATAGGAGTACTCGGAGTACTGATTTTGGTAGTTGTTTGGTTCTTGATAGTAAGTCCCATGAAAGAAGAACTTGCGGCTGTTGAAGCAGAAAATGTGACGCTTTCAGCGAAAGCCGAGCAATATCAGTCAATAATGTCCAGACTTGATGAGTATGAAGAAGGAATCACAACGGCAGAAGCCAAAATCGCAGAGATTACGGATAGATATCCGGCACTGGTCAGCACAGAAGATTTGATGATGTTCTGGGCTAACATTGATACGGCGCTTCCTCTTGAACTTCGCTTCGGAGATTTGGAAATAAGAGAAGTCGATGATGCCGTTTATGTGGCAGGAGTTGATGGGGAAAGCCTTGAAAACGTTGATATTATTACCGAAGAAGACGGAAAGGAATATTTCCTTGACGAGCAGGTAGATGATATCAGCGCCAAGTATAAGCTTTTCGGAGCGCCGATGGCTATGAATTTCGCATGTACTTACAACGGACTTAAGTATATGATCAATTACATCACAAGCCAGACCAATAAGAATTCCATTATCGGATTCGAGATATATTATGATGAGGAAACAGGCTATTTGACAGGAGCAGTTGGAGTAGAACTTTACTACATAGAAGGTCTTGAAAAAGAGTATGTTCCTACATTCATTCCTGCTGTACCTAAGGGATTGAGCGATGTATTCCATACAGGAGCGGATACTGTATCTTTACTTACGAACCCTGCAGATGCACCGGTTGAGAACGAAGTGGATGCAACCCCTGTAACCCCCGAGGACCTTCAGGATGAATTGGCACCCGAAGATGTTCCCGCAGCATAAGGTAGTTTAGTAATGGACCAAAAGAATCAAGGCCAATTGAATAATTCCGGTTTTACTCTTTTAGAGGTGCTGATTGCGGTTATTATACTTGCAATTGTCAGCATTCCGGTTTTGCACGCCTTTGTTTCTTCGGCACAGACTACTTCCAAATCCAAATATAAGATGTATGCCACGAACGCTGCCGAAAATATCATGGAAGATATGAAGACACTTACACGCGCGGGAGTGGTTGAAAAGTACGGTACCGAATCAGCCACTTTGGATGGTAACGGTAAATATACACTTAACATCACGGGCGTTGCGGGCGGTACATTTACGGCGTACGACAGTGAAGTTAATTCAGCTCTTTCCAAGGGCTTTAATGTAAAGATAGAGATTGACCCGCAATTCTACAAGAATGCCAATGCGGTCAATCTGTCGGAATTTGATTCCGTATCGGCGAAGACCGCAGCCATTTTGAACATGCCCAAATCGGTGAATTCCGACGGAACGCCGGGCATTTTCAAGGATGTATATGAAGAGAAGGCCTGCCGTGAATTTGAAAAGAGGAACGAGGCGTATCAGCATATTTATCCGACGACGGATACAGTAACGGCTTCGGGTTTCAGAGGAAAGTTATATCGTGAAATCAGCATTGATATAGACAAGGTAGGTACTATGGTAGATGCTGACGGTAATACAATAGATAAGGTTTCTGTTTATGCAACCATATCATATCTGCTAAGTGACAATGATCCGAAAGTAGTGGATGATGATAAGGTTTCATATGTTGCCTTAAAGAAACAGATATTCAACAATGCATCTTCCAAGGCTCCGTTCAGGTCTGTCTTTATCATGTATCAACCTAACTATGAGACAGCCAAAGAAGGCGGAGATATCATAATCGTTCATAATCACGATTCGGTTGAAGCAGATTTGTATGTTGTGGCACAAAATGACGGCTCGGAAGCTTGGGAAGACTATCGTAAACAGTCTGCCAAGGGCGGATTGATATTGGAAATATACGAAAACGAAGTTGAGGATGAAGAAAACGGTGGTGATAAGCAACCGATTCTTTTGCGTACCAACTTATATGATTCCGCTGATTTGGAGTATTTAAAGACGGATACTTCCGCACAGGTTCCGGTGCAGTGTTATTTGAATATCGGTTCTCCGACATCGGATCCGGATTCTACGACAGCCGTGTTTACACCCACGGTTTGGAATCGAATTAAAAATAAGAAGGGTTCTTTCGAGAATGAAAGTGCATCAAAAGCCCTTAATGCACAGACTACGGACGGTAAGACGTTGGATGCATCAACCATTACCGACAGAATATATGATGTTACCGTAACGGTTGAAAAGCCGACGACGGGTGATGAGTGGCCGGTAGCGGTAGAACTTACCGGAACATTGTTGGAATAAGATATGGTTAATTTGTTTAAGAAAATTAACAAAAGAATATGTAACAACCAAGGTTTATCAATAGTGACGGTTATCGTGGCTATTGGTTTTGTTGTCGTTTTGGTGAATGTTCTTCTGCTTTCATCTGCGGTTAACTTCAAGATGCGTAACGTGAATGTTTATGCCAAGGATTCGTTCTATTCGGCCGAAGTTGTACTTGACGAAATTCAGGTAGGATTACAGCAGATGGTTTCCGATGCACTCGGCAGTGCCTATTCATCGGTGCTGACTCAGTATGATTTGGATGAAACAACTTCGGATGAGAAGAATGAACTGGTTAAGGTTAAGTTCTATGAGTACATTAAAGGTATGCTGGCACTTCCTTCCGACACGAAGAAGTACGTAGCAATGCCGGTTGACTTAACGGCAACCAATCCGACTGAGGGACTGTATCGTTTCGTTAAAGATTCAACAAGATGGCATGAGACAGGGGATGTTTCGACCGAGTACGGTGCGTTCATTCGTTCAAGTGCCAATACAACCGATTCTTCTGCCCAATATTACACAGGCGATATCAAAGAGGACGCTAAAAGCGGTATCATTTTGAAGGATTTGGTAGTTTACTACAGAGATTCGAACGGTTTCGTATCTTCGGTTAAGACGGATATTCATTTGATATACCCGGAGTTTAGCTTTGATAATCCGGTTATGCCGGAAATCAGCAACTATACTTTCATAACCGATACGGCGCTTGAAATAAGAAATCTCGGTACCAATAAAGGAACGGCATCAACCGTAACAATACAGGGTAATTCGTTCGCCTATGCCGTTAATGATATAGGCGGTAAGCTCGAGTATAAGCCTACAGCAACAGGTGATGATAAACATATAGTTGCAACATCCATGAATATCAAAAACGGAGGCCTTACCACATATGAAGCCTCTACCCTATGGACGGACGATATTGTAGCCGAAAGCTCGAATGTCACCCTGGCAGGTTATTCATATGTGCAGGATGACCTGAATATCAAAGGTAAGGATTGTATAGTTACCATCAAGGATTACTATCTTGGATACGGTAATTCAATTACAGAGGGATCCAAGAGTTCGGCAATCCTTGTCAACGGTAAGAATACAACACTTGATTTGTCGGCAATCAAGAAACTGAATCTGGCAGGTCATGCTTATATAGGAACCAATACCAAGGACAAGGCCGGAAACAAGACCAAGGCCAATCAGAAAATCGGTGTGGTTTCGGATACGCTGGATACAACCGAAAGCATGCAGGTATACGTAGGTCAGTCAATTGCAGCCAAGGCGGATCAGCTTATGTATCTGGTTCCGACAGATTGTATCGGTGTTAATGCCGAAGGCTTTTCAAAGTATAACAAGAATCCTCTTACATATGAGGAATTTAATGATATTAAAGGCGATGATACCCTGACAATGGTGGCAACCAACAAGCCGGTATCCGTTTTGGGTGATGTCTATACACTTGGTCAATTCATGGAGGATGACGACTTTAAGACAGTATTTGTCAGACCTTCAACAGCTTCGGAGACCATGGTATATCTTTATATGCACTTTAAAGACGAAGAGGCAGCCAATTTGTACTTTGCCAAGTACTATGGTGTGAATAAAGATGCAGTAGATAATTATATGAGAGTTTATCTTGATGCAATAACAATTCCGTCATCATCGGATTTGGCATTGAGATTGAATATAGCCGGAAACATTGTAGCCGATACCGCAGACTTGGACGGAGACGGCAAGAAGGACAGAAATACGGTCGGATATCTGAAAGTTCCGGGAACGGAATTTGATTCGATAACCGATTCGTTTGAAGACGATTTCCAATCTTATTCGGAGCAGTTCACAGGATACAGCACCAAGCTGACACCGTATTTGGATTCTCTGACCGATGTATATCAGCGAGGAAGCGCATATGAAGTAGAGGGAACAGGAACTTCTTATCCTGCTGATGACGATAATAAGGCATTGTTTAATAACGTAATTAATGAAGAAATGCTTAAGGAGATGGATGGAACCTTCGAAATAAGCGGTAATAAGGCAATTATTAAGGATGCCAATGTAACCGTATCAGATCCTGATGTACACTTGGTAGTTTCAACGGGGGATGTAACACTCACAGGATCCAAGTTTGAGGGATTGATTATTGCCAAGGGTAAGATTAACGTTCCTTCCGGCAATTTCGAATTCAAGGCGAATGATGAGCTTGTTAACGAGTGCATGTTCATAGAGGATGAGGAAACTCATGTATATACGGTAGCCGATGTATTCAGAGATATGGATGAGGTCAGATATATTTCCAAGAAGAACGGCAATACGGAAGAAATCAAGCTTGAGGATTTGGTTAAGTTTGAGAACTGGACGAAGAGCGTTGATGTATCTGCACACAAATAACACGTGATTGGTAATTAGATGAAAGATAACAGAGGATTATCATTAATTGAATTAATTGTAGTTATTGCCATTATGGCTGTTCTAATAGGGGGGTCAATATTCGGACTTTCGATGCTTCTTGGTGTTGAAGCCCGTTCTGCCTGCAAGAGTATGGATGCTCAGCTTAATGATATTAAGACAGGAGCCATGAGCAGAGCTTCGGAGTGCATGTATATTTATTATATTGACGTTCCGAGCGGCGACGAGGATGCTTATGCCCAAAAGGGTATTGATTCTCCCGGTTTCTATGCCGATAAGCGAATCGAAACCATAGATAATACGACAACCATCGTACAACCGATCGGAGATTCGGAATATTCAAGAATAGGTGCCAAGAAGGTAACGATTAAAGCTACGATAGGCGGCACAGATTATGAAATCAAGAATGACGGAACTACCGGAATCATGCTTGAGTTTGACAGAAAATCGGGCAAACTTAAAAATGCTCAGATGGGTACTATGTCCGGTACATCATCTTCGGCGGACGGAACATGGTCTTCTTCGGGAGATGGTGTGATTACCAAGATGACATTCGAAAGCGGCGTCAGAACATATACCATAACATTTGATGCCGAGGTCGGAACACATAAAATAGAAAGTTAGTATTCATGAAGAAAACGCTAAAGAACAATCGAGGACTATCTTTGGTCGAATTAATTGTTGCAGTTGCAATCCTTGCTATTGTGGGGATTGCTATTTGTGCGTTTGTATCTTTTTGTTCCAAGAACTACACGGTGTCAAACGAAAATGTGAAGCTTCAGTATGACCAGCAGGTATGTGTAAACCGGGTGAGGGACATAGTGCTTGAAACAAGTCGTGGACTGTCTTTTGATACTACGACCAAAAGACTTTTGGTATTTAGTGACAATCCCGATGCTACAGGACCGTCTGATATGTGCTCGGTATCTCAAATCAGCCTTAATGCTGCGGATAATAAGCTGATGATTAAGGAACACGTTAATATGCCTGATACAACGGTGATTTCAAGTATTTCCGACTTGGGACCTACCAGTGTTCTATCAGATTGCGTTTCGGCATTTGAGGTTGACGATTCGGACATTGAGAACGGTAAGGTTACGATAGATATAACCTTCAAAATAGATGATAAGGAAGTTAAAGTAACTACCCTGGTGGCACTTAGAAATATGATTTCCAAGATTGATGCCACATCCGACGAGAAGCTGAGTGAATATTATGAGAAGGAGACAACAGAATTCTATTCTCATGTTGCCAACGTAATCATTTCAAGAGACGGTCATGCGTTTAGCCAGGGTAAGACGGATACCATAGCAATGGCAGGTAATTCAACCACCGCTACGTATGAAGCTGTTGTTACTAAGAAGAAATCTTATGATAAAGAAATAGATAAATCCGTAACATGGTCACTTGATATCACAACCTTGAAAGAAGGCTATGAGGAATGCATCAGCATTGATGCTTCCGGTCATGTAACAGTTAAGAATGTAACCAATTCCGCAGGCGTGATAACCAAACGTCCCGAAGATTACATGAACGGAAAGTATTTTGCAATAGTGGCAAGCTCGAATGAAGACCCCAAGGTTCAGGCGAAACTTAGAATTAAAGTAACTTCCGACGGTGTATATCCGGTTTCCATTACATCTTCGTATACGGAACTTAAGGATATAATCAACGGACAACTTCTTTATACGTTCGCACATGAAATTACATATACGGCCAAGGTAAAAAATCCTGTTGACGGCAAGATGGTCAATCCGCTTAAGGGCGAGGGCGCTTATTCGAAGATTTCCTATACGGTTACGGGTAAAACTGCAGATGATACTATTCCCAGAGGTGCAGGTTTCACTTCGACCGATGCTGTTAACGGAGAGTTTCTTGTAACCAAATCGATGGAAGAGCATACTTATGTAATTACGGTTACGGTAAATCAGCGTGATGCTGAAGGCGAAGCGGTAACGGATGTTATCGAATTAACAATTCCCAAAGGTGCCGTTCCGACCAAGAAGGAAATGACAGTTCCCGTTATCGGCGGTTCCGAAACCGCCAACCGAGGTATGGCTAATCCTTTGTACGGATTCTGGACTCAGGGTGCTCCTACGTACGGTGGATATGGAAGATATGGTTATGCCAACGATATCAGTTGTGTATATTTCCTTGAGTGGGAATTGACTTATGATGATAACTCATGCGGCAATTGGAATAAGAACAGTAAGAAGGACAGAACCAAATTCGACGATTTGGTATATCTTTGTGACAGAAACGGTAATAAACTCGGAAATGGTAAGACGTACGTATCTGCCCAGACGGCAAGAGATATCTTCGTATATGTTGAACCTCAAACAGACTGGTCTGAGACGTTTACCTACAGAGTTAACCTTCGTATGAAGATATATAATCCCCATACACAAAGATATGCGGGAAACAATATAGAGCAATTTAAGAATAATGCCAAGTATTTCAAACTTCCGAGTGATGATTCCATGGAGTTTAATAAAATAACGACCGGTAACAAGAATGAAGCCTACACGGCATCGATACTGGTTAAGATGGATAAGGTAGAGGTAATGCTTGAACCTACCTATGTGGTATTTAAGGATCAGCAGAATGCCTCCGGTAAGGATTTGGATTCCGTATTTACAACAACCATGACGGTCGGAACCCAAAAGCACAGCGTTGGCTGGGACGGTGATGCCGCAACATATTATTACAAGGTGTTTAATCCTACTTTTACGGGATTGTCGGTAACTTATTTGAATTATGGCAAGAACTTAGGTCTGATAAACAATTATCAGTCTACGGGATTGGCTAATCCTACGTTGGACCGCTCGGACGGAACTTCGGCAGGATGGCTGTTCTATGGAAACAACAGTTACGATAAGAATTTGTTTAGCACCAAAACCGAATGGTACGGAACCTTTAAGGTTTCTAAAGGCTATGAAGCTGCATTTAAGTTTAACGAGCAGATAGATAACAGATTATATCTTTATCTTAAGATGCATCCGAAGGATTGGATCAGTTCGCAAAAAGTACCCAGGAGCTTCATATGGGTATGTCGTATCTGCGACGGCAAGGGCAATTATGTAACAGCCAAGTTCACGGATACCAATTCGGATGTGCGTGAATATACGATTGTTAACGGAACTTATAATAAGTAGTCAGTTTGGAGAGTAGAGTTTTGAAAGTATCTCATAAGCTTAGAAACAGAATATTGGCATCGGGTGTGGCTGTTGCTCTTTTGGCAACGACGGTTGCAGGTGCGCTCTATTTTAATTCCGATAAGGCTTATGCCCGCGTTACCTTAAGAGGTATCGAGGATATTGTCAGTGAGCATACGCAAAAGAGCGGTGACGAAGCGCCTAACCCGTTTATCATTTATGAAGTTGTTCCCAACCTTGCGGATGCTTCGCTAGGTTATCTTGTTGGCGGAGAGGAGCCGATTCACGAAGGTAAATCCATTAAAGATATGCCGTCTGAGCGGGAGCGAAACAGATGGTTTGGCAATAAGTTCGATCCTTATGCGGATTCTCACAGCGGAGATTCCAACTTCAATTTCGACTCGGCCAAAGCTCTTTTGAATGAAGGAGCATATTCTTACTCCGAAGAGAATAAATATACGGAGCCGGTACCTACTCCGGTCAATCCCGAAGATCCTACTCCGGATTCGAGAACAACCGATGTAAGAGGTACGTTCAAGAGTGTGGATGCAGACACGGGATATTATGATCCGAACGATTATTCCGATGCATTCCAAGCCAAGTATTACGGTGAAGCTCCAAGTGATTATAATTACAGTATCAAGCCTTCGACCGGAACCATAGACGGCAAGGACACTTATCCTGTCAACAATTTGTGGGAAGCCGATAATATTGACGTTCCCTACAGACATACTGAAGCATACAGAGAACAGAGTGACTATTACACAGGTGCATACAGAATTCAGATTAAGAAGCCGGGCAGCGATGATATTATGCCGATTCAATCCAGAGATGATGAGGGCGGTCATGAGGTTAACGGTTCTACAGACCGGACACTCCCTATTTATAACTGGCAGTATTTCAAGGCATCTTTGGTGACGGCTTCTACTACCCTTGAGGAAGGGCAGTGGATATTTATTTCGGAAAATCCAAACGGAGATTATCTTGAGAGCTTTGGTAAGATAGAGCAGGCTTCCAACGGTAATCTGGTTTTGAGAAGATATAACGGAAATGACAGTGATTTCCCGTATACGGCAACGCCATATTCGTTATCATCAATGGGTGGGTTCAGAAGTTTAGCAAGACCTACGCCTACACCGACAGGTACGCCGGATCCTAACGCTACGCCTACACCTACGGGAACACCGGACCCTAACGCTACGCCTACACCTACGGGGACATTGGATCCTAATGCATCGCCTGCACCGACAGGAACACCGGATTCTAATGCAACACCTACGCCTACAGATAATATAAATCCTACGGCTACACCAAGTGAGTCTCCGACGCAGGTACCGCAAGGAGATGGTGGAACAGGCGATGATGGCACCGATGGAAATACCGGAAACGATGAAACAGGTGGCGATCAAAATACCGGCGGAGATGGAACAGGTACCGACGGGAATACCGGAAATGATCAAACAGACCCGAACGGTAATCCTATAGATAATAATCCCGGCTTTGAAATAGATTTCGTGCCCGCACCGGGAAGAATTGCTCCCCGTGAGGAAATGCTATATGACGGAGACGGCTATGATGATGACGGCGACGGAACCATAGGCCCCGGCGAAGTAACTGACGGTACTCAGTATTATTACTATATAGTAACCGAAATCAGTGAAGCGGAAGCGGATTGTCTTATTATTAACAGTGTCGTTGAGGATGATGAGTCTTTCCTCGGAAGAAGAGTAGAATATACGGAAGTACTCGGTGATTCATATGACAGCGGTAACTGTGCAACCGATAAGGGACCGTATTATATCAGAACTGCCGAAACGGATGATTATGTATATGCGGTAGATGGTTCGGGCAATCCCGAGGGGGATTACAATTTCTACGCCGATTACACGAAGGAGGTTTATCAAACCGTTACTTATGCAGGCGGAATATACAATAATGAGTGGTTTAAGAGATTCGTATTTGACAGAGATTCGGGCTCTCAATGCGACAATCTGTATATAGACGTTAAGCCCATTACTGCTCAAATGCTCAGTGAACTGTCCGATGACGAATTGGGCGAAGCTGATTTGATATATTTTGCAGGCGGCAGATATACTGAAGATATTTCGGCTTCCGTAGGACGGAAGATTTTGAATAAGGTAGTTGAGGATAACTTCCCGGTAGCAATGGAGAGGTCCACATATTATGCCAATCTTGATAAGCGTAGTGATTTTACCGTTGCGTTCGCAGATGACGATGATATGAATGCCAATTCCGAAAGGGTCAACCTGACACTTCTTGCCATGTCATTAATGCAAAGCAACAAGAAAAGTATCAGTGAAGAAGACTGGGCAGCGTTGACGGGAACGGTATCTTATTCTGTTGACAATACCATCGATAATTTCGCCAACAGACCCAATTCTGATATTATTCCGGCAGATGAGGATCACCCCGAACAGTATGGAATTGATAATTACATAAGTACTCACAGGTCAAGCTCACTAAAAAGCATGCGTTATTCAATCCGAGATGTGCTGGATGATAAAGATGTGAGCTTCGTATGCGGAACGGTATTTGTTAACGATGACTGGGTAGATACTACATACAATGATGACGGAACGGTTAATGAACAAGGACACGTATCTACCGATACCAATGCGAAGATAATAGCTCCGAATTTCAATTCCGCATATTCGGACGGTAAGCTTGAGAGCATACACGGTTTTGATGAGATTCAAAACGAATACGATAATGAAAGACCTATTATCGAAACATACGGTGAATGGGATGATTTTAACTCCGCCATATCCAAGGCAACAAGTATCAGATACATTCTGAATGCCAATAATAACAGGTATGTTGTTAAAACTAAACTTAATATTTTGGATATTGAACCGTATCAGTCTTCGCAGTATGAGGACCAGAACTATTTAACCGATTCGAATAATATAGCTACTTATGATACCGACAGTGTCAATAAGAGCAAAGATATATATAATGCCAAGTATCGTGACATCATCAGTAAAGACTGGGTATTGACCAATCTTATTAATCCTACGGATGAGGAGAAGGATGAGTTTGATATCACTGTTACGCAGATGGGTACCAAGGAATTCATCGGTCATAATGACGATCTTAACGCAACTTATGACATGATATACATCGGTATGGATAAGATGCTGATGAATACGGCTCTTAATTCCGAGAAATTTACTACTGTTTATAATAATTCGGGAATGAACGGACTTGTTTATGCTCATGTTGGTGATCAGGTTAATGCCAATTTTGAAGACAATACGAAGGACGTAAGATTCGCAGGAAATGATATTACAAGTGATAAGTTAAGAGAATTGACCGAATATGTGCGTGCTGGTTATGCTGTGCTTGTTTCGGATGACTTCTTTAATCTTAATGATGACGGAACCATTAAAGATATAAATACATCAAGAGTTGACAGCTCTTCTCATATGTATGAATTCATTAAGGATGTAGTACTGGCCAAGAAGGATGACTCATATCTTTATTATGGAAAGAACGTATTCCGAAAGGGTGCACTTGAGGTAGAGCAGCGAGGATATGATACCAACAGAAGTGACTTCATTAAGTATGTGAATATTTCGAAGCTTGAGCTCGAGGTTTTGGAGAAGCCTCAGGCGTATAACGACGGAACCGATTCGCAGGGAAGATATCTGACCAAAGAAGGTGACGGATTCTATCATCTTAGATATAAGGTTAAGCTCAATAACAATGTGGCATTGGATCCGGCAGGAACTTCATATGACTGTAAATTGTATCTTGATATGGATGCGGACGGCAAATTCGAAGAAGACGAGGCTCAGGACGGTATAGAAATCGAGGGACAGGATACTTCGGACGGTAAGTTCCATCTTTATGCCGGAAATACATACAATATTTCAAGAAGAACGCCTGAGGACTATGTAGGATTTATTTCGTGGAAATTGGCATTCATTCAAAACGAAAAGAAGACACAGACTTCGGATTCGGACGAGACGAGTGTCAGAAGCGCTATTACGGGTTATTCCGCAGTGCCGGCGGAAGGTCAGCGGCCGATTGTTAAGGTACTTCAGATAGTACCGGTTAATCAGACCAATACCTTCAATCTGTCAAATGCGGCTATGGACTATCTTTATAACCAGGTTGAAGACTTTGACGTTCAGGTTACCACCAAGGATGTATTCCAGTATTTGATTAAGTATGGTACCAACTCGGACGGCTCGGCATCCGATCAGTCTAAGTATTCGTATTACGATTATCTTTGCCAGTTTGATATGGTAGTGCTCGGATTCACCGATATGTACGGATTTAATATGGATGCGGATCACCTTAACTGGGATACGGTTTATGTAGCGGGTAACGGCTGGATGAATCGTCGTGATATATATCATGACGCTGCTCTGGCAATTAGAGAATATGCGCTGTCCGGACGAAGCATATTGTTTACCCATGACCTTAGTTCGCACAGAACGGGTATGGATGCATGGGGATATTATGCCAATAATTTCTGGCGTGATATTCAGGGTATGGACAGATTCAATGTCTTGAACTTTAGTGATAATACATACAAATTCGACCGCCCGGGTGTTACCGTAGGTGAGTATAAATCGGTATATGATTATGCCAAGCTTAAGGGGGATGAGGTTGAAAAGACGGGTATGAATGAAAGTGACAGTAACAGATTCGCTCAAACTACGGGATACGGTAATACTTCATTAAAAGCTACCAATCTTAAGGCATACCAATCTACGGGTACCAATACGAGCGAGGTTGAGACGGTTACGGCAGTTAACAACGGACAGATAACCCAGTATCCGTTCCTTATTACGCAGAATGTGGGAGATACTTTCAACGTGGCAGCAACGCATGCGCAGTATTTCCAGCTTAATCTGGATACGGATTCATTGGATGACAATACCAATGATGATGTTGTGGTATGGTACACGATAAGCAACAATATTGAATCAACCGATGGATATACGCCATCTCACAGATATTACAGGGCTATCCCTAATGATGTACGAAACAATTACTATATTTTCAGTAAAGGAAATGTTGTTTATACAGGTTCCGGACACAGTGCGGTCAGCTCCGATCAGGAGAGAAAACTTTTCGTTAACACGCTGATTGCAGCATACAATAACGGTTTACATGCTCCCAGAGTTGTATTTAAGGCTAATCCGTGGGAGTCGGCTCCGGAAATTAAGTCATCTATTCTTCCTTACGATGTGCAGATGGCCAAAGATATGGAGGATGCCGATTCCGATTCGACGACGGGACGCTGGCTTGATGAGTATCTTACGGTTAACTTTAAGGTTATGAACAATAACTTCAAAGACAGCGGTAAGCCTATATATGCGGCATATTATGTGCAGGTTAAAAATCCCGGTGAGGCTACACTTACTATTGGTAACAAGTATTATAAGAGGGTTACTCCCGCCTCTTCCAAGGGCTTCTATCAGGTTGCGGGTGACGGAACCAGGACGCTCGTTGCATCGGATGTTTTGACCAACTATAAGATATACCAGACGTACTTCTCGCTTGGTGATATTAACTTCGGTACAGGTATTTTGGGAGACGATTTGAATGAGTTCTATATCAGAATCGGAACCGAAGGGGCCATGGTTGACGGCACATATGATGAGCTTCCCGCAACCGAGCGTATGTCGGGATTAAGTATAAGTGCGGCTCAGTTGTTTGAACTTGAATAATCAATGTCGTAATGAATAATTAATCGCCAGTGTGCTTAGGCATATTGGCGATTTTATTTGAAAATTCTTGACAGAATCTTTTTTCCTTACTAAAATAGCAATTCGTAAGCGCAATCGTTGAAACAGCAGTTGTTTGCGGTTGGATGAGGGGTACATAAAAAGGAAATCGAAATGGCAAAAAATCTGGTCATTGTGGAGTCACCTGCCAAGGTGAATACAATTAAAAAGTTTTTGGGAAGTAATTATGAGGTTGTTGCATCACAAGGTCATGTAAGAGACCTTCCGAAATCTCAACTGGGAGTTGATCCTCAGAACGGTTATGAACCTAAATATATTACAATAAGAGGTAAGGGCGATCTGCTTGCTTCATTAAGAAAGGAAGTTAAGAAAGCCGATACGATATATCTTGCAACTGACCCTGACCGTGAAGGTGAGGCTATCAGCTGGCACTTGACCAAAGCAATTAAGATGGAAGATAAGAAGGTCAAGAGAATTACATTTAATGAAATTACCAAAACAGCGGTTAAGGAATCATTGAAAAATGCCAGAGACATCGATATGAATCTGGTTGATGCACAACAGGCCAGACGTATTTTGGACCGTGTTGTGGGATACAGAATTTCACCGATTCTTTGGGCTAAAGTCAAAAGAGGTCTGTCTGCAGGCCGTGTTCAGTCTGTTGCTCTTAGAATTATCTGCGACCGTGAGAATGAAATCGCCGCATTTGTTCCGGAAGAGTATTGGACGATGGAGGCATCATTCTCGTTAAAGGGACAGAAGAAGCCTTTGATAGCCAAGTACTATGGCGAAAAAGACACAAAGGTTGACATAACTTCAAAAGAACAATCCGACGGTATTATTAAAGATATTAAGAAATCCAAGTTTGAAGTTGCGGATGTCAAGGTTGGCGAAAGAACCAAAAAGGCACCGCTTCCTTTCACGACGTCAACTCTTCAGCAGGAAGCTTCAAAGCAGCTGAATTATTCGACGCAAAAAACCATGCGTATAGCGCAGCAGTTATATGAAGGTATAGCAATCAAAGGACACGGAACTGTCGGAATTATTACATATCTAAGAACCGATTCAACCCGTGTTTCGGCAGAGGCAGAGGCTGCAGCCGAAAGCTATATTAAGGAGAAGTATGGCGAAGAATATGCCGCTTCCAAGACACAGGTTAAGAAGGATGATAAAAAGATACAGGATGCGCATGAGGCAATTCGACCTACGTATCTTGAGTTTGAACCATCCGTAATCAAGGATTCGCTGTCGCGTGAGCAGCTTAGATTGTATCAGTTGATCTATAAGCGTTTCCTTGCAAGCCGCATGGAAAATGCCAAATATGAGACAACATCCGTTAAGATTGATGCCGGCAAGCACAGGTTCACGGTAGCGGCATCTAAATTGAAATTTGACGGCTTTATGAGTGTATATAAAGACGATGATGACAATGAAGAACCCAATACACTTACATCATCAATAAAAACAGGTGATATTTTAACGCTTGAAGATGTCGAGGGCACACAGCATTTCACACAGCCTCCGGCACATTACACAGAGGCAAGTCTCGTCAGAGCCCTCGAGGAGCTTGGAATCGGTCGCCCGAGTACGTATGCTCCTACCATAGGGGTAATTCTTAACAGACGTTATATTGTTAAGGAAGGCAAAAATATATTTGTTACGGAAATCGGTGAAGTGGTTAATCAGATGATGATTGATGCTTTCCCGGAGATAGTGGACGTTAATTTCACTGCTAACATGGAAGCATTGCTTGATGCGGTTGAAGACGGAAATGTTAAGTGGAAGACTATTATAGAAAATTTCTATCCGGATTTGGATACTGCCGTTAATAAAGCCGAGGCTGAACTTGCCCAGGTTGAGATAAAGGATGAATTGTCCGAAGAAATTTGTGAAGAGTGCGGCCGCCAGATGGTTATTAAATATGGCGCACACGGCAAGTTTATTGCCTGCCCGGGATTCCCCGAGTGTAGAAACACCAAACCGTTCTTTGAAAAAATCGGTGTACCGTGTCCCAAGTGCGGTCAGGATATTGTGATTAAGCGTACAAGAAAAGGACGCAGATATTACGGATGCCTTGGAAATCCCGAATGCGATTATATGAGTTGGACGAAGCCGACAATATAAGTTGTCTGACAATTGCTTGCGCGAACCTAAAATGTGTGTTAAAATACCTCCATAGTGGTCATATGGAGGTATTTTTTATGAGTAGTGTACAACTTTTGGACAAGACGCGAAAAATTGGCAAACTTCTGCATAACAATAACTCCAGCAAGGTTGTGTTTAATGACATTTGCTCGGTTTTATGTGAGATTTTGGACTCAAATGTTCTTGTAATTTCGAAGAAAGGTAAGGTCCTCGGAGTAGGTGATGCCGAAGGGGTAGACTCGATAACAGAGCTTATTGTGGATCGCGTGGGCGGTTTTATAGACAGCATGCTTAATGAAAGATTGCTTGCCGTATTATCTACCAAGGAGAATGTTAACCTTGAAACTTTGGGATTTAACGAGAAGGATGTTAACAAATTCCATGCAATAATAACACCGATTGAAATTGCCGGTGAAAGATTGGGAACTTTGTTCATTTATAAATCGGCACAGCAGTACGAAATAGATGATATTATTCTGTGTGAATACGGAACTACCGTAGTCGGACTTGAAATGCTAAGAGCCGTCAATGAAGAATCTGCGGAAGAAACAAGAAAGCTTGCGGTTATTCAATCCGCAATCAATACGCTTTCTTATTCGGAGATGGAAGCGGTAATTCATATATTTGAGGAATTAAATGGTACCGAAGGTATATTGGTTGCGTCGAAAATAGCCGATAGAGTAGGTATAACAAGATCGGTTATTGTTAATGCCTTACGTAAGTTTGAGTCGGCAGGTGTCATTGAAAGCAGGTCTTCCGGAATGAAAGGAACCTATATCAAGGTACTCAATGACATGGTATTCGACGAAATTAACAAGCTTAAGGTCGAAAGAAGCTAGTAGAGAATTCAATAGTGCTAAAGGAATAACAGGTTTAAAGGGATTTATGACATACCGATCATAAGTCCCTTTTTATATTTCTTGGTTTTTACTGCACTAGATATAGTGGTTATGTAACCGATATCATACTAGCTATATTTACCAAACCCTTGAAAAATCGGCGTTTCAGGGACTTTGAAATGACAAGATATGGTATTATGTCAACGCAACCTACCACAATATACTGTGGTTTTGACCAAAAAATTCCTTGTTTTTTTCAATAATTTCTATATAATTAAGTAGGGTGGGTGGATTATGTCCACATGGAGGAAAAATGTTTAATACTAATGTCTATGATTATATAAACGTGCTGGGCAAAACTGCTGATGCAGCATGGCAAAGAAATGATGTATTGGCCAACAATATGGCCAACGTCAATACTCCCGGGTATAAGCGCCAGGATATTGATTTTGAACAGCAACTAAGCAGAGCACTCGGAAACTTCAGGTATAAATCGGTTGATGCCAAAGTATCACACCTGACGTCTACCGAGCTTAAACCAAGAGTTTATACGGATGCGTCGAACTTTTCTTATCGACTTGACGGAAACAATGTGGATATCGATACGGAAGGTGTTGAACTTGCGTCCAATCAGATTAAATATCAGGGTTTGATACAGAGCGTGAATCAGGAGTTTTCAAATCTCCAGATGGTAATGAAGTAAGGGGGATAGCATATGAGTATATTTAATTCGTTTAATATCAATGCATCGGGCATGACAGCCGAAAGATATCGAATGGATGTTATTGCCGAGAATGTTGCCAATGTTAATACAACACGTACGGCTGACGGAACTCCGTACAGACGTAAGGTTGTAACTTTTCAGGAGAAGAATGCCACTCCCGCAAGCTTTCATTCGTATTTGGGAAGAGCTACAGAACAGTACACGGGACAGGGAGTTAAGGTATCAAAAGTAACGGAAGATACATGGACTCAGATGAATATGGTTTATGACCCGTCACATCCGGATGCTGACGAGAACGGTTATGTTACGTATCCGAATGTCAATATTGTAACCGAGATGACCAACCTTATAGATGCTTCACGTACCTATGAGGCTAACGCAACAGCATTTAATACATCAAAGTCAATTGCAACAACGGGACTTAACATGACTAACAGCTAAGGAGAATTAGATGGATATTTCAACATTTTATAATATTTCTTCCAAAGCAATACAGAATGCGGCAGATAATTCATCCATTGCCAACATTGAATCTACGGGTGAGTTTGCCAGTTTATTTGATAAGGCTGTTGAAAATTTGAGCCTTACCAATTCGTATTTGTCGGATGCCGAGAACGAAGAATTGAAGTGGGCACTGGGTGAGACAGACAATACTCATGAATTGACGATTGCTCTCCAAAAGGCGCAGACTTCTTTGCAGTATACGGTTGCCGTACGTGATAAGGTTTTGGAAGCTTATAGAGAAATAATGCAGATGCAGATATAAGTGCGCTTATATTTTTATTCTGCGGTAAGGGGTTAGGAAAATGCCTGAGAAACTCAAAGAACTTCTTCAGAAGGTTCTTGATTGGTGGAACAAATTCACAACTAAACAAAAAACATACATAATCGCAGCCGCGGCGGGTGTGATTCTTGCGCTTGCAATAGTAATCACGGTTTTAAGCCAGCCGCAATACATTGTTCTTCTTAACTGCGATACGACCAAGGAGGCTTCGGAGGTATCTGAGCTTTTGGAAGGAGAGGGACTTGATTTCCAGGTTTCCGATGACGGCTATCAGATCAAAATCAATAAAGATCAGCAATCTGAAGCTAATCTTCTTTTGGGAGCCAACGATATACAGTCAAGTGCATATACCATCAGTAACGTTACCGATGGCGGATTTGCCACAACAGAATCGGATAAGCAAAAGAAGTACGAGGTTTACCTTGAAAACAGACTTGCACAGGATATTATCGGTAAATTCAATTTCGTTAAGAGCGCGGTAGTGGACTTGTATATACCTGAAAACGACGGTACTTTGATTGCTAAAGAAGAGGATTCTTCGGCATGGGTTTTGGTAGACTTGGACGGTAATGAACTGGTTCCCGATCAGGCAGCGGGACTTGCGCATGCCGTAGCGGTTGCCATAGGCAATAAGTCGGATGAAAACATAGTAATTATGGATACCGAGGGTAATACGTTGTTCTCGGGTGCGGACACGTACAGTGTTTCGGGAACGGCAAGTACACAGCTTTCGGTTAAGTCGCAATTTGAAAATGTGGTTAAGTCGGAAGTTCGTCAGGTTGTTTTGGGAACGGGCGAATACAGTAAGGCGGAAGTGGCAGTTAATTTGGATGTGGACTTCAGCACATATTCGGAAACCGACCACCAATATTATGTTGATGACGGACAGTCTCAAGGATATCTTTCTTCCGAGCGTACTTATAACTCTGAATCCACCAACGGTAATGAGGATGTTCCGGGAACCGATTCCAACGGTGATACGGAATACGTATGGCAGGATAATCAACAGTCATCGTCAACGGTGGAGGAAGTTGAGAAGAACTATCTGCCTTCTGAAAGAATAACGGATAAGTCGACTCCTGCAGGAGGAATTAATTACGCTAACTCATCAATATCACTGGCTCTGACCAAGGTGGTTGTTGTCAGAGAAGAAGATACGGAAGCGCAGGGCCTTTTGGACGGCATCACCTGGGAAGAGTATAAACTTGCCAATCAGGCACGTACGGTGCAGGAAGTAGATGACAGTATATATGACATGGTTGCCAAAGCTACGGGATTTAGCGCAGCCAACATTTCGATAGTTGCATATTCCGAGAATATGTTCATAGACAAGGAAGGTCTCGGAATTACAGCAACGGATGTTATGACTATTGTGCTTATAGTCGTGATTTTGGGATTGCTTTTGTTCGTAGTATTAAGAAGCATGAAGACCGAGAAGGAACCGGAAGAGCCCGAAGAACTTACGGTGGAAACACTGCTTCAGTCGCAGCCTGAATCGGATCTTGAGAATATTTCTACCGAACAGATTTCCGAGACTCGCCGCATGGTAGAAAAATTTGTTGATGAAAATCCGGAAGCAGCAGCCAATCTGTTACGTAACTGGCTGACAGAGGAGTGGGGGTAAATAATGGCCAAGTCTGGTATGGAAGAAGCTTTGAGTGGCTTGCAAAAGGCAGCAGTACTGCTGATTGCACTGGGACCTGAGCGATCAGCCACAATATTCAAACATCTTAAGGAAGAAGAAATTGAAGAACTGACTTTGGAGATAGCCAACACAAGGTCAATCACACCTCAGATAAAGGAAACGGTAATCGAGGAATTCTATCAGATATGTCTTGCACAGCAGTACATTGCGGAAGGCGGTATCAACTACGCCAGAGACCTGCTTGAAAAATCCTTCGGTAACGACAAGGCAATGGATGTTATCAGTAAACTTACGGCATCCTTGCAGGTTAAGCCGTTCGAATTTGTCAGAAAAACAGATGCTTCACAGCTGTTTAACTTTATTCAGGACGAACATCCTCAGACGATTGCCCTTATATTGTCATATCTGCCGGCTTCTCAGGCAGCACAGATTGTATCGGCTCTGCCTCCTGACAGACAGGCAGATGTTGCCAAGAGAATTGCGGTTATGGACAGAACGTCGCCGGATGTTATTAAGGAAGTTGAAAAGGTGCTTGAATCTAAACTTGCTTCACTCGTTAATCAGGATTACACGATTATCGGTGGTGTCGATGCCGTTGTTGAAATTTTGAATACGGTAGACCGAGGAACCGAAAAGCATATCATGGAAACATTGGAAATCGAAGAGCCCGAGCTTGCAGATGAAATCCGTAAGAAGATGTTCGTATTCGAAGATATTCTGTTGCTTGATGACAGAGCAATTCAAAGAGTGCTTCGTGATATTGAAAACAATGACCTTGCAATTGCCCTTAAGGGTTCCAATGAGCAGGTACAGACGACAATCTTTAACAACCTGTCAAAGCGTTTGGCAACGATGATTAAGGAAGACATGGAATTCATGGGACCTGTCAGAATGAAGGATGTTGAAGAAGCTCAGCAGAAGATAGTTGCAGTTATCCGTAAGCTTGAGGATGCCGGAGAAATTGTTATTTCAAGAGGCGGAGGTGACGAGATAATTGTCTAATATATTGAAGGGTTACTGGGTGTCGGTTGGGGACGATGCCAGAATGGTTGATTCCAATAATCTTGTAGAACTCAAGGTTAAGGAAGAAGAGGAGCGACGTGCCAGGCTTGTAGCCGAACAGGAGCCTCTTGATACAGAGGATGATTTCACAGAAGGGTTACCCTTTGAAAATATTGATGCTCTTGTGGACGAGGATGCCCAAACGGCTGTTATTAAATCTAATACCAACAATGAACTGGAAGAGGCAATGAATCAGCTTCAGGCAGCCAGAGATGAGCTTGAGTCAATCAAAGCGGAAGCGGCTCAGATTTTGGAAGAAGCCGAAAACGAGGCACAGAATATTAAAAGTCAGGCTTTTGAAGATGGCAAAGCACAAGGCTACAATGAAGGCTATGAAGTCGGAATGGCAGAGGTTGATTCAATTAAGGCAGATCTTGCCCAAGAAAAGACTGCCCTTGAAGAAGAGTATGCTTCCATGGTAGAGGAACTTGAACCTAACTTCGTGGATACTCTGACCGATATATACGAGCATATATTTAAAGTGGATCTTGATGCTTACCGTAATATTGTTTTTCACTTGGTCACCGAAGCTATTAACGGCTCCGATGCCAACAAAAATATTATCGTTCATGTTTCCAAGGATGATTATTCCGATATTTTGGAGCAAAAAGAAGACATATTGTCGGAAACCGGAATATTGGAAGACAATATAGAGTTCATTCAGGATGCTTCTTTGGCGCAGGGCGGAGGAATAATCGAAACGGTGAACGGAGTATATGATTGCTCACTTGCTACGGAGCTTAGGGAACTTAAGCGCAAGCTTATGATTTTGGCTTATCGAAAAGACTGATATGAATATAGATTTTAGTAAGTACAACAGTATATACGGCGAAAAGCTGTTTAAAGTAAGAGGAAAAGTGGTTAATGCTGTAGGACTTACCATTGAATCGGCAGGACCGCAGGCTAAGCTTGGCGATGTCTGCTATATTTATCCTTCTTCATCAGCGGATGAGTGCAAGCCGTCGATGGCTGAAATCGTCGGTTTTAAAGAGGGAATGAATCTTCTTATGCCTTATGACAGCGTTGAGGGCATAGGTCCCGGAAGCAGTGTTGAAAACAGTGGACATACATTGAATGTCAAAGTGTCCGAAGATTTGCTCGGGATGACCCTGGATGGTTTGGGACGCCCTAATTGCGGTGAAATATACAATGGCGTTGACTATCCTATCGAAGCCGGAGCACCTGACCCTATGACGCGAAAGATTATTGCAGATGTTCTTCCGCTTGGCGTTAAGGCGGTTGACGGACTTATAACCATAGGAAAGGGACAAAGAATCGGTATCTTTGCCGGATCCGGAGTCGGAAAGTCCACGCTGATGGGAATGTTTGCAAGAAATACCAAAGCGGATATTAACGTTATAGCACTTATCGGAGAACGTGGCCGTGAGGTGCGCGAGTTTATAGAAAGAGATTTGGGCCCCGAAGGAATGAAGAGGTCGGTTGTTGTTGTGGCGACTTCGGACAAACCTGCTCTTGAAAGAAAAAGAGCGGCTCAAACAGCAACTGCCATAGCTGAGTATTTCAGAGATCAAGGTAAAGATGTTCTTTTGATGATGGATTCCATGACTCGATTCTGCATGGCACAAAGAGAGATTGGACTGGCATCGGGAGAACCTCCGGTATCGAGAGGATACCCGCCTTCGGTTTATTCGGAATTACCTAAATTGCTGGAACGTGCAGGGTGTTCCGACCGAGGTTCGATTACGGGACTGTATACGGTACTTGTGGATGGCGATGATTTCAATGAGCCGATAACAGATACGGCACGTTCGATTTTGGACGGACATATTATGCTGGACAGACGGCTTGCCCATAAGAATCATTATCCTGCGATAGATGTTCTGCAAAGCATAAGTCGTTGCATGTCACAAATTTGCGAAAAGGACCATAAGGCGGCCGCAGGCAGATTGAAAAATGTGCTGGCTACATATGCGGAAGCCGAAGACTTAATTAATATAGGTGCATACAAATCGGGGTCAAATCCGAATATCGATTATGCAATTCAGAAGATTAATGCGGTTAACGATTTTTTGATGCAGAGCACGGAAGACAAGTACTCGCTTGAAGATACCCTCGGACTGCTGGAAGGATTGTTTGAATAATGGCCAAATTTAAGTATCGAATGCAGAGCGTTCTGAACATTAAAGAAAAGCTTGAAACCCAGGCCAAGAACGAATTCGCCGCAGCCCAGATGAAGCTTAACGAAGAAACTGATAAGTTGGATGCTTTAAAAAGGCGCAAGGAAGGGTATGAAGATGAGCGAAAGAAGCTGCTCAATTCCACCTTGGATTTTCAAAAAATAAACGAGAACAAATACGCGCTTGAGAGAATGGATGAATACATACAGGCGCAAGAAGAGCAGGTTGCCAAGGCTCAAAAGGTTTTGGATAAGGCCAGGGATAACCTGACCAAGGCCATGCAGGAGACAAAGATACAAAATAAGTTAAAAGAAAAGGCTTTTGAAGAATTCAAGAAGGAACTGAATCGTCAGGAAGCCAAAGAAGTGGATGAACTGACCAGCTATACATACGGACAGAGGATAGAACGATAAATGGCAGAAGAGGGAATGACTCCCGAACAGGCTAAAGCAGAACATGCCCGCCTGAAGGAAGAAAAGAAACAACTTCAAAAAGAGCAAAAAGAGCAGAAGAAGGAAGCTAAGAAAAGAGCAAAAGAAATAGCCTCACAGGAAGCTGACCTTTATGAAGAAGAGGAACAAGGCGGCGGCTCGGTCTTTATGGTAACATTTGTTATTGTATTGATTTGGATAGCCATACTTTGTTTGGTTATCAAGCTTGACCTTGGAGGATTCGGAAGTAACGTGCTTACTCCGATTCTGAAGGATGTTCCGGTTTTGAATCTCATCTTGCCGGAGGGCGCAGATACCATAGTGACGGATGGTGAGGATGAAAGCTACGGCGGATATACCAATCTTAAGGAAGCGGTAGATTATATCAAAGAGCTTGAACTTGAACTTGAAAGAGCCAAGGCCAATGATTCTACCAATACGGATGACATTTCGGCAATGAAAGCCGAAATAGAGCGACTTAAAACGTTTGAAGATGCTCAGGTTGAATTCCAAAGAATTAAGACCGAATTTTACGAAGAAGTTGTATATGCCGACAAGGGACCGGGAATTGAAGAGTACCAAAAGTATTACGAGAACATGGATCCTGCGACAGCAGAATATCTTTATAAACAGGTAGTTATACAAAACGAGGAAACTCAGGAAATCAAGGATTATGCTCAGGCATATTCGGCTATGAAGCCTAAACAGGCAGCGGCCATATTCGAAAAAATGACGGATAACCTTGATTTGGTTGCCAGAATTCTCTCCGTAATGGAGCCTGCGGACAGAGGATCAATTCTTGGAGCCATGGATGAAGAAATCGCGGCCAAAATCACTAAAATTATGGATCCCGACTCTTAAGTTTTCGATTATTCATCCGATATAAACTATGTACCTTGAAATATGAATATAAGGAGGAAAGCAATGACCAGTACATCAGTCAAAGACCTGGGCGGCTTGATGAACTACGTTAATTCCACCGGTCAGTCGGCAGGAAAAACCAAAGGTTTTCAGACAACACCGGATTTTGGAAACGCAATGATGAAAGCAAGCGAAGGTCAAACTCAAACGAGCAATGATAAGGTCAATGCTAAGATGCCCAAAACCGACGAGACGGCTAAAGAAAAATTCGCCGAACGTCCCGAGACGAACTCGATTCAAAAACCGAAGGAAACCGACCAAGCGGTTGAAGAAGAGGTCAAACTCAGTGACGAAGAGCTTTCCCAAATTGAGGAAGCAGGCGAAAAGATAATGGAAGCCGTAGCGGATGAAATGGAAGTATCGGTTGAGGATGTTGAGGAAGCCATGGAAATCCTTGGACTTTCGGTAATATCTCTCTTAGAACCGTCAAACCTTAATCAATTGGTTTTGGAACTTAGCGATGAAACCGAACCGATTGCCTTAGTTACCAATGAAAATCTCTTTGATGCAATTACGAATCTGACAGCTATAGTGGACGCCACTACAGCGGATTTGGCTCAAGATATGGACATCGAAGTTTCGAATGCCAAAGAACTGATTGAACTTGCCGAGGTTCAAACAGGTAATTTCGAAACGGAAATGAGTGTCGAGGCTGACTCAGATACCGATACGATTAAAGAGGCTCCAAGATTTACGGTGCAGGTTGAAGACAGAACCGTTGAGATAGATAAGAACGGAAATGAAATCAAAACAGTTACCGTAGACAATAATACTAAGGCTGATGGTTATGAAACCAAGAATCAGGATTCGGATTTAGGTGAGAACAAATCGAAAGATGACAATCATCATGAATCTCAACTTGATTCGAGACCGGAGATGGGAATCAAGAATCCGGTTTTAAACAACTTAGTAAATGAAGTAAGTGAAACAACTTCCCCCGAAGCACCGATGAGATTTGTTTCGGAACAAACTCAGGACATAATGAATCAGATTATGGATCGAATGAAAATCGATTTAAAACCCGAGACCGAAGAAATCGAAATGCAGCTTCACCCGTCAAGCTTAGGAAGCGTTAAGGTGAATCTTACCGCCAATAAAGCAGGAGAAGTCACAGCCGAATTTAAAGTTCAGAACGAACTTGTGAAAGCAGCGGTAGAATCCCAACTGAATGATTTAAGAGAAACCTTTAAAGCATCGGGAACCAGAGTTACCCAGATAGAGGTTTCGGTAGAACTTCAGAGTTTTGATTCGAACCTGTGGCAGGGAAAGGGACATGATTCGGAAGCACAGTCAAGAAACAGCAGTGAAAGAAGAACAAGAAGAATTAATCTTAATGAACTTGACGCGCTGTTTGCAGACGAAGCTACCGAGGAAGAAAAGTTAGCAGCCGAAATGATGGAAGCTAACGGAAATACAGTTGATTTCACTGCTTAATTAGCAGGCAGACCTGCTAAGAAAGGAGCTAATATGGCAGTAAATGCAATTGTAAAGGGCGGAGAGTTGGTAGAGACAGTGTCTCAAACTTCTACTAAGGAATCCCAAAATGTTAAATCAAATAACGGATACGATAAAGATGCATTCATGCAGCTTCTTGTGGCTCAGATGAAGTACCAAGATCCGCTTGAACCTACATCAAATACCGAATATATTTCCCAATACGCTACATTCTCACAAGTTGAACAGCTTCAGAATATGGCAGGAACCATGGAATTATCGAGAGCTTCAACTATGGTGGGTAAGACGGTTGAAATTTCCACCACCACTGAAAAAGGCGAGGAAAAGACAGTTGAGGGAACTGTGGATTACGTTAAATATGAAGCCGGTAAAGCATATGTTTGTGTAGACGGCGACATGTATCCCGCAGATCAGGTAACGGCCGTTATTGACGAAACATACAATACAGCATATAACCTGGCAAACTCGCTCGCGGATGCGATAAACAAGCTTCCTAAACTTTATGAATTAACGTTGGGAGATCTTGAAGCGGTTACCACTTTGGTAGATGGATTCAATAATATGACAACATATCAGCAGTCATTCGTTGATTCAAGCTACGTAGATCTTTTAAAACAATATTCGGACAGAATGGAAGAACTTGTACTTCAGGCAGAGAAGAAAGCTCAATCCGAAGCCGAAGCAGCGGCCGAGGAAACTGAAAAGGAGGTTACTCCTGCCGAAGAAAATGGCACGGAAGAGACAACGGGTGGCGAAGAACAGGCAGAACCCGTACAGGAAGCATAAGACAGGGAGGTCATTATGGATATTAATTCAGGAAGATTTATATCCATAGAACAGCTTCAGGACCGGTACCTTAACAATAACAAGACCAATAGCCCCGCAAAGACTTCTGAAGGCTTATCTTTTAAAGATATACTTACTCAGAAGTCGGATATGCCGGGGGAGGTTAAATTCTCGAAGCATGCAGCCAACAGATTATCATCAAGAAATATCGAACTTACGGATAACCAGTTGGGAAGACTGCAGGAAGGTACACTGAAAGCTCAGTCTAAGGGTATAAAGGAATCTTTGATAATGGTTGATTCATTGGCATTCATAGTCAATATTCCGAGTAACACGGTGGTGACGGCAATGAACAGTGAAGAAACACAGGATAATATTTTTACAAACATAGACGGTGCCGTAATAATGTAGCCGGACCTTATGGAGGCTTAGTTCTTTGAATGACGGATAAGAACGGATACGGCAAATAAACTAAGGAGGTCACTAATTATGATGAGATCACTTTACTCTGGTGTAGCAGGTCTTAAGACACACCAGACAAGAATGGACGTTATAGGTAATAATATCGCCAACGTTAATACAACAGCATATAAGTCACAGTCAATGACATTTTCTGATTTGATGTATCAGACAACACAGGCAGCTTCCGGTGCCAATGCAGAAACCGGTGTCGGTGGTGTCAATGCCCGTCAGATCGGTCTTGGTGCCAAGACTTCTGCCATTAAGACAGCTATTACAGGTCAGGGTGCTTCGCAGACGACCAATGATCCTTTTGATATTATGATTACGGGTTCTAACTTCTTCGTAGTATCAAACGGTACCGAAAACTTCTTCACAAGAGATGGTTCTTTCTACGTTGACGGAGCAGGTAACTTGTGTATGACTTCTACAGGTTATAACGTAATGGGATGGCTTGCAGAAGAAACAGAAGATAAGACACTTGCCATCAAACAGGATATCGTTAAGCCGCTTCAGATTATGGCTGACAAATATATGACATATCCTCCTGAGGCAACATCACAGGCTCAGATGTCAGGTATCGTTGATTCGTTCGATTCGAATGTGGCTAACGATGGTAAACTTGTTACATTGGACTTTTATGATAACTTAGGTTTTAAATATACGGCTAAATTCAAGATTACTAATTATACTGAGGATACGGCAACACCTCCTAACAGAACAACACTCGATGCAGGTCACTTTAACCTTACACTTACCGAGATTGATGACCCTAAAGGTGTTAAGATAGCTGATGATGCCATGCCGACTACCAGCAGCTGGGAATTTGAATTCAGCACGGTTGACGGTAAACTTACATCAATTACTCCCAGCGGTGGCACAGCAATTACCGACGGTAAGCTTTCACTTGATTTAGGTACGGTTACCGGAACTGCAATTCCGAGCTTCCCTGCAACAATTACGGTTGATTGTACGGCAATGTCGAACCTTAACAATAACGGAACTTCAACAACTGTTGCAACCCGTGGTTCATCAACGGGCGGTGGCTCAGGACGTATGCTTGGTGAAATGTCGGGTATTTCCATTCAAAAGGATGGTAAGATTTACGCAACATACGACAATGGTCAGTCAAGACTTTTAGGACAGATTGCAACAGCTTCATTCGCTAATGCATCAGGTCTTGCCAAGGAAGGCGATAACCTTTACTCATCAACACAGAACTCAGGTGATTTCGACGGTATCGGCGTTGATATTACGGCAGGCGGCGGTTACATGAATACCGGTGTTTTGGAAATGTCAAACGTTGACCTTTCGGCAGAATTTACCGAAATGATTACAACCCAGCGTGGTTTCCAGGCTAACTCCCGTATTATTACCGTATCCGATACATTGCTTGAAGAATTGACCAACCTTAAGAGATAGTATTAATCGGATAAAGATATAGTTTGTTAAAAATTAATATTCGGCATTAAAGGGGAACAGCAAAGGCTGTTTCCCTTAAGTGCTATTAAAGATGTGAAAAGTTTTCTAAGTATTTAAACAAAACAGTTGATTTGTTGGAAAGAAAGAAAAAATGATTGAATTGACTAAAATGAATGGACAAAAAGTATTAGTTAATCCTGATTTGATAGAATTGGTGGAAGAGACACCAGATACTGTGGTTGCGTTTACCACAGGACGCAAGATAATAGTAAAAGAAGGTAGACAAGATGTACAAAATCTTGTAAAATCGTATAGAAAGGACATCTTTGGCCATTAGGCCGGATGGAGGTTTTAAAAGTGGATTTAGCGTCACTTATCGGCTTTGTCATGTGCTTTGGAATGGTGCTGTACGGAATTATAAGTTCCACAGGTTCCATTGCCGGTGTTACAAACTATCTTGATCCGCCATCAGCGATTATTACATTCGGTGGTGCGTTTGCTGCGGTTTTGTGTATGAAACCGATGGCAGGATTTATAAACGGTCTTAAATCGATGCTTTTGATATTCAAGGCACCTTCATTTGACATTAAGGGTATTATTGCCAAGATTATCGATTTGTCGAATGTAGCTCGTAAGGACGGACTTCTTTCTTTGGAAGAAGCTGCCAATGAACTTGATGATGCTTTCATGAAGAAGGGAATATTGCTTATCGTAGACGGTACCGATCCGGATTTGGTAAGAGGTATTCTTGAAACGGAAATGATGGCCTGCGAAGACAGACATAAAGAAAATATACAGTTCTGGGATGACCTTGGAGGTATGGGTCCTGCCTGGGGTATGATCGGTACCCTTATCGGACTTATCAACATGCTTAATGACCTTAGTGATATCAATGCCGTAGGTCCCAACATGGCGGTTGCCCTGATTACTACGTTGTACGGTTCAATGCTTGCCAACTGGATATGTGCTCCTGTTTCGGCCAAGCTTAAGAGCAATAACGGTAACGAAATGATGGTTAAGAATATTATGATAGAAGGTCTTCTTTCGATTCAGGCAGGTGAAAACCCGCGTGTAATTGAGGAGAAGCTTAAGTCGTTCCTGGCACCTGCAGAGAGAACGGTTTCATCCGATGAGGGAGGTGAAGCCGATGGCTAAGAAGAGGGAAGAGGATCCTCCGAAAGGGTCGCCCGCGTGGATGGCGACTTTCTCGGATTTGATGAACCTTCTTTTGTGCTTCTTCGTGTTGTTGTTTTCAATGTCAAGTGTAGACCAACAGAAATTCGAAATGTTAGCGGCTTCGTTTAACCAGACTTTCAGTATCTTTTCCGGCGGCGCCAATGCCATCGGTGATGGTGTGCTTATAAGTAACGGAGTGAGCCAGTTGAATGAATTGGATGATTATATCAATTCAACGGGCCGAGGCGAAGAAGGTCAGGAAGTCGGAGAAGGCGAGCAGGATAATCAGAATGATGCAGCCAATCCTGCAGAAGAGAAGCTCAAAGAAGCAATGGAATCTTTGGACGAGGCCAAGATGGCGGAATCCGAGGAACTTGCCGAGAAGATAGAAGAAGCTCTTGAAGAAGAGAAACTTGATAAGGAAGTCGATATAGAGTTTACTTCTCAATATGTTCAATTAACTTTGAACGGTGCACTTTTGTTTGATTCGGGTTCGGTGGAACTTAAGAAGGAATCCTTGCCGGTTCTTGACAATGTAGGCAAGATTCTCGAAAGATACGCTGAGTCAACCATTGAAATAGAAGGACATACGGATAATGTTCCGATGCACAGCGGCGGCAAGTATTCCAACAATGACGAGCTAAGCTCGGGACGTGCTCTTTCGGTATTTAACTATTTGAAAGACAATTCTCTTATTGATGTGGGAATGGTTAAACATTCAGGAAGAGGCGAGTATAAACCAATAGCTGATAATTCAACAGCAGAAGGAAGATCCATGAACCGTCGCGTTGAAATCAGGATATATAATACGCTTAGTAATTACTAAGACCAGGGAGATAAAATGAAAAAGAGTTTAATTTCTATCGGTATTTTGGCGTTATTGATTGTTAATCTGGTATTAACGGGAATTATGATGTTCAGCGTTCTTAGTACCAATAAGAAGACAGCCAAATTGGTAACGGATATTGCATCGGCAATTAATCTTGAACTTACCGACGGAACTGTTGCATCCGAAGCAGAGGAAACACAGCAGTTATCCATTGCGGATGTAGCTACATATACTATTGCGGATATGACCATACCTCTTAAGGGAGGGGCAGACGGAAAGGATCACTATGCTATGGTTTCCGTGGCTCTTTCGATGAATACATTGAGTGAAGATTATGCTACTTACGGTGCAGGTATTGCTGATAAGGAAGATCTTTTAAGAGGACAGATCAATTCGGTTATCAGCCAATATACTATGGAAGAAGCCAAGGCCAATTCCGCATCGATTTGTAATGAAATTTTGCTAAAGATTCAGTCTTTATATAATTCAGACTTCATATTTGATGTAACCTTTAGTAGTGCCTTGTATCAGTAAGATACGATTCTTTGGCCCTAAGGAGGTGAGAATTCGTGGGCGAGGTACTGTCCCAAAGTGAAATAGACAACCTGCTGGCAGCGTTAACGACCGGTGAGTTGGATGTGGATCAGATGCATGAGATTAATGAAAAGCCGGTCAAAGACTATGACTTTAAGCGACCTGCGAAATTCTCAAAAGAGCATCTGCGTACTCTTGAAATTATATATGAACATTATGGCAGATTGATTTCTACCAACCTGCCGTTATATCTTCGAAAATCCGTACAGACTACGGTAGCATCTTCGGAAACGGTTACCTTCTCGGAATTTTCGAACGCTCTTTCAAATCCTGTAATATTGGGAATTATAGACTTTAAACCTTTGAACGGAAATGTTATTATAGAGTTATCTCCGAATTTGGGATTCGCTATGATAGACAGAATGCTTGGCGGTCCGGGTCTCCCCTTGGAAAAGAACAGAGATTTTTCAGAGATAGAAATGACCATAATAGAGAAATTGATGATTATATGCATGCAGCTTATGAAAGAGCCATGGAAGAACGTAATGGAAATCAATCCTATTATGGAGCGAATAGAAACCAATGCACAGTTCGCCCAGGTAATTGCACCTACCGATATGATAGCCATTGTGACAATGAATATCAAAATCGGTGATACCGAAGGCTTTATGAATATCTGTCTTCCTTACTTTACACTTGAGGAAGTTATGGATAAACTTAATACCAAGTATTGGTTTTCAACGATGCAAAAAGATGATTCTATGGATTACCAGGATCATATTGAAAGCTTAATACAAAGAGTCGAGGTCCCGGTTCGTGCAGTTTTGGGTAAGAGTTCAATTTCCGTCAATGAATTCTTAGGATTGCAGGTAGGAGACGTAGTAAGACTCGGTTCATCCGTTGATTCGGAAATGGACATCTATGTTGGAAATATTCGTAAGTTTACAGCCTTACCCGGTTCCAGCAAAGATAAATATGCTGTACGTGTAACGTCAGTAAGAAGAGAGGGGGAGTAAGGCATGGACGGAGGAATGTTATCACAAGACGAAATAAATGCTCTACTTTCCGGAATGGATGTTTCAGGTGGGGATGCACCTGCTGACCCAGCACCACAGGATGGCGGCTCATCGGATACACCACCGATAATTGTAGGATCTTCAGACCCGGGAGAGGTTGATGAATCACTCTTGAGCCCGGAAGAAAGAGATGCGGTCGGAGAAATTGCCAATATCAGTATGGGATCTTCGGCAACAACGCTTTATTCTCTTGTTAATCGAAAAGTTAATATCACAACGCCGACAGTTACTTTAGCTAACTGGAAGACGGTTATCGAGGATTATCAGCGACCGTGTGTATTTATTCAGATTAAGTATACGGTTGGTCTGGACGGATCCAACATCATGGTACTTAAGGAACATGATGTTAAGGTTATCACCGATTTGATGATGGGTGGTGACGGAACCAATACCGACGGTGAACTTGGAGAATTACATCTGTCAGCCATATCGGAAGCGATGAATCAGATGATGGGTTCTTCGGCAACTTCATTATCAACCATGCTTGGTAAGATGATTGATATATCACCACCGGAAGCTTCTTTGGTAGATTTGACGGAAATCATGGATGCCGAGGCTATTGCACCATTCTTAGCCGGAACATTCGCAAAGATTTCCTTCAGGATGCAGATTGATGACTTGGTTGATTCAACCATAATGCAATTGTATCCGATAGATTTCGCAAAGGATTTGTATAATACCTTCTCAGGTCAGGGTGATGAACCTGAGCCCGAACCGGAACCTGCTCCGGCACCGGCACCTGCACCTGCTCCGGCACCTGCACCTGCTCCGGCACCACAACCGGCACCGTATGTGCCACCTGTAGCAGAGCAGCCGCAGCCAATGCCTCAGATGGGAATGCCGATGGGATATCCGCCAATGGGTTATCCACCGATGCAGATGCCTCAGATGAGTATTACACCGGCTCAGTTCCAATCCTTTACCCCGGACTATTCACAGGTTCCGGGAGCGGAAAATATAGGTATCATTAAAGATGTACCACTTGAAGTCACAGTTGAGTTGGGAAGAACGACGAAACTGATTTCAGAAATTTTGGACTTTGCACCCGGAACTATTATCGAACTTGATAAAATAGCGGGTGAACCCATAGATGTACTTGTTAACGGCAAGTTTGTTGCTAAGGGCGAAGTTGTTGTAATTGAAGAAAGTTTTGGTATTCGTGTAACCGAAATTATAAATTAAGGAGAGTAAAAATGGCGAAGAATATTTTAATTGTTGATGATGCGGCTTTCATGCGAATGATGATTAAGGATATCCTGTCTAAGAACGGCTATAACGTTGTCGGCGAAGCAGAGAACGGTGCAAAGGCTGTTGAGAAGTATGCAGAATTACATCCGGATCTTGTTCTTATGGATATTACAATGCCTGAATTGGATGGTATTGGCGCATTAAAGAAAATTAAGGGTTCCGATCCTAATGCATTGATAATAATGTGCTCGGCAATGGGTCAGCAGGCTATGGTTATTGAATCAATTCAAGCCGGTGCCAAAGACTTCATCGTTAAGCCTTTCCAGGCCGATCGTGTTCTTGAAGCAGTTAAGAAGGTAGTTGGTTAATAATGCTCCTGTCGCAAATTTCATCCAGGGCGAATAGTGTAATGCAGTTTCTGACAGTTCTTTTACTGTTTGTCTTTGTTTTGGTTATTACCTGGTTTACCACCAGATGGATCGGAAAGATTCAAAAGGGGCAAATGGGTGGTGGCGCCAATTTGGAAGTAATTGAGACACAGCGCATTTCAAACAATAAGTTCCTTCAGATTGTGCGTGCGGGCAACAAGTATTTTGTCATTGCCATAGGCAAGGACGAGGTTCATGTTGTTTCCGAAATTGCCGAAGAAGACATTGTATTTAAGACAGAAGAACAACCAAACGCTACATTTGCGGCCGTTTTGGATAAAGTCAAAAACCTAAACAAGAAGAAAGAAGATTAGGTTTAGTTAATGAAGAAGATACGGAATATATTATGCCTACTGGTAACGGTGGGCATATTATGTATATTGCCTTCTTTTCCTGTTTATGCTGCAACAACGGTAGATTCTCATTTGACAGGTGAAACCGATTCAAGAACCAATATTGAGAATCCCGGAACAGCTGAATCACAGGAAGATTTGGGAGAATTGAATATAGCCAACAGCATAACCATTACAACCCAAGGTGATAATGGTTCGGTCAATGGAACATTAAGAATTTTGATTACTCTGACATTAATAGCAATAGCACCTACGTTGCTAATTATGTTAACCAGTTATACCCGAATTCTTATTGTTTTGCACTTTACAAGAGCTGCATTGAATACCCAAACAGCGCCTCCTAACCAGGTGTTGATTGGGTTAGCTTTGTTTTTAAGCTTTTTCATCATGAGACCTACTTTGGGCCAGATATATACGAATGCGATTCAGCCGTTTGACCAAGGAACAATTACGCAGGAAGAGTTTTTCGAAGAAGCAGTTACACCTATGCGAGAGTTTATGTACGGACAGACTCAGACCAAGGATGTGAAAATGTTTTTGGAAATCAGCAAACAAGAATGGGATGGTTCTTTGGAATCTATACCTACCGAGGTTTTGATTCCTTCCTTTGTTGTAAGTGAATTACGAACAGCCTTTATTATAGGCTTTTTAATATATATTCCGTTTATTGTGATAGATATGGTAGTTGCGTCAGCACTTATGAGTATGGGTATGATGATGCTGCCTCCGACAACAATTTCGATGCCGTTTAAGATATTGTTGTTTGTGCTTGCCGACGGATGGAATCTGATTATCGGCAATTTGGTTAAAACATTTTATTGACGGGGGTAGGCCATGAATATAGATGATGTGGCAGCTATATCGAGCGATGCATTATATATAGTAATCAAGACTTCGGCACCAATTCTGTTGGTTTCTCTTATTGTCGGATTGATTGTCAGTATTTTTCAAACCGTAACCTCCATTCAGGAGCAGACGCTTACGTTTGTTCCCAAAGTTATAGCAATCTTTTTGGCGATTATTCTTTTGGGTCACTGGATGTTAAATAACATGACGGGATTTATGGAGTCTTTGTGGTCCAATTTCAGTATATACATTAAATAGCGCATATGTTTGATTACTCTTTTACATATCAAGATTTGGAGTTGTTTCTTTTGGTGCTTATGAGGGTAGCAAGTTTTATTTTTGTGGCTCCCTTTTTTAGCATGAGCAACACTCCGAGACATATACGTATTTTGTTAAGCATTTTTATCAGTGCTTTGATTTTTAAACTGATTCCCCATGAGGGACCGATATACGAGTCACTTTTGCAATATACAATACTAATCCTAAAAGAAGTTATTTCAGGGCTGATTATCGGATTCGGGGCCAATATCTGTATGATGGTTGTCAATTTCGCTGGACATATAGCGGATATGGAAATGGGCCTTAGTATGGTGACATTGTTCGATCCGGCAACAAAGGATTCGGTTACAATAACAGGTGCTTTGTATAACTATTCTATCATGCTTATGATGCTTCTTTCGGGAATGCACAGGTATTTGTTAAGTGCTCTGGTGGAAACATACACGTTAATACCGATAAACGGTCAGGTATTTCATGTTAACCGATTGATGAGCGGTATGCTTGAATTCATGGGTGATTATGTCGTAATCGGTTTCAGAATATGTTTACCGATATTTGCAACCATGATTATTTTGAATGCGGTTTTGGGCGTTTTGGCCAAGGTATCTCCCCAGCTTAATATGTTTGCGGTGGGAATACAGATTAAAGTATTGGTCGGATTGGGAATTTTGTTCTTGACGATGACAATGTTGCCGGATGCGGCTGACATGATATTTACCGAGATGAAACATATGGTTGTAACGATGGTGGAGGCTGTCAGCTGATGATGTTGGAACTTAATCTGCAGTTATTTGCCAAAGACGGTCCCGGCGGTGAGAAAACCGAGGAACCCACATCCAAAAAGCTCGAGGATGCCAGAAAAGAAGGTCAGGTAGCCAAGAGCAAAGAAATTGCCAATGCTGCCGGAATAATGGCTATGTTTATTCTGGTAAAGATATACATAGGTACTTTGGGAACGGATTTTTTGGGATTGTTTGAAAACTTATATGCTCAGATTCCGGGAACGATTCAAGAATATGACGGCAATATTCCGCAGGCTTCGATATTAACATTTGTTAATACGGCAATGGTCAGGACTGTTTTGATGCTGCTTCCGTTTTTCATTGTTGCTTTTGCGGTCGCATTTGTGTGTGACGTGGTTCAGGTTAAATGGAAACCTACTACCAAACCGTTGAAACCCAAATTCAGTAAATTGAATCCGATTAACGGTTTTAAAAGAATTTTTTCGGCAAATTCGTTGATGGAATTATTGAAAGCCCTGCTGAAACTATTGCTGGTAGGATACGTTGTATATTCCTATATCATGGGTGTTTCGGGGCAATTGTATCTGCTGTATGATATGCCGATTAAGCAGGCTATCGGATTGATCGGGGAGACGGTCGTTGATTTGGGAATAAGGATAGCCGCTGTTTATATTATTCTTGCTGCTGCGGATTTCGCTTATCAAAAGTGGAAATTCAAACAGGATATGATGATGACCAAACAGGAAGTCAAGGATGAGTATAAGAACCAGGAAGGTGATCCGCAGGTTAAGGGTAAGATTAAGCAACGTATGAGAGAAGCATCCATGCGAAGAATGATGCAGGAACTTCCGACTGCCGATGTAGTTATTACCAACCCGACTCACTATGCCGTAGCAATTAAATACGACAGGGATTCGGATTTGGGAGCGCCGATTGTGGTAGCTAAAGGTGCCGATTATCTGGCACAGAAAATAAAGGCTGTTGCCAAAGAAAATGATGTTTACATCATGGAAGACAAGCCGCTTGCCAGAATGCTTTATGCAACCGTTGAGGTAGGGCAATTGATTCCTCCGGAATTGTATGAACCGGTTGCCAACGTTCTTGCATTTGTATATCAATTGCAGGGTAAATTATAAATTTTGGATTAGTTATTAAGAAATTGCAGATTCGGGAAAGGAGGAGAACAGATGAAACTTAGCAGAGCCGATGTCGGAATAGCATTCTATGTTGTTGCTGCTTTCGTCATGATGATAATTACATTACCATCAGGCTTGCTGGACGTACTTTTGGCAGTAAATATTGCCGTGGCATTTACTATTTTGTTCGTTTCTATGTTCTCGGTAGAGGTTTTAGACCTTTCTTTCTATCCTACGATTCTTTTGTTTACAACGATTTTTAGAATTGCACTGAATATTTCATCCACCAAACTCATTTTGACAACAGGTGATCCGGGACAGGTTGTACAGACTTTCGGAAGTTATGTCGGTGGTGGAGACCTGATTGTAGGTGCGATAGTCTTTATTATACTTTTGATTGTCCAGTTCATGGTAATCAACAAAGGTTCGGAAAGAGTAGCGGAAGTAACCGCAAGATTTACCTTGGACGCCATGCCCGGTAAACAGATGGCCATTGATGCGGATTTAAATACAGGTGCTATTGATGATGCCGAGGCCAAGAGAAGAAGAGATAAGATGCAGGAGGAAGCTTCTTTCTTCGGCTCTATGGATGGTGCCGTTAAGTATGTTAAAGGAGATGCCGTAGCAGGATTGATAATAACCGCGGTTAATGTCGTAGGCGGTATCGCAATGGGTGTTTTGAGACAGAATCTGGATTTTAGTGCCGCACTGAACAAATACGTGGTACTTACCATAGGTGATGGATTGGTATCGCAGATTCCGTCACTGCTTATATCTTTATCAACGGGTATTTTGGTTACCAAGGGCTCGAAAGATGCAGACTTTGGTTCTGTTCTTGTTAAGCAGCTGTTCGGACTCCCCAAAGCATTGTATATCGTAGGCGCGATATTGTGTTTGCTCGGAGTGGTTACCCCTCTGCCGACCATAATATTCCTGGCCTTGGGTTTGGTGTTTGTTGTTGTGGGAAGAAGTGTATCCGCACATATTGAAACGGCTAAGATAGAGAAGGAAGTTACCAAAGAGGAGGCTGCCGCAGAGGAAATCCGGCAACCGGAGAATGTCAATTCGCTTTTGCAGGTTGACCCTATCGAATTGGAATTCGGATACGGAATCATTCCGCTGGCCGACGTTAATCAAGGCGGTGACCTGCTTGACCGTGTGGTAATGATACGAAGACAGGTGGCTCTTGAACTTGGTACGGTTGTTCCTATTATAAGATTGCGTGATAATATTCAGCTGAATCCGAATCAGTATATTATAAAGATAAAGGGCATTCAGATTTCCGAAGGCGAAATACTGTTTGACCACTATATGGCAATGAATCCGGGATATGTGGAAGAAGAAATTATGGGTATTCCGACATTCGAACCTTCTTTCCATTTGCCGGCGATATGGATTACCGAAAGTCAGCGTGAACGTGCGGAGTCGGTCGGATATACGGTTGTTGATCCGCCGTCAATTATTGCAACACATTTGACAGAGATAATAAGACAGCACATTTCGGAATTGCTGACAAGACAGGATGTTCAGAACCTTATCAACAATTTGAAGGATTCAAATCCTTCACTTGTCGAGGAACTTGTGCCTAAGCTGCTTGGACTTGGCGAAGTTCAGAAGGTTTTGCAGAATCTGCTTAAAGAAGGAATATCAATAAGAGATTTGCTTACGATATTCGAAACGCTGGCAGATTATGCTACAACTACGAGAGATACCGATATTTTGACGGAATATGTAAGACAGTCATTGAAACGTGCAATTTCAGGTAAATTCTTTGCACCTAATGAAATGACATCTGTTGTTACGGTTGATCCTAAGATTGAACAGGAAATCATGAGTTCCGTTAAGCAGACAGAGACGGGAGCTTATTTGACACTCGACCCTGAAAGAAGCAAGGCAATCATCAATTCGGTTCAGAGCGAAGTCGACAAATTGGAAAATATGGGCAAGAACCCTATTGTGGTTACATCTCCGATTGTTCGTATGTATTTTAAACGATTGACGGAAGATTACTTTAAAGATTTGATAGTTGTGTCTTATAATGAAATAGAGAGTAATATAGAATTACAGTCTGTAGGAATGGTGACAATAAATGATAATTAAGAAGTTCCAAGGTAAAACCAAAGAAGAAGCATTGAGTGCGGCATATCAGGAACTGGGTCCCAATGTTGTTGAAATGAATGTGCGTAACGTCAAGAAAAAAGGCTTGTTTAGTTTCCTGCGCCCTCAACTGGTTGAGGTTACCGTTGCACTTGAGGACGAAGTTGTTCGTACCCAGAATTCAGAGATAGTTGAAGCTATAGCCGGAATCAGAAGTGTGGCCGATTCGATGGTTAAGGAGGAGAAGAACTCGAATTTGGCCTCTTCAACGGCTTCGACAGCTGCGACAGTAGAAGAGGCTCCTGTTAAGAGTGAATCAAAGATTGATATCAAGGCGGACGAAAAGATTACCGTTGCTCCTACGGCTCTTGAGCGATTGAGTAACAGAAAAAGTGACAGCAGTGTTATAGAAGAAAAGCTTGATTCACTTCATACGATGCTTGAAGCTCAACTTCAAAAGCCCGACAGTGACTCACAGGATTCGGAAGTTGTCAATGCACCCGAACTTTCATCGGAAGTCAGCAAGTTTATTAAGCTTTTGTATAATACGATGATTGATAACGAAATTAACGAGAAGTATGCCAATCAGATAATAGAGGAGATGGAGAAAAATATTAATCCCAACACTCCTTTTGAGATGGCACTTTCCAATACATATCAGAAGATGATTTTGAAATTCGGTAATCCGGAAACAATCACACCTTCCGCAAGAGGACCCAAAGTTGTTTTCTTTGTAGGCCCGACCGGTGTGGGTAAAACCACTACAATAGCTAAAATAGCATCGAAGTTCAGTGTTGAAGCCAAGAAGAAGGTTGCTTTGCTGACAGCGGATACGTATAGAATAGCAGCTGCCGAACAGCTTCATACTTATGCCAATATTCTTGAGATACCTTTTAGAATAATCTATGCAATAGAAGAAGTTGAGAAAGCTTTGGTAGACTTTAAGGATTATGATTATATTCTTGTCGATACGGCAGGACATTCACACCAAAATGAGGCACAACGTGATGTCATGAACGGATTTATACATTCGGTAGACGGTCAGGTTGAAAAAGAAGTATTTTTGGTTCTCTCGGCAACGACTAAGTTGCGTGATTTAATCAGTATAGCCGATACTTATTCGGCTATGACGGAATACAAACTTATATTTACCAAACTTGATGAAACTACCACGTTGGGCAATTTACTGAATATCAAGTTGCATACGGGAGCGTCATTGAGCTATGTAACCTGCGGACAAAACGTTCCGGAGGATATTGAGGAGTTCAATCCTCAAAAAACCGTAAAGCAGTTATTGGGTGGAAGACGCAATTGATTTAGAGGTAGAGAATGGATCAGGCAGAACAGTTACGTAACATAATAAAAGCCGAAAACATTAAAAGACCGCCTAGACCGTTGGCAAGGGTAATTACGGTTACCAGTGGAAAAGGTGGAGTGGGTAAATCAAATACGGCAATTAATTTGGCGATTCAATTTAAAAAGATGGGGCAGAGAGTAATAATTCTTGATGCCGATTTCGGATTGGCCAATATCGAGATTATGTTTGGCGCAGTTCCCAAACATAACTTGTGTGATTTAATATATCAGAACAAAAATATAAAGGAGATAATCACATGGGGACCGTCCGATGTGGGATTTATTTCCGGAGGTTCGGGTATAGCGGGATTGTCAAATCTTAGCAGAGACTACCTAGTTTACATAATACAGAACCTTGCCGAACTTGATGCAATTGCAGATATAATAATAGTAGATACGGGTGCGGGTATTTCGGATGCTGTTTTGGAATTCTTGGTAGCAAGCGGTGAAATTATTTTGGTGACAACTCCGGAACCTACATCTATTACGGATTCTTATTCGCTGCTCAAAGCATTGAACAGACACCCAAGATTTTCTCAGGAGAATTCACAGGTTAAAATGCTTGCCAATAAAGTGAGTGGAAAAGAAGAAGGACAGATGTTATTTAATAAGCTTAATGCAGTGGTTGCAAGATATCTGAAGCTTCCGATTTCTTATTTGGGCGCGGTGCCGGAGGATTCACAGTTATCAAGAGCGGTAATGCAGCAAACTCCTGTATCTTTGGCTTCACCGAGTGCCAAATCAGCGTTGGCGTATGAGCAGATTGCCAATACACTGATGAATAAAGAGTGTGAGAATATTATTCCCAAGCGCGGAATGGCTGCGTTCTTCAGCCATATCGTGGCAGGAAAGAAAAACAGTTAATAATTGGAGGCTTTATGTTATCGAATTACATAGTTCCCGGTAATAAAATAGAGATTCAGGCAGTGGAAAAGGTTAAACTTGCCGACGAGGAATCAAAGAAGAAAGTATATATTTCTCAGGTTCGTGATATTTTGAGCGATGACCAGATTGAAATCTATATGCCTATGGAGAAGTCCAAGATAATTCTTCTGCCGGTAAATACCGAATTCGACTTATATTTTTATACTCCGCAGGGACTGTATCAGTGCTTTGCCAACGTAATAGACCGCTATAAAGACGGAACGCAGTACGTGCTTTTGATGGAGCTTACTTCCAACTTGCGAAAATTCCAAAGAAGAGACTATTACAGACTAAGCTGTGCGTTGGAAATGAGTGCACGACTTCTTGAAAAAGAAGAGAAAGAGGCGATGGACAATAAAGCAGACTTATATCTGGTTCCCGGGCTTCCTCTTAAGAGATCTGTAGTGGTGGATATTTCGGGCGGCGGAATACGATTTATCAGTAGTTTTAAATATGAACCCGAGAATTTAATATATTGTAAGTACAATTTGATCATTGACGGTAACTCCAAGGAGTATACTTTGATATGTAAGGTACTTACGGTACGAGAGCTTGACAACAGACCCGGGGTTTTTGAACATCGAGCCCAGTATATTGATATAGATACCTATGATCGTGAAGAAATTATTCGATTTATCTTTGAAGAGGAACGAAAACACAGAAAACGTGAAAAAGGTATGTAAATTTTCTGAATATTTTTAGGTCGAATGTTACTTTGCACGCATGTGAAGTTTAGTGTGTGATATACTCATTGTATGGTTTTAAACCAATTAATAGAAAAGGCATGAGATCGCAATGAGTATCGGGAAGAAAATTGTGGCACTTGCTTCCTCAACAGGAGGGCCTAAAGCGCTACAAGAATTAATTCCTTTGTTACCGTCAAATCTTAACGCCCCGGTATGCATAGTACAACATATGCCGGCAGGGTTCACTCAGGCATTGGCGCAAAGACTGGATCAGTTGAGTCCGATTTCGGTTTCACTGGCCCAGGAAGGTGAGCACATTGAGAATGGGCATGTGTACATCGCAAACGGCGGGATGCATATGAATTTGGTCAGGTCCGGTATAAGGCACATGATTCACTATACCGATGAACCAAGCAGAGAAGGCGTTAAACCATGCGCAAACTACATGTACGAATCGTTAATTAATTCAGGTTATGACGAGATAGTGTGTGTGGTTTTGACCGGAATGGGAGCCGACGGAACCGAAGGAATTAGGTCATTATCTGAACAAAAGAAAACGACAATATTGGTTCAAAACGAAGAATCGTGTACGGTTTTCGGTATGCCGAAATCTGTGATCAAAGCCAAACTTGCGGATGAGGCATTGGATCTTCAGTCGATAGCAATAGAAATTATTCAGAACGTGGGGGTATTTTAAAATGGATGTTAGTCAGTATTTAGAAATCTTTTTGGATGAAACAAGAGAACATTTGGAATCATTGAATACTCAGATTCTCAACTTGGAGCAAAATCCCGAGGATGCTGATACAATCAATGAAATTTTCCGTGCCGCACACTCTTTGAAGGGTATGGCAGGAACCATGGGTTATAAGCGTATGCAGAATTTGACCCATGACATGGAGAATGTATTTACGGAAATCCGTAACGGTGCCATGAAAATTACATCTCCCATGATTGATACTTTGTTCCAGTCTTTGGATGCATTGGAAGAATATACCGCCAATATCCAGGAATCGGGTGATGAAGGAACCAATGATAATCAGCCTATTATTGATATGCTGAACGAATACCTTAAGAATAAGGGTGAGGCTCCGAAAGCAGAAGCACCTAAGGAAGAAGCTAAAGAAGAGAAGAAAGAAGAAGCTCCCAAGGCTGCAGAGAACTCAGATGAAGCCAAGTATAATCAGGTGGCTATCGGTGAATCCGAACAGACTGTAATTGCAGCAGCCAAGGCAGACGGAAAGAACGTATTCGGATTAACCGTATATGTAAATGAGAACTGTCTGTTAAAAGCAGCAAGAGCATTTTTGGTATATAAAGCTGTTGAGGAAAAGGGTGAGATAATTGTTTCGAATCCTTCAGCACAGGATATTGAGGATGAAAAGTTTGACTTTGATTTCAGCTTGATAGTGATTTCAGAGTCTCCTTTGGATGATATCATTTCGGTTGCCAAGGCAGTATCCGAAATTGATAAAGTAGTGGGTGGAGAACTCGAGGTCAAGGCAACCTCAGAATCCGATGGAGCAGCATCAGAAGCAGCTTCGACAGAAGAACCTGCCAAAGCAGCAGCCGAGACAGCAGTTGCACCTGCAGCACCTCAGAATTCGGCACCTCAGAAATCGCAGTCTAAGACAGGTGGCAAGCCTGTTGTTAACAGAACGGTTCGTGTAGATATTGAGAAACTCGATGTCTTGATGAACTTGGTTTCAGAACTTATCATTGCAAAGAACTCACTTGTTTCGGCTTCTGTTTCGGAAGGCGTTTCCGGTGCAGGATTCAATGAGCAGATAGAATATCTTGAAAGCGTTACAACCAACCTTCATGAATCTGTTATGAAGGTTCGAATGGTTCCTATCGAATCCGTTGTATCTAAGTTCCCGAGAATGATTCGAGACCTTTCGAAGAAACTCGATAAGAAGATGGAATTGTACATGACAGGTGAGGAGACAGAACTTGACCGTACAGTGGTTGATGAAATCGGTGATCCTTTGATGCACTTGTTAAGAAACAGTGCCGACCATGGTCTTGAATCTGCAGAAATTCGTGCACAGCGCGGTAAGCCGGAAGTAGGTTCCATTTTCCTTGATGCATATCAAGAAGGTAACAACGTTGTCATCGAGGTTAGAGATGATGGTAACGGAATTGATGTTGAAGCAGTTAAGGGCAAGGCTATCGAAAGAGGCATTATAACTCCCGAACAGGCAGAAAATATGGCCGAAAAGGATGTTATCAATCTGCTGTTTAATGCAGGCTTCTCTACAGCCAAAAAGATTTCGGACGTATCCGGAAGAGGTGTAGGTCTTGATGTTGTTAAGTCTAAGATAGAATCCCTCAGCGGTGAGGTTGAAGTTGAATCTAAATATGGTGAGGGAAGTACATGGACTATCAGACTTCCGTTAACACTTGCAATTATTCAGGCTCTGATGGTAGTTATCGGCGGAGAAAAATATGCAATTTCATTGGGAAGCATACAGACTATAGAAGATGTTTCACCTGATGATATTAAGCTTGTTCAAAATGAAGAAGTTATTACTCTTCGTGGTAATGTTATTCCGATTATCAGACTTGATAAGAAACTTGATACCACATCAACCAAGGGACCTGATGATAATCTCATCGTTGCAATTGCCAAAAAGGGTGAGAAACTTGCCGGTTTGGTTGTCGATGAACTTATCGGACAGCAGGAAATCGTTATTAAGTCATTGGGCAAATATATTAACAAGAGTAAAATTATCAGCGGCGCAACAATTCTGGGCGATGGTGAAATCGCTTTGATTCTTGATGCAAACGCTTTGATTTAGGAATAGGGGGATAGTAAGATGGCAGATGAAGTAAGAGTAACCAATGCGGATTTGATTATTGACGAAGGTGAAAAGGTTCAATACATCGTTATTAAACTCGGTCATGAGCAGTATGGTATAGATATTAAATACATTGATAATATTGTAAGAATGCAGAGTATCACAAGAGTTCCCCATGTACCGGCATATATTAAGGGTGTTATCAATTTAAGAGGTGAAGTAATCCCGGTTCTTAATTTGAGACTTAAGATGAATTTGGAAGAGGTAGAAGATACCAAAGCATCCAGAATTATTATTCTTAAAGTTGAACAGTATGGATTGCTGGGATTCATAGTAGATGAAGTAAAAGAAGTTGTTACATTAAGTGAAATTCAAATTGAGAAAACAGCATACGACGGAACTGAAGAAAAGCAGAATTTTGTATTCGGAGTAGGTAAGAACGATTCTCAGTTGATTTCACTACTTGATATGAATGCTGTTTGTGCTGAAAAGTAACAGCCGGGAGGGATTATGTCTGATCTAAGCATGGAAAAATTGACACGAGATTATTTCGATGTCTTGAAAGAACTCGGTAATATCGGTGCAGGTAATGCTACTACTGCATTGGCGGAACTGATTAATTGTAAAGTTGATATGATGGTTCCCCAGGTAAGACTTCTTGAGTTCGCAGAACTCGGAGAACTTTTGGGTGGAGAAGAACAGATTCTTGTAGGTATTTATCTTCAGGTTGAAGGTGATATTGATGGAAGTATGATGTTTACTTTGCCTCAGGAATCAGCTTTACATTTGGTTAATAAACTTATGGCGGGAATGCTTGGAATGCCTGAACGCCCTATTGAGGAAATGGAGTTTGGCGAGATGGAAACATCGGCCATGATGGAAGTCGGTAATATTATTACAGGTGCATATCTTAATGCATTGTCTTCAATTACCAATCTTAAGATATATCCTTCTCCTCCGCAGTTGGGAATAGACTACGCCGGAGCATTACTTAGTGTGCCGGCAGCGGAATTTGGTATTCTGGGCGACAATATCTTGCTGATTCAGACCAAGTTTTCTGATGATATTGATTTGGATGGTTATTTCATTTTGATTCCGGATATGGATTCATATCAGAAGATACTCCACGCATTGGGAGTTATGTGATTATACTTGATTTGAACATGGAGAGTAGTAATGAGTGAGATAATTAAGGTCGGAATGGCCGATTGGAAGGTTTGCACAAAGGAAGACGGTGTGACAACTTTGGGATTGGGATCTTGTGTCGGGGTCGCAATCAGAGATCCTCAATCAGGAATCGGAGGGTTGGCTCATGTTATGCTTCCAAACAGCAAAGAAACTGTAAATAATTCGAACAGGGCTAAATTCGCCGATACGGGAATTACCGATATGGTGGCAGCACTTGTTAAGATGGGTGCAAATATGAGTAAACTTGTAGCCAAAATTGCCGGGGGAGCTCAGATGTTTGCATTCGGTTCTGCCAAATCAGATATGGTTAAAGTCGGTGAACGTAATGTCGAAGCTTGTAAGGCAATGCTCAAGGAAATGAAAATTCCGCTGATAGCTGAGGATACGGGTGAGAATTACGGTCGTACTGTTATTTTTTATCCGGCTACGGGAGAATATGTAATCAAATCCGTAGGAAAGCCGGAAAAGAAGATATGAAAAAGAATAAGCTGTTTGCTCCTTTCTTAACATTGCTTGCTGTAGCAATTGCGATGGGAATGATGCTTTATTGGGGATATAAGCTTATTGACATGTTATGGATTTTACTTGTTGTCCTTGTGGTATTCTATACCTTGGGCGCACTGATACAAAAACGTGTGAATAAGTTCTGTGAAGCCAATGAAGAATTGGAAAGGCAAAGAGAAGAGCTTGAGGGTGCCGTTATTGAGAAGGAAGCTTCAGGTGAAGAAGCAACCGGACAAGAATCCGATAATGGTGAGGAAGAGTATTCCCTTCCACCGTTAACCGGAGAAATGCCGGAACGTGAGAGACCGGAATTATAATAATTGAGGGCGAGTAGGTAGTAAATGAATGAAGCGCAAAGAGCCAAACTTTGGTCTGACTATGTGAGAACCAAATCGGCGGAAGTACGCGAACAATTGATATTGGAATATGCTCCGTTGGTTAAGCTTGTAGCCGGACGCTTGAGCATGTATTTGGGATATAACGTTGAGTATGAAGATTTGTGCAGCTATGGTATCTTTGGATTGATTGATGCTATTGACAAGTTTGATACGATGAAAGACGTTAAGTTTGAGACGTATGCCTCATTACGTATTCGCGGTTCAATTCTTGATCAAATTCGCAAAATGGACTGGATTCCGAGAACAATCAGACAACGCCAACGCCAAATCGATACTATAATGAAGGAAATCGAAGCTGCGCAAGGGCGACCTGCAACGGACGAAGAAATAGCCGATAAACTTGGCGTTTCTTTGGATGAATATACTGATATGCAGTCGCAGATGAAGATTACCGGAGTCGTTTCACTCAATGAATTCATGGAAACAGGGGCTGAGGTTCCTACAGAGCAGACTACGCAGTATCGGTTTGAAACTCCGGAGGAAGCTCTTGATAAGGAGGAACTCAAGCAGAAACTTATAGAAGCGTTATCTTTGTTGACGGAGAAGGAACAAAAGGTTGTAACGCTTTATTATTATGAAGACCTGACATTGAAGGAAATTGCCAACATTCTTGAAGTGTCGGAGTCTCGAGTATCACAGCTGCATACTAAGGCTTTACAGAAGATGAAAGCCAAGATGGGGGATTACATGGGGGTATTTAACGTATGAGTAATGGTTATTTTAGGATTGGATGTACTCCAAACGGAACCATATTGAAACTCGTTGCACCAACCGATGGCGGTGAAATGGTTAGTGCCAAAGAAATCACTGAATACTTATCAAATAAAGGTATATTATATACAGCCAGTACTGTTGGCCAGGGTATCGACGCACTTGCAGCGTCCGGTAAGCCTGACCATTTAGTTTTGTTAAACAAAGATATGATCGGAGAAATAAAGGAGAGTTATCTCCTTAAAGCAACTCCGGACAAAATGACACTTACGATGCGATTATATCCGCCCTCAATGAAAGGCGTGAGGCTTTCAGCAGAAGAGTTTATTCAGGAACTTGGAATGAAGGGCGTTAAATTTGGAATTGATGAGGCCCGAATAAGAGCCTTTTTTAACGCACCGCAATACTGTACCGATTTCGTTGTTGCTCAAGGCGAAGAAGTACAGCAGGGACAAAGTGCGAAAATTGAATATTATTTCGATACCGAACTTAGCATGAAACCTGCACATAACGAAGACGGAACTGTTGATTTCTTTAACCTGAAGACATTCTCTTCCGTTAAGGCAGGTGATATCTTGGCAAGATTAATACCGGAAGTAAGAGGAGTTAACGGAACTACTGTTTTCGGTGAAGTAATCAAAGCTGCCGAGGTTAAACGCAGGGTTCTCAAATGTGGAAGAAACATAACTATTTCGGAGGACGGAATGGTTATGACTGCTGATATTAACGGGCACGTATCTTTGGCAGATGACAAGGTTTTCCTTTCCGATGTTATGGAACTTGATAATGTAGGTCCGGCAACGGGTAACATAGATTACGATGGAAATATAACAATTCTTGGTAATGTTCAGGAAAATTTCAAGGTCAAGGCAGGTGGAAGCGTTACCGTAAAAGGTGTCGTTGAAGGCGCTGAAATAGAGGCAGGAGTTGATATAATTATCGCCCGAGGAATGAAGGGTATGGGCAAGGGAACTTTGAAGGCTGGAAACAACATACTGTCCAAATTTATTGAAAATTCGACGGCAACGGCAGCCGGCTTCATTGAGACCGATCTTATTCTGCACAGTAACGTGAGTGCCGGTACGGATATTGTTGTTAACGGCAGAAAAGGGTTCATTACCGGAGGCCGTGTATCTGCCAAAAATAAAATTCAGGTGCGAAATTTAGGATCGGAAATGGGTGCGGATACGGTTATTGAAGTTGGCGCGGATCCCGGTGTAAAGATTCGAATTCAGCAGCTTCAAAAAGGCATACAGGATATGCAAAAGGCAATTGAACAGTCCAAACCCACGATTGCCGGCTTTATGGCTAAAATGCAGTCGGGAGCTTCTTTGTCGATGGATCAGAAATTATATATGAAATCGATTCTCGAGGAAGACAAAGCTCATAAGATGCAGCTTGAAGAAATGCAGACAGAATATGATTCATTGGAAGACGTTTTGGATACTACAACGGATTCCGTGGTGGAAGTTTCAGGTGAAGTATATGCCGGAACCAAAATATGCATTTCGGATGTTTCGATGATAGTTAAGTCCACAATGAAGTATTGTCGCTTTAAGAAGATTGACGGCGATGTTAAGATGCAGGCATTATAAGCAGGTGGCAGGTTATGACAATTTCCAGGGTTGAACTCCAAGGACAGACGTTAAGAGCTCAGGACTTTACCAATATTAAACATAATGAAGATACCAGAGGAATGGTTGAACAGTCCAATTTGGCTCAACAGACAACCAAATCCGCTGATATTAAGCTACATCATGTAAACGATGCGGAACATTCGGAAAACCGCCAAAAGAAATTTGATGCCAAAGAAGAGGGTTCTAACCATTATCAAGGTGACGGCGGCAAAGACAGAAATAAGAAGGAGCAGGACGGGAAGGTCTTATTAAAAGGCGTTCAACATGGTTTTGATATAAAGATATGATGATTGGATATGTACTCTTGGCATTGGGAGTGGCGGTGTTTGTTATCAGCTTCCTTATCCCGGTTAAGACAGATGACGAAAAGGCAACTGAATTCAGTGAAGAGGTAATCAAAGACCTTGTGGGCAAAGAGGTTGAGTCTGCGAAGGTTCAGATTAATGATATCGTTGATGAAACGATAAACTACGCAATGGAAAAGACAGAACGTAGTATGGACAGAATGACCAACGAGAAGATGATGGCGGTAAACGAATATTCGGATACCGTCCTTTCTGAGATTAATAAAAATCATCAGGAAGTTGTATTTTTATATGATATGCTGAATGATAAGCATGAGAATATCAAAGATGCGGTTTCGGAAATGGACAGAAAGACTTCCGAAGCCAAACAAGCCGCTATGGATGCTGCAATTACGGCTCAAGAAACCAAGGAGCAGGTTATGGAAGCAAAAGACGCTGCAATGGAAGCAGCAAGGAATGCTCAAACTGCTCAGATGTCGTCACAAACGTCGGCTATTGAACGATTGAAAGAATTGAAATCCATGAGTGATGCGGCTACTGTCAATGAACCGATTGCTGAAGAAGAACCGAAGATAGATTTTACACCGTTTACACCTCCGGTTATTGAAATTGAAGAACCCAAACCAAGGAAGAGACGTACTACCAAACCTAAGGTTAAGGAAGAGGCGGTTGTTTTTGAAAATAGTTTTGCTGCGGCAGATGCTGCATTTGATACTAATCTTGAGCTCATCACCAAAGAAGAAAGTATTGAAAACAGAACGCCGAAGGAAGGACCGAATCTTAATCTGGGAGTTGATTCTGTAGGTAAGACTGTTGGCGGAAGAAATAATAATGACAAGATATTGGAACTTCATAATGCCGGTAAGTCGAATATGGCTATTGCCAAAGAACTCGGACTTGGCCTTGGTGAAGTAAAATTAGTTATAGATTTGTTTGAAGGAATGTAAGAATGAACCTTAAGTATTACCTAAGAGGCTTAGGTATCGGAATATTGGTGACGGCAATAATTATGTTGGTTATTGCGTCCAAGAACAATACGGAATTGACTGACGCTCAAATTAAGGCACGAGCATCGGCTTTGGGAATGGTAGAGGAAAACAAGACACTCGCCGATACCGTTGCAAATTCTCAAAAAGATGACGGCGACCAAGATACTGTTGTCGAAACTTCAGAGGATGAGCAGGTAACTCAAGATGAAAGCGTTCCAACCACAATTGATGAAGTTATTGATTCAGCCGATGCAAATAATTCCAATCCGGAAGCTACTTTGTCTCCGGATGAGGAGGCTGCATTGATTAATGTGGTGGAGAATCAAAATCCGACTAAGGAGCCTGAAACAACGAAGGAACCCGAGCAAACGAAGGAACCTGAACCGACTAAGGCCCCCGAACCTACGAAAGCTCCGGAGCCTACCAAGGAACCGGAATCGACTAAAACCTCTGAACCTACCAAGGCACCTGAGACTGACGTTTTGGCCAAGGATGCGATTTCATTTAAGGTCAGTCAGGGAGAGGGATCATATGCGGTAGCCAAGAATTTGGTTTCAAAAGGATTGGTTGCCGATGCTGTGAAATTTGATAACTATTTGTGCAGCACGGGAATGGACAGGCATATATATGCCGGAGATTATACGATTCCGAAGGGAAGTACCGAAGAAGAGGTGGCTAAAATAATTGCCGGTAAATAAACGGGAGACATTGATGTCTCCCGTTTATTATATTGATGTAAAACAGGGGCGTTTGTTAACGACAGCATGCGAAATGGTATGCGCTAAATAGTCGTTTTGCGCCATTTGATATTGGCGGATATTTTGAATTCGGAATAGTCGCCGGTTCCTTCAATTCCTTCAACAAGATACTGTGCAGCAATATATCCTCTTTCATAATTCGGTATTTTGATTGTTGTAAGACCTATTGCCTGAGCAAGTTCTGTATCGTCGAAACCGACAACGGATAAACCGTCGGGAACTCGGATTCCGTTCTCTTTAAAAGTTCTGATAGCACCTATTGCCATATCATCATTGGCACATACCAATACATCGGGCAGACTTTCTTTCAACATAATAAGCCTGGCTGCCTGATGACCGCTCTTTTCTCTGAAATCACCTGCATAATAGTCTTCACGCTTGAGCGTTAGATGATTTGCTTCAAGTGTATCGATGAGTGCCCGATAACGTTCCTTGGTATCCAATGTGTCAAGCCCACCCAAAAAAGCGAAGCGTTTACATCCCTTTTTGATTAGAGTTTCGATTAATTCCTTTTCGGGAGCATAATTGTTTACAAGCATGCTTTTGATATAAGGCTCACTGATTACTCTATCCAAAACAACTATGGGATAATCTCTTGAAGCTTTCCTGATTATAGTCATATCAGTACTGTTGACATCCAGCATGATACATCCGCAGGTCATTGACGGATTCATATATTTTTCGCAATTCTGATTGGTACAAATCAGAAGATCATATCCTTTGGAATATACATAATCACTGATTCCCTGAATGATTTTCAGATAGAATTGTCTGTCGAAATCACTGAAAACAAATAGTATTGTTTTGACACTTCCTTCTTTCAGAGTTTTTCCGATTATATTGGGAGCGTAGTTCAGTTCTTCACATAAACTCAGTATTTTCAGGCGCGTGGCTTCTCCGACATTCTTCTTTCCGTTAAGAACATTTGACACTGTAGAGGGTGAAACTCCGGCTGCTTTGGCAACATCGGTTATCTTTATCATATGCATTCCTTTCCTATGATGCTAATGCTTGGTAAAATCAGGTAAAACATTTACCTCGACAGTAAAATTACGAATCATTTTACTGCCATTTTACTACTTCATATGTGAAAATTCAACAAAAACGATGAGTACCAAAGGGCACATTACCGAAAAAATTACAAGAATATTGACGATGATTTATGATTTTTTTAAAATTACAGTACAACGATTTACTTGATGCGCAAACAAGTTAAACTAGGTTACTTAACTCATACAGAAAATGAAAGGAAGAGGCTATGAAGAAGAAATTATTATCAGCTATTGCATTGACTATGACAACTGCAATTGTTTTGGCAGGCTGCGGACAGGCAGCTCCTGCAGCAAGCTCTGCAGAAAGCAAAGAGGAGGTTTCGCAAGAAACTGCTAAAACTGAGGAATCCGAGGAATCGTCAGAAGAAGTTGAATATGGAAAGCTTACTATTTTCCAGTCAAAGACGGAAATAATGGATGCACTTAATACTTGTGTTGAACAGTTTACGGATGAGACAGGTATCGAAGTAGAACTTTGGGAGACCACAGGTGATAACTATTACACAGATCTTAAGACGGATTTGTCGACACAGGCAGGCCCTACACTGTTCTCTTTGGCACCCGGTTCAGAGTCTAAAGAAATGGCAGATTACCTTGAAGATGTATCTTCATTATCATTTGTTGACAAGATTTCGGCAGGTATGACAGATGAAGTTAACGGAAAGAAGGTAGGTATTCCTTATACACTTGAAGGTTTCGGACTTGTATATAATTCAAATCTTGCAGATACTTCAAAACTTACATCAACAGATGCATTGGTAGAATTCTTGCAGAATGCCAAGAATGATGGAATTAATGGTTTGGGATTCTCTCAGGAAGAGTACTTCATTATAATGCATGTTCTTAATACACCTTTTGCAATTCAGGCAGATCCTGATGCGTATTTGCAGTCAATTCTTTCAGGAAGTGAAAGAATGATTGATAATCAGGCATTTAAAGAGTTTGCCACATTTATGGAAGCTGTTCGTGAGAACTGCACAAATCCTGTAGATATTACATATGATAATAACTGCGGTGACTTTGCTACAGGAAAGACAGCTATGATTCATCAGGGTAACTGGGGCTACTCAATGTTCGCAGACTATGATGTTGATTTTGATATGGGTATTGCAGCACTTCCTTTGTGCAACAACAACAAGGTCGCAGTCAGCGTTCCTGCTGCATGGTACATCAATGTTGATGCTCCCGAAGCAGACAAGGCAGCTGCCAAGGCATTCCTTGAATGGTTATACACATCTGAATCGGGTATAGGATACTTAATGGATTCTTTCGGCTTCGTACCGGTTGTTGAAGGTATGACATCAGAGAAACTCGATCCTATTTCCGAATCTGTATCGGAAGCTGCTGCATCAGGAAATACAATTCCTTGGAGCATGGCTAACTGGCCGGCAGGTATCAGCTCATCATTGGCTCCTATCGTAAGTCAGTTCTATGTTTCGGATATGACAGGCGAAGATTTGGTTAACCAGCTTAATGACGCATTTGTAGAAGCAGGTAAGTAGTTAGTATTAAGTCCGGTAAAGGACAGGGGGTTATATGAAAATAAACAAAGGATGGTATACATTATTCACATTTCCACTGATGATCATATTTACCTTGGTAGTGATAGTGCCGTTTGTAATAGGAATCGGATTATCCTTTACGGAATGGGACGGATTGGCCAAGCACGAAATGACCTTTGTCGGATTAAGCAATTATGTCGAGGTTTTCAAGGATCAAAGATTCTTGACATCTGCGGTAAGAACGACTGTATACACACTTTGCAGTGTTGTGATTGTTAACGTGGTAGGGCTTATATTTGCCCTACTCGTTACAACCAAACTGAGAGTCGCCAATGTGGCAAGAACAATGCTGTTTGTTCCGTATCTGATTGGCGGGTTGATTTTGGGTTATATTTGGAAGAGCGTATTCTCTGAATATTTTCTGTCGATCGGTTTTGGAAACTGGCTGACAGACAGTACCAAAGCAATGATAGCTATGATTATTGTTACCACGTGGCAGATGGCAGGTTATGTGATGATTGTCTACATTACGGGAATTATGGCAATTCCCGATGATGTTATAGAAGCAGCTATGGTTGACGGAGCATCATACCTTCAAACTCTGTTTAGAGTTAAACTTCCGTTGCTTATGCCTTCAATAACTATATGTTTGTTCCTGACATTATCGAATTGCTTCAAAGTTTATGATGTTAATATTGCACTTACGGGAGCCGGACCGAATTACCAGTCTGAAATGTTCTCGCTTAACATTTATAACGAAATATTCGATTTGAGCAACTTCGGATACGGACAGGCCAAGGCAATTATTTTCTTCCTGATTATTGCGGTTATAACATTAATCCAGGTTAGCATCACCAAGAAGAGGGAGGTATCGATGTAATGAAAACAAAGAATAATAACATCGTTGCAAATCTTTCACTGATGATATTTTGCTTACTGTATCTTTTCCCTATCTATCTTATATTGACGAACTCGTCAAAGAGCAGAGCGGAAATGTACGAGAATATGGTGGCACTCCCTTCGAAAATCACGGGTAAATATTATGGCAGTGCACTAAGTAAAATGAATTTCTCAATATCACTGACCAACTCGGTGATTATTACGATAGTGTCAATAGCTATACTTGTTGTTCTTTGCTCCATGACGGCATGGATGTTTGTAAGAAGTGAGAACAAATTGAGCGGATTTTTGTTCGGAGTGTTGGTAGCTACCATGCTGATACCTTTCCAAACAATAATGATGCCTCTTATGCAGGAAATGAACTGGATTGGAAATAACATCGGAATCAAGATGGTCGATACCGTTCCGGGATTGATATTCATGTACATAGGTTTTGGTGCAGGCATGGGAGTTTTTCTCTACCACGGTTTTGTAACATCGGTTCCCAAGTCTTTGGAAGAGGCGGCTATCATCGATGGTTGCAATACCTGGCAGACTTTTTGGAAAATAGTATTTCCGATTTTGAAACCTACAACCATGACGGTAATCATTCTGGATGTTATTTGGATATGGAATGACTATCTGTTACCTTCGCTTACTTTGAAGAGTAAAGCAAACAGAACTATACCGATTTCGACTGCGAAATTCTTCGGACAATATACGATAAGCTGGAACGAGGCTATGGCTGCTTTGGTAGTGACGATAGTTCCGGTAGCTGTTTTCTATCTGTTTTGTCAAAAGTACATCATTAAAGGTGTTGCAGCCGGCGCGGTAAAGGGTTAGTGAGGTCAAGTTGAATAGAATAATTACAAAGACATATACGGAACATACGCAAAAAGATAATAATCTTAATGAAACTCTTTTTCATAACGCAAACGGATATATCGGAATCCGTGGAGCGTTGGAGGAGGGAGTTCCGAATGACTGGAATACAATGCGCGGTTCGTACATTAACGGTTTCTATGATGTTATACCAATGAAGCAGGCCGAAAATTTGTGCAATTTCGTTGACAAAAAAGACACAATGGTTAATCTTGCGGATACAATGTCGATTGAATGCAAAGTAAACGGCGAATACTTTGATATGTTGCATGGAAACCTGATTGAACATTCGCGTGAATTGAATATGGATGAAGGCTATACCTTAAGGAATGTAAAGTGGATTTCGGAGAAACAAAAAGAAATCCGAATCACGTCCAAAAGGATGACTTCCTTTGAGGAATTACCGCTTTTTACCGTAGAATACAGCATTACTGCTGTGAACGATAAAGTGGATATTGAAATTGACTCGATACACAATGCAGATATCAGAAATTATTGCGACCCTACAGATCCGAGATTGGCTTCGGAGAGTATCAAGAACATGAATGTTATTGATATGAAATGGGAGGGTGACTATAACTATGAAATCAGCGAAACCTCTGTCAGCAAGATAAGAATGTGTTCGCTTGTGTGCAATAAGATTGAGGCACCGGTTAATTCCCGGATTTCTACTGAACGTATTGATGACGGACAAAAGGCAATCGAGCGATTCACATTGCAACTTGAGAAGGGTGATTCTGTCAGACTGATTAAGTATTGTATATATACCGATTCGCTAAGATATGATGATGTTAAGAAAGCTGCTCAAGAAGTGCTCGAACGAGTCCTTAACAACGGTATTCGATACTACTATATTAGACAGAAAAACTATCTTGAGAGATTCTGGAAACAATCCGGAATGGAAATATACGGAAATGATATTGTTAATCGTTCGGTAGCTTTCAATATGTATCAATTACTGCAATCGTCGGCCAAGGATTCATATTGCAGCATAGCAGCCAAAGGATTGAGCGGTGAGGGATATGAAGGTCACTATTTTTGGGATACGGAAGTTTTCGTGCTTCCATTCTTGGTAATGACTAATCCGGAATTAGCCAAGAAGGTTCTGAAATATCGTTACCGTACTTTGAATGAAGCCAGAAAGAATGCTTATCTTTTGGGCCATCAATCAGGGGCATTGTTCCCGTGGAGAACGATTACAGGTAAGGAATGTTCGGGCTATTTTGTATCAGGCTCGGCTGCCTATCATATAAATGCTGATATAGCATATGCCGTAATAGGCTACTACCTGGCTACGGGAGATATTCACTTTATTGAAGAAAACGGCGAAGAAATACTGATAGAGACCGCAAGATTGTGGATGGATTTGGGCAACTATAATGCTGACGGGGAATTTGTACTTAACGAAGTTACAGGACCCGATGAATATACATGCATGGTTGATAATAACTATTACACAAACTGTGCGGCTAAATACAATATTGAATGGGCGGTCAAATTGTTTGAACGCTTAAAGGAACTGGGTCTTCACAAGAATGTGGAGAGCAGACTCGGAATAACATATGACGAGTTGAACAAGATGAAAACTGCAGCTGCAAATATGTTATTACCATATGACGAAAAGACGGGTATTAATCCGCAGGATGATTCCTTTTTGGATAAACCTATTTGGGATTTTGAACATACACCAAAGGAAAACTATCCTTTGTTGCTTCATTATCATCCGTTACATTTGTATAGATATCAGGTGTGCAAGCAAGCCGACACGGTATTGGCATACTTTATGTTTGAGCAGATGCAGGACTATGATGTGATGCGCAGAAGCTATGATTATTATGAAAAGATAACAACGCATGATTCATCTTTGTCTACGTGTGCATTCAGCATAGTGGCGTCAAGACTCGGTATGCACCAAAAAGGATATGAATACTTCGGAGATTCGGCGATGCTGGATCTTGAGAATACTCATAATAATACCAAAGACGGTATACATACCGCTAATATGGGCGGATGTTATATGGCTATTGTTAACGGCTTCGCCGGATTGAGAATAACCGATACGGGATTGTACATTGCACCATTTGTTCCCGAAGAGTGGGACGGCTATATGTTTAACGTTATGTACCAAAACAGGCTGATAAGAATATGGGCGAATTCAACAGTTGTAACGGTAGAACTCATCGAAGGAGAGTTGGTTGACATAACAATATATGATATGAAGTACACACTGGTGGAGAAAGAACCTGTCGTCGTAAAGGTAAACAGTGACGTGGCCGCATCAAGAACGATTGATAAGGTAGGGTGATCATTGTGAAATTGGATTCGGTGATATTTGATTTGGACGGAGTCCTTGTTTTCTCTGATAAATATCATTATTTGGCATGGAAGAGAATGGCTGATGATATGGGGATATATTTTGATGAGAAAATCAATAACAGACTCAGAGGTGTAAGCCGTATGGCTTCTTTGGAAATCATATTGGAGAATTATAAGGGCGAACCTTTGTCGGAAGAAGCCAAATTCGAATTGGCAGAGCGTAAGAACTCATATTACAGAGAATTGCTGGGCAATATGCAACCGTGCGATGTGTCCGATAATGTCAGGTATACTTTAAGGCAGTTAAAACAGGACGGTTACAAAGTTGCAATAGGTTCTTCAAGCAAAAATACCAAGTTTATCTTGGAAAGGGTGAATTTGGACGGCGAGTTTGATGCAATATCGGATGGAACCAATATTGTGAATTCTAAACCCGATCCGGAAGTGTTTTTGAAAGCAGCGGAATTTTTGGATTCCAATCCCGTGAATTGTATTGTTGTTGAGGATTCGGAATCGGGAATTGATGCAGCCGTGGCAGGGGGGATGGTTTCTGCAGCTATAGGCGATGCCACAAATTGCGGAAAGGCAGATTATTGTATTAACAGACTTTCGGATTTGATAGGTATTCTCGGAACGCAAAAATATGCTGAGAGCGTAGGCTGAGAATTGAATAGTGATTGAAAAATAAGACCGGTCGCTGACCGGTCTTATAATTATTTATGAATGTCGGAGCTTTAGTGATTAATTGCTTTTACGCATCTTGACAGATTGCATATCTTTAACCAAATCGGTTGCTCTGGCAACATCTTCTTCATTAATCTTGATTGTAAAAACATTCTTTTCTTTGTTACCTAACAGCTTGGAAATAAAAGAACGATTCTGCCATTCCACAAAGTAAGAAATGCGGTTGTTTAAAAACAGTTTTTCAAGTTTATCCTTTGCATCTTTGCTGTAAACTCTGCAGAAAGCCACCTCACGACTCATTATTCCGTTATTGAACGACTGAGACATTATCTATTCCTCACACAATTTATTTCTGAAAATATTCTACACCTTTTGAGGCGTTTTTTAAACAGTTTTTTTGCTCAATTCCCATAAAGATTTCTGCGTTTCGTATTGCTCATTCAAATAGTCGCATACATCCATGATACCTTCCTCGCTTAAAGGAAAGTTTCTCCGCGTTTTAAGAGCTTTGTCCGTGTAGGCATACGCATAAGGTTCGGGCCAAATGGTTACTTCCATTTCTTCTGAAGATATCTTTTTGATCATATATCGCATTCCGCTCATGGAGCCGGTATATTCTTCCTTTTTGACATAATTTAAGATGTGAAAATGTTCTTTTTCCAACATATGCAGCCTCCGATAGGGGACGGTGTTTATAGATTCAACGTCCACCCCCATGATATCGGTATCATACCATAAAATTTAAGAAATTGAAAAAAGTACTTGCTTTTAAGATGTGAAGCATATATAATCATCATTGCGTTTGAAACGAGAACGTTTCGGGGTGTGGCTCAGGTGGTAGAGCGCTTCGTTAGGGACGAAGAGGCCGCAAGTTCAAGTCTTGTCACTCCGATTGATGAAAACCCTTGAAATTGATTCAAGGGTTTTTTGTTGCAAAAAATCGGCAAAACCCCTTGCTATTTGCTGATTTATTTGCTACACTCGATGAGTTGTAACTATAAAACACGTTTGATATGGTAGCAGGTGCCCATGCTCGGGGTTGGCTACAAAGTGAAAATGGAAACATATCAGACGGAAGAATTAACCAAACGGAGGTATAAAAATGAGCGTAATTTCAATGAAACAGTTATTAGAAGCAGGTGTTCATTTCGGACATCAGACAAGAAGATGGAACCCTAAAATGGCTCCTTACATCTACACAGAGAGAAACGGTGTACACATCATCGATTTACAGAAGACAGTAGGCAAGGTTGACGAAGCTTACAGAGCAATCTTCGAAATCGCACAGCAGGGTGGTACAGTTTTGTTCGTAGGTACAAAGAAGCAGGCTCAGGATGCTGTTAAGGCAGAAGCAGAGCGTTGCGGTATGTACTATGTAAATGAAAGATGGTTGGGTGGTATGCTTACCAACTTCAAGACTATCCAGTCAAGAATCGAAAGACTTAAGAAAATCGAGGCAATGTCTCAGGACGGTACATTTGATGTATTGCCTAAGAAGGAAGTTATCGAGTTAAAGAAAGAATGGGATAAGCTTGAGAAGAACATTGGCGGTATCAAGGAAATGAAGAGAATTCCCGACTGTATCTTCGTAGTTGACTCAAAGAAAGAAAAAATTTGTATTCAGGAAGCTCATGCATTGGGAATCACATTGGTTGGTATCGGTGATACAAACTGCGATCCTGATGATCTTGACTTCATCATCCCCGGTAATGATGATGCTATCAGAGCCGTTAAGCTTATCGCAGGAAAGATGGCAGATGCAGTTATCGAAGCTAAGGAAGGCGAAGAGAACGTTACAGCTGCAGACGCTAATGCAGATACAGAAGCTCCGGCAACAGATATGGAAGAAGTTGCTGACGCTGAATAATTGCGTATCTGAAGTAAGATTTTTTTGACTATTAGTTGGAGGATAAATATATATGGCAAATATAACAGCTTCTATGGTTAAGGAACTTAGAGAAATGACCGGTGCCGGAATGATGGAATGTAAGAAGGCACTTACAGAAACTGATGGTAATATGGAAGCCGCTGTAGATGTTCTTAGAAAGAGCGGTGCAGCAAAGGTAGAAAAGAAAGCCAGCAGAATTGCAGCAGAAGGTATTGCTAAAGTTGCAGTTAGCAAAAATACAGCAGTTGTTGTTGAAGTAAACTCAGAAACAGACTTCGTTGCTAAAAACGAAGTATTCCAGACATTTGTTCAGGCTGTTGCAGATAAAGCTTTGACAGTTGATACACAGGAAGCTAAGGATGGAGACGATGTTTGCTCTATTCTTGATATGAAGGCTGAATTGGATGAGAAGACACTTACAATCGGTGAAAAGATTTCTCTTAGAAGATTTAAAAAGGTATCAGGCGACGCTGTTGCAACTTATGTTCACGGTGGCGGAAGAATCGGTGTCCTTGTTGCTGCTGACGGCGCAAGCGATGATGCAGCCAAGGAAGCACTTACTAATGTGGCAATGCAGATTGCAGCTATGAATCCTACATATATCAGCAGCGCTGATATTTCAGATGCTGAGAAGGCTAAACTTGAAGAAATTACAGTTGAAAGTGCATTGAATGATCCTGCTTCATTGCCAAAGCCTTTGTTGCAGAAATTGATTGACAAGGCTATGGCAGATTCACTTTGGAGTGATGCAGACAAGGCTATCTACGAAGAAAAGAAGAGTAATATGAACTACTTATTCAATTTCTTGTCTAAGGAAGCTGCAGCTACTTTGGTTGAATTGGCATTGGCTGATAAGGCAGCAATCGTAGAAGATAAAATCTTCGCCGGATTGGTTAAGGGTCGTCTTTCTAAGCAGGAAAAAGAAATCTGTCTTCTTGAACAGGTTTACGTTAAGGCCGAAGACGGCAAGCAGTCTGTAGCACAGTACTTGGCATCTGTTAACAAAGATATCAAACTTACACAGATGGTTCGTTATGAAGTAGGCGAAGGTCTTGAAAAGAAAAACGAAGACTTTGCAGCTGAAGTTGCAGCACAGATGAACGCTTAACAACCCTCGTGGTCCCTTGGGGACGGGGTTAGGGGTTCATAAACAATAATATAAAGGGGATGTAAAAAAACTCCCCTTTTTGTTATATATTCTCTTTACGTTTTTTTCGAGAATTTATTAATAATACAATTGATAATGATAAAACATTGGATAAGACAATTCTGATAATCTGCATATTAT
>JAZUFE010000006.1:0-22914 GCA_045640525.1 Lachnospiraceae bacterium | reverse complement strand
TATAAGAAGGAGAGACTTGAGGCAGGTAAGAAGTACTTCTCAGTAGCTTCAGGCGGTGGTACAGGACGTACACTTCATCCCGATAATATGGCTGCAGGCCCTGCTTCATACGGTATGACAGATACTATGGGACGTATGCACTCAGATGCTCAGTTTGCAGGTTCTTCTTCAGTTCCCGCACACGTTGAGATGATGGGTCTTATCGGAGCAGGTAACAATCCGATGGTTGGTATGACTGTTTCGACAGCTGTTTCAATCGAGGAGGCAGCAAAGGCCGGCAAGTTCTAAAGAATTTAGTAGTACATTAATAGTACATTAATAGTACACCAACACGAGTACGCTACAGCTTTGAAAAGAGTTTTAGTTAAAGTGTTGGTGTATTTTTATACAAAATATTTAGAAAAACTTTACCGTTCGTTGCTTTGTATGCGATAATAATAGTTAAGTTTAAAATGAAGATATATGATGTATGAATTTACTTGACACGAGGGGAATGAAGTAGATGAAGACGCGTACGGTTATTATTGTTGTTACTGCGGTTATTTTTATTAGTTTTGCAATTTCTACATTAAGCTCTATTATTTCACTCAGCCTTCTGGCCGAAAAGAGCAGCCTTAAAGAGGCTGAACTTATTGTCGGTACGCTTGAGAATAATATCAACGATTCCTTTTTTGATTCAGTAAGTATTTCCAAAACGATAAACAATGCCTTTATCAAGGACATAATTGATTTCAGAGCTTCCTATACAGACGAAGAAGTTTCGAAGAGTATAGGGGATTATCTTGACGGAATAAAACAGCAATTTGGTTATGATACAGTCTTTTTGGTTCTTGAAACTACCAAGGAATATTTCACCGAATACGGCAAAATGAAAAAGCTTGACCTTAAAGGGCAGGATGATATCTGGTATTCTGATTTCGTTAATACTTCAAAAAATATGGAATTTAATGTAGATAACGATCAGGCCAACAATAACCGTATAACTGTTTACATTAATATTCGCATGACGGACGATAACGGACGATTGCTCGGAGTTTGCGGGGTCGGACATACTCTTGAAAACTTGAACGGTTCCATTGATTTGCTTGAGAGGGAGTACAATCTTTCAATTGCAATGACTGATGCTGACGGAATAATTCAACTGGCGGGAGATGATTCTCTTAACGGTACCGCTGTGGCAGAATATTTCAAAGACTACATAGATAATTATGAAAAGGGTAATAATTATGTATATGAAGGTGTCGGAACGGGTGGATATATTATAGTCAAGTATATTCCTGAATATAATTGGTATTTGTGCATAGAGAGTCCGGAAAAGATAAGCGATATGACTCAGACAATTTTGTTTAATCTGATAGCTGCCTTATTGGCTATGATTATTATGGTTGTCATAGTGAGTATTGCAATGAAGTATCAGGAAGGTGAGACTTTGCTGTTTAAAGCGGATTCCGAAACGGATTTGATGACAGGGCTTTATAACCGACGGGCTTTTGATAATATGCTTGAGGAAATCAGAACCGAAACTACCATACGTGACATTTCTTTGGTCGTGTTGGATATTAACGGCTTAAAGCAGGTCAATGATGAAAAAGGGCATAAAGCCGGTGATGAGCTTATTGTTAAGACCGCCGACTGTATTAAGGAAATGTACGAAAAACATGGTAGGTCTTTCAGAATCGGTGGGGATGAATTTGTTATAGTTTTACAGGAACCGCTGGATGATATGGTTGATTTGGTCAAGCAAATCAAAAAACGCGTGGGAATGTGCAAATTGGAGTATTCGGATAAATTGTCCGTATCGATAGGTGTGGCCAGAGGAGAGGACAATCAGGATATTGATGTGGATCAATTACTGGTATTGGCTGATAAGGCGATGTACAAAGACAAGGAAGAATATTATAAGGATAACAGACATGAAAGAAGAGCCAGATAAGCACTTCGAGGGAGGATTTTATGAGCACAACTTATAATATTGACTTTGATGTGGCAGCACTGGTTTTGCTAATTATCGAAATGGTGTATTTGAGATTACAGTATTCACATGACAAATACAGTAATCGCTTGTTTATTATGCTGCTGCACTCAACGACAGTATTTGCTGTGGTTGATATTGCCAGTTCTTTGATGCTGACTACATATGCCAAAACTGTTCCAAATTGGTTGCTGAGCCTGGTTATGGGACTGTATTTTTTGACCAATTCATTTTTGCTTTTCGTATTTTACAGATATATTGTTGAATATCTGGGCGATAAAAAGGAAAGGACGGTCGTTTACTATGTTAAAACATATTTTCCGTTTGTCTTTTCGTGCGAATGCCTTATAGGAAACTATTTCGGTAATATTTTGTTTTCAATCGGAAGATTCGGTCATTTTTCTTACGGTTCACTGATTTCAATAATTTATGTATATCCATTATATTATTATGTTCTTACATTAGCTTGCCTGATAAGAAACAGAAAACGCGTTAATATAAGACAAAGTTTTTCGGTTGTCTCCTTTATCTTTATATCTGTTGTGACAATGGTGATTCAGTATTTCAATTCTGAAATAATGACACTTTCCTTTGGATATGCTGTTGCATTGCTTATATTGTTGTTTTTGCTGGAGACTCCTACCTACAAAAGCTTGCTGGACAGAACCAAACAATTGGAGAGCGTCAGAGAGCAGATTGAAAGTCAGGATGCATTTAACAGAGTTTTCGTTAGAAATGTGGCAGATGATATTTGTAAGCCGATTGAAAAAGTGTTGGAGAAAAATGCTTTGGTTATGGCCACTTCTGTGGATGATACTCAAAAAGATGTATATCAATATGTTAATAGCTATGGACGGCTTATTCGTTCCACAGTTAACAATGTAGTTGAATACAGTAATACCCAGGACTCCAATTATGCTAATGTATCCCGAAGCTATTCGTTGAAAGAGATAGTGAATGAAGTTACGGCTATGATGCGTCCAATCGCCGAAGACCAATCCGATTCATTGGTGGTAGAAGTGTCTTCAAATATACCGGATTTGATGATGGGATTTGATTTGCAGATTAAGCAGATAATGATTAATATGGTCAATGATGCTATTAAGTATACAAATAACGGAACGGTGACTCTTGCTGTAAATTGCAGGAAAATCGACAATACACATGTGAATTTGCTGATAAGTGTAGAAGATACGGGAATTGGAATGAAACGTGAAATGGTGAAACGATTGATGCATTTTAATCCGGCAAAAGCAGAATGGAACAAATCGGTGTTCTTAGATGCAAATTTCAACGTTTGTATTACCAAGAAGTTAATAGAGGGAATGAACGGAAAACTTCACATTGACAGTGTTCCTCAAAAAGGGTCGACATTCAGTGCAGTAATTCCGCAGGAAATCCCATAGCATGAGTTATTGTGCATTGGAAAGAAGAGCCGTGCTCCATTATATGTTGAAATGTTTCTTGATATTTGCTAAAATTTCATAGAAATACTATGTGATTTCATAATCTAAAAATTGTTTATCTAAGGGGGATAAAAATATGTTTTGTCCAAAATGTGGAAATCAATTGGTTGACGGTGCTAAATTTTGTGCCAAGTGCGGTAATCCGATAGGAACTGCTCCTGCACCTGCTTCGGGATCACCTGCGCCGGTTAACAGACCGACTACAGGACCGTCGTTTGATATTGCCAAGTTATTTACAGATGCACCCAAAGAACTTTCGGTATGGACAATACTTGGTTTGGCAGGCGGATTCTTGGTATTTTTATCATCATTCCTGCCTTATATGTCATTATGGGGATATTCCGGCGGACTTTTCGGAAGCGAAAATTTCTTCCTTATACTGTCGGCTATTATTTTCCTGCTTGGCGGTTTGTTTGTTATGGCTACAGCATGGATTAGAGTTAAGAAATTTACAGTAATAAGTCTTATGCTCAGTGCATTGATGTTACTGTTTACAATTATTGCAATGATAATTATTCTTGCCAATCACCTTTCATTATCGGTAGGCTTCTGGTTCGGACTATTCGGATGCATAGCAAGCGGTGCTTCGGCATTCCTTCAAATCGGAAACAACGAAACCAGATAATAGATTATGGATAAGAAAAGAGCCGACAGTCAGTTCTACAGACTGGGCAAGTGGATATGGATTCCACTGATGATTTTGGGGTGCATATTTACCTACTGCATATACGGGGACTATATTGAAGGAAATCTAAACTGTATGTTTTTAAAAACAACAGGCTTGCCGTGCCCGGGATGTGGTGGAACAAGGTCGGTAGTATATCTTTTCCAAGGTAAGATTTTTAAAAGTTTAATTTGTAATCCTACTGTAATTTTTGCGGTATTTGAATATATACATTTCATGGCTTTGTATTTTTGGAGATATCATATATCAAAGAATATCGAAATCAAAAAGATACGGGTAGATTATTATGTATATGTTTTGATAGGCGTGATTATTATACAGTGGATTACCAAAATTATATTAATTTTAATTTGAGTGGAGGAAAAATAATGTTTTGTTCAAGTTGCGGAAAGCAGATTCCCGATGATACCAAATTCTGTCCTTTTTGTGGAGCACCTGTTGATGGTGCAAATGCTTCAACACCTGTTGAGCCCACCCCTGTAGTTAATGCTACGCCTGTTAATAACCCAACAGCACAGAGCACGCCTCAGACACCTTTAAATGAAATACCTGTAGCCAAAGCTAAAAACGGTGGCCTTGTATTATTGATTTCGATACTTTCACTGGTGTTTGCAGTTTTGGGTACAATTCTTTGGGGATATCCTTTGGGAATTATAGCTCTTGCTTTAGGTATTGTAGGTGCTGTTCTTTCTGTTAATATCAGAAAGGAAACAAACAATACACAGGGCATCGGAGCTTTGGTATGCTCAATTCTCGGAATAGTATTTGCTGTATTGTTCAGTATTTCATGCTTCGTATGCGGAAGCTGCTCTTGCGGCACAGGTGCATACGGTTGCATAGGTTCTGCATGCGTTGCCAAATGCAGAGGCGAGAGACTTGTAAACGATGTTGAAAGAGGCTTGAACGATGCTGTCGATTATTTCGAAGATATTAACGAAGATGATCTTGAAGACGCATTGGATGAACTTCAGAATATGTTTAAATAGTCTAATTTATATTGGGGCTTTGGCGTAAGCCAAGGCCCTTAATTTTTGAGAAAATGTATCCTACTATAACTTTATTTAACTACATTAGTATACCGACATACGGCCTGTCGTTTTTGACAGGCTATGTATTGGCAGTAATAATTGCAAGATTGTTGTGCAAAGAGTATAAGAGTGATATTCTCTATGCGGCAATATATATGATGCTCGGCATAGGAGCGGGCGCGAAAATTATGTTCGTACTCTCCAGGATTCCCAAACTTGTTATGGGCTGGTCGACATTCGTATCGGCATTCGAAAAAGCACCTTTTGTTGCATTGAGCTTCGTTTTCGGAGGTTTAACCTTCTATGGCGGATTGTTTGGAGCAATTTTGGCTTTATGGATTTACTGCAAGCAATACAAGGTTAATATGCAGATAATTGCTCATGCGATGACACCTTGTATACCGTTGGCACATGCCTTTGGAAGAATAGGCTGTTTCATGGCGGGTTGCTGTTACGGAAGAGAATATAACGGTCCGTTGGCTGTTTGCTTTCCTTTCAATGAAAACGTTCCCGAACTAAGCGAGGTACCAAGATTCCCGGTTCAGTTATTGGAAGCGTTTTTGGACATGGTATTATTTGTTGTTTTACTAATCCTTAGGAAGAAGATTGTCAATGCCTACAGATTACTTGGAATTTATTTGCTTGGATATGCAATTATAAGATTCGCCGATGAGTACTTAAGAGGAGATGTTGACAGAGGTGTATATCATTTCTTCTCGACATCTCAGATTATTAGTATTATATTGTTACCGATAGCGATATTTGTTATAGTTAGGAGTAAGAATACTGTTATTGAAAAAGAAAGGCAGGAAAATTAATGGGAGTTTTTTGTGAAAAATGCGGAGCTGAATTGATACCGGGAAAGAAGTTTTGCGCAGAATGCGGAACACCGATAGACAATACTTATAAAGATGAACAGGTTTTTGACGAACCGATTACGGATGAGCCGGTTCAAGATGAATATGTCGGACAGACACAAGCGTATAAGGATCAGGATGTAAAGATATCATTTGATACAGCCAACACGGACGAAAGCGCACACTTTACGGTTAAGCAGTCGGCTGAGAATCCTACTCCCGAGCTTGTTGTATCTTTAGGCAAGTCACCTGTTATGGGAATAATTTCCATGATTTTGGGAATAATTTCCATGCTGTGCTGTTGTTGGTTCGGATTTTTGGGATTGATTTTTTCTGCTCCGGCTGTAGGACTTGGAATCGGAGCACTTGTCAGAAAAGAAAAATACAACGGAATGGCTATTGCCGGACTTGTATGCGGCGGAATCGGACTTATACTTTCTGTTTACATGGGAGTAAGTTCGATGATGTATGTTAATCAGGTTAATCAGTTTTCCGATGGCTTTGACAGAGTTACGGATTTGGAAGATTGGGATGATTTGCTCGAATACTTTGACAGTTTGGGAGATCAGTTTAATTAAACCAGATTGTGTAAGAATAATTAAGCCGGTGGGTTCAACCACCGGCTTTTGTTTTGAAATTATTCTGTTTCCATTGTTTTCTTGGCAAAGATGTCTTCGTATTTTTCTCCGTGAAGAATTCTTATTATGTATTGTAATTCGGAACTTGCCTTAGCGTAGGCAAGATAGGCTCTTTGGGCTATATCATCTCTGTATTCGCCACCCTCGAATGCAGTGTGATAATTCGCGACAGCTTCGGTCATGTTGCTTGCAGCATCTTCGGATAACTCTTTGACACCTGTGAAACCGTTTGGCACTTCCAAGGCTCCCATCTGGGTGAAAGTCTGATCCAACTGGTCGAGGTATGTCATTAATGTTGCAACGTAATCATCCTGTGAAGTATCAAGGTTGTTGATTGCTTCATCCAAAGCAGCTACATTATCAAAAAACTGTGACATATTATCTTTGTATGTTGAAACATCCGGGCCTTGAAGCGAAGAGCACCCGAGTAATAATGCGCTTGTTAATAACCCCGAAATCAAAACTCTAAATTTCTTCATTAAATTCTCCGTTCAATTATATTTATCTCAAGTAAATTTACCATAAATTGAATAAACATACAAGGAAACGAAATAGAGTACTTGAATTGAAAAACCTGTGATGATAATATCATAACAATATTTATTTTAGTTAAAAGGTGAAGTTATGAAAATAAGTGAGTTCAATGAATTATGTTCAAAAGGTTTTGTTTTTTTGGATGGTGCAACGGGTTCAAATTTGGTTAAGGCAGGAATGCCTGCAGGTGTATGCCCTGAAAAGTGGATATTGGAAAACCCGGAAGCACTTATACAGCTTCAACAAAAATATATTGATGCCGGTTCGAATATTGTCTATGCACCGACATTTACTTCTAACAGAATCAAACTTTCAAATTATGGTTTGGAAAATGAAATAGAGAGTATTAATCATAAACTTGTATCTTTATCCAAGCAGGCTGTCGGAAACAGAGGATATGTTGCGGGCAATCTGACAATGACCGGCATATCATTAAAGCCTGTAGGAAATATGGGTTTTGAAGAACTGATAGATGTATATAAAGAACAGATAAAGTATCTTGTTGAGGCGGGCGTTGATTTGCTGGGGGTAGAGACAATGATGTCGTTGCAGGAAACCAGAGCGGCGCTTATTGCAGCCAAAGAAACATGCGATCTTCCTGTTATGTGTACACTTACCTTTGAAGAAGACGGAAGAACCTTGTTCGGAACCGATGCCAAAACTGCTGCCATTACGCTGGAAGCTTTGGGAGCTTGTGCCGTAGGAGCCAATTGCTCTACCGGACCTTCTGCAATGGTCAATATTATTGAGAATATGGCTAAGGTGACCAATATTCCGATTATTGCCAAGCCCAATGCAGGTATGCCCAAACTTGATGCCGACAAAAATACTGTTTATGATATGGCTCCGGAAGAGTTCGCGAATGAATGCAAGGATTTGATTAAGGCAGGTGCCGGTATATTGGGAGGCTGTTGCGGAACAGCTCCCGAGTATATCAAAGCCCTTAATGAGACAAGTAAATTATGTACGCCTGTTAAGCATTCCAAAATCGAGGGTAGAAGATATTTGTCAAGCGAAAGACAGAGCCTGGAATTTGATTTGGATGATCCGTTCATTATTGTCGGTGAGAGAATCAATCCTACGGGCAAGAAGAAGCTTCAGGCAGAACTTAAAGAAGATAAACTTGATTTGGTCAGAACCTATGTTGAAGAACAGGAAGAAAAGGGCGCTTTAATATTGGATATCAATGTCGGTATGGGCGGAATTGATGAAAACAGTATGATGCAAAAGGTCCTTGAAGAGGTGACTATGCAAACTTCACTTCCTCTGCAGATTGATACCTCTTCATGTGAAGTCCTTGAACAGGCATTAAGAATTTATCCGGGACGTGCATTAATTAATTCGATATCGGCAGAGTCTTCGGTAATGGAAAGGAAACTTAAGATAGCTCAAAAATACGGTGCGATGATTATTGTATTGCCGCTATCTGATGAAGGATTGCCGAAAGATTTTGAACAAAAGAAGCAAAATCTTGAAACAATAGTAAACAGAGCATATGAATTGGGATTTAAGAAAGAAGACATTATAGTTGACGGACTTGTATCTACGGTAGGTGCTAACCCGAATGCCGCGAATGAAGTAATTGAAACAATTCGCTACTCAAAAGCAAACGGCTTCGCTACTACCTGCGGATTATCCAATGTGTCATTCGGCTTGCCGGAGAGAGTATTTGTTAATACCGCATTTTTAACATCGTGTGTATCGGCCGGACTTACCATGGCAATTATGAATCCATCGCAGGATTTGCTTGTGAACGCAGCCTTTGCAACAGATCTTCTTCTTAATAAGAACGGTGCGGATATAAGATACATAAACAGAATGAATGAGAATCATTTTGAAATATCCAATCAGAGTATATCTTTGTCTACCAATACTTCCTCCAAAGAAGAACAAAAGGATAAGGATATATTGTATGAAGATGTTTTGAAAGGAAATAAGGAAAGAATCAAGGAGCATACACTGGAAAGACTTGATTCGGGTATAGAACCCAATTTGATTTTGAATGATTCATTGATGAAAGCAATAGATGAAGTCGGCAGACTGTTCAATGAAGGAAAGTATTTCCTTCCACAGCTGATAGCATCTGCAGAGGCAATGAAAGCTTCAATAGAAATAATCGAACCTAAGATGTCGGTCGAATCTACGGAAGGCGAGAAACCGGTAGTTATAATGGCTACGGTTAAAGGAGATATACATGATATAGGAAAGAACCTTGTATCAATGATGTTGAACAATCACGGATTCAAAGTCATCGATTTGGGTAAAGACGTATCCAAGGAAGATATCGTAAAGGCTGCTTTCGACAACGACGCGAAAATAGTAGGTCTATCAGCATTGATGACTACAACGATGAATGAAATGGAGCAGACGGTTAAGTACATCAAAGATAATAAAGTGCCGGTTAAGGTTATGGTTGGGGGTGCTGTCATAACAGAGGAGTATGCCCGCGAAATAGGTGCGGATGCATATTCAAAAGATGCGGCACAGGCGGTTGATGTTGCTAAATCACTGATATAGTAGTAGAATATTTTAGATTGATTTACATAACAATAGATTTGGAGAGTGGATATGATAGGTGCAGATGCTATAATCAAATGCCTTGAAGCAGAGAATGTTAAATATGTATTCGGATATCCCGGAGTGGCAATTTGCCCTTTCTTTAACAGTATTTTAAATTCCGATATTAAAACAATACTTATCAGAACGGAACAGAACGCAGCTCATGCGGCATCAGGTCTTGCAAGAGTGACGAATGAGGTCGGTGTATGTGCCGTAACCTCAGGTCCCGGAGCAACCAATGTGATTACAGGTATTGCAACGGCTTTTGCAGACAGTATACCGCTTGTTGTAATTACCGGTCAGGTTAATTCCGAACTGTTGGGCTCGGATGTATTCCAGGAAGCGGATATTACGGGAGCTGTTGAGTCATTTGTTAAGTATTCGTATTTGGTCAGAGATGTTAACGATATACCCCGTATTATGAAAGAAGCGTTCTATATTGCAGGCTCGGGAAGAAAAGGACCTGTACTTATAGATATTCCCATTGATGTTCAGAACGCTGAGATTAAGAAATTCTCATATCCGGATTCGGTTTCGATGAGAACATATAAGCCTACCGTAAAAGGTAATATGGCACAAATTAAAAAGGTTCAGGACAAGCTTTCGAAAGCACACAAGCCTATTATATGTGTAGGCGGCGGTGTAATACTTTCGGACGCTGTGGATGAAATACGTGAGTTTTCCAAAAAGAATAATATTCCGGTTGTCTCCACGATGATGGGAATCGGAGTTATGCCCTCAAATGATCCGCTGTATTTCGGAATGGTTGGAAATAACGGTAAGCCATATGCCAACAGGGCAATGAATGAAGCCGATTTGATTATTATGGTCGGCGCTCGTGTCGCAGACAGAGCGATTTCACAACCGGACCTGGTTTTGGAGAAAACGACTTTAATACATATCGATGTCGACCCGGCCGAAATAGGTAAGAATGCTTTGGCAACAATTCCTTTGGTTGGTGATGCCAAGCATATATTCCAAGATTTACTTGAACTTGAAATCAGCTGTAATGATATTGAGTGGGTTAATGATTTAAGAACCTATAGGGAAACAATGGGAATAGTCAGAAATCCCAATCCCGAATATGTTGATCCGGCACAGTTTATTACAATTTTGTCACAAAAGATGGAAGATGACGGGATATATGTAGCTGATGTAGGTCAGAACCAGATTTGGTCATGTGCATATCACATTGTTAAAAAGGGTAGATTTTTAACTTCGGGTGGAATGGGTACTATGGGATATTCGATTCCTGCAGCAATGGGAGCTAAAATAGCCCAGCCGGAAAAACAGGTAATTGCTGTATGCGGTGACGGTTCTTTCCAAATGTCCATGATGGAATTGGCAACCATGAAACAACACGATGTCGCTGTTAAGATAATTGTACTTAAGAATAATTATCTTGGCATGGTCAGACAGTACCAACACTTTGCATATAACGATAACTATTCGGTTGTAGATATTAAGGACGGTTCACCTGATCTTGAAAAGCTTTCTTACGCATATGACATTAAGTTCTTAAGACTTGAAAACATGAAAAATGCGGAAACTGTTATTGATGAGTTTTTAAGTTCGAATGAATCCGTAATACTTGAGTGCTTAATAGATCCCATGGATTTGGTTTAGGAGTTTGTATGAAAAAAATATACTCGGTTTTGGTAGAAAACAGATCCGGTGTACTTTGTAAAGTAGCAGGATTGTTTTCAAGAAGAAATTTCAATATCGATTCACTTGCAGTGGGAGAAACTGACGATAGTGATGTATCAAGAATGACAATTGTCTCTTCGGGTGATGCAAGAACTATCGAACAGGTCGAGAAGCAACTGAATAAGAAACTTGATGTAATTAAGGTTAAGACCTTTTTTGAAAACGACAGTATATGCAGAGAGCTGCTGTTTGTTAAGGTTAAATATAATAAGAACAACAGACGTGATATTATGGAGAACTGTGAGATAATGGGTGCTTCCATAGTGGATATGTCGACCAATATGATGCTTATTCAGATGTGCGATACTCCGGAGCGGGTTCAGTTGCTTTTGGATATGTTCAAGTCGATTTCGATAGTTGAAGTTGCAAGGACGGGGTGCCTGGCTCTTCAAAAGTGTACGGAATCTGATTGATTTATATAATTATTAGTGCTACACTTACTTTTAGTGCGATTTTTGCATAATTATACAATTTGTTTGAGGATTTTATGAATAAAAGAGTTTTCCAAATTTTGGCAGATAATACAACGGGAGTTTTGAGCAGAGTATCAGGGCTTTTCAGCCGCAGAGGATATAACATTGAATCCATTACGGCAGGACTTACAGCCGATCAAAGATATTCCAGAATTACAATTGTGGCATCGGGAGACGATGATGTGCTCGAACAGATTGAGAAACAGGTTGCCAAACTTGTGGATGTGAGAGATATCAAAGAACTTGAGCCGGAGCAGTCTGTATACAGAGAGCTTGCACTGGTTAAGGTTAAAGCCGATGCTTCTATCAGAGGCGATGTTAAATCCATTGTGGATTTTTACAAGGCTAAGATTATCGATGTAGGATATGACAGCTTGATTATTGAACTTACCGGTAATTCAGCTAAGATAGATTCGTTCCTGGATCTTCTTAAGGATTACGAGATTATGGAACTGGCACGAACAGGTATTGCAGGATTGTGCAGAGGTTCCGAAGGCGTTGTATATTTATAAACATATAAATAAATGAAAGGAGTCATGAAAATGGCAAACAAAATCTATTATCAAGAGGATTGTAATCTATCTTTACTAGAGGGCAAGACTATCGCCGTTATCGGTTACGGTAGCCAGGGTCACGCACATGCATTAAATGCTAAGGAGTCAGGTTGTCATGTAATTATCGGTCTTTACGAAGGTTCTAAGAGCTGGGCTAAGGCTGAGGCACAGGGCTTTGAAGTATATACGGCTGCAGAAGCAGCTAAGAAAGCAGACATCATTATGATTTTGATTAATGATGAACTTCAGCCTGATATGTATAAGAAAGATATTGAACCTAACCTTGAGGAAGGCAATATGCTTATGTTTGCACATGGCTTCAATATTCACTTCGGATGCATCAAACCTCCTAAATTCGTTGATGTTACAATGATTGCACCTAAGGGACCCGGACATACCGTTAGATCTGAGTATCAGGCAGGAAAGGGTGTTCCTTGTTTGGTAGCTGTAGAGCAGAACGCATCAGGTAAGGCTTTGGATTTGGCTTTGGCATATGCTTTGGCAATCGGTGGAGCAAGAGCTGGTGTTCTTGAGACAACATTCAGAACAGAAACAGAAACAGACTTGTTCGGTGAGCAGGCAGTTCTTTGCGGCGGTGTTTGTGCACTTATGCAGGCAGGTTTCGAAACTCTTTGCGAAGCAGGATATGATCCTCGTAATGCATACTTCGAGTGTATTCACGAGATGAAGCTTATCGTTGACTTGATTTATCAGTCAGGTTTTGCAGGAATGAGATATTCTATTTCAAATACAGCTGAATACGGTGACTACATCACAGGTCCTAAGATTATTACAGAAGAGACCAAGAAGACAATGAAGAAGATTCTTTCAGATATCCAGGACGGATCATTTGCTAAGGAATTCTTGCTTGATATGTCTCCTGCAGGTCGTCAGGTACACTTCAAGGCTATGCGTAAGCTTGCTTCAGAGCATCCTGCCGAGAAGGTTGGTGAGGAAGTACGTAAGCTTTACTCATGGAACAATGAAGATGATAAGTTAATCAATAACTAATAGAAATTCATTGAAGGGCTCAAGTGAAGGCTTGAGCCTTTTTTATAGGAGAATATTACAATGGGAATGACAATGACACAGAAAATATTGGCTGCACATGCAGGACTTAATGAAGTAGTGGCAGGCCAATTGATAGAAGCAGATTTGGATTTGGTATTGGGAAATGATATTACCAGTCCTGTTGCCATTAAAGAAATGGACAAGATGAAGGTAGACGGAGTTTTTGATAAAGATAAAATTGCCCTTGTACCGGATCATTTTGTTCCCAATAAAGATATTAAGTCGGCTGAACATTGCAAATGTGTAAGAGAATTTGCATTGAAGAATGACATTACTAACTACTTCGAAGTCGGCCAGATGGGTATTGAGCATGCTCTTTTGCCCGAGCAGGGATTGACAGTTGCAGGTGATGTAATTATCGGTGCCGATTCCCACACATGTACATACGGAGCATTGGGAGCATTCTCAACCGGTGTCGGTTCTACCGATATGGCTGCCGGAATGGCTACGGGAAAGGCTTGGTTCAAAGTTCCTTCGGCGATTAAATTCAATCTGACAGGCAAGCTTCCCAAGAATGTTTCAGGTAAAGATGTGATTTTGCATATTATCGGAAAGATAGGTGTTGACGGAGCTTTGTACAAATCAATGGAATTCGTAGGAGATGGTGTTAAGTCGCTTACCATGGATGACAGATTTACAATTGCCAATATGGCAATTGAAGCCGGCGGTAAAAACGGAATTTTCCCTGTTGATGATTTGGCAATCGAGTACATGAAGGAACATTCCACAAGAGCCTACAAGGTATTTGAAGCAGATGAAGATGCTGTTTATGATGAAGAGTATACAATTGAACTTGATAAGCTTCGCCCGACGATAGCATTCCCTCATTTACCTGAAAATACCAAAACAATAGATGAAATCAAAGAACCTGTTAAAATCGATCAGGTTGTTATTGGATCATGCACTAACGGACGTATGCAGGATATGAGAATTGCAGCAGAAATTCTCAAGGACAGAAAAGTTAAAAAGGGAATTAGATGTATTGTTATTCCCGCAACTCAGAAAATATATCTTCAGTGTATGGAAGAGGGATTGTTAAAGATATTTGTTGAAGCCGGATGCGTGGTTTCGACTCCTACCTGCGGACCGTGTCTTGGAGGTTATATGGGAGTTATGGCTGCAGGCGAAAGATGTGTTTCCACAACTAACAGGAACTTCGTAGGAAGAATGGGCCATGTGGAATCGGAAGTATATCTGGCAAGCCCTGCCGTGGCAGCTGCTTCGGCAATTACCGGACAAATCAGTTGTCCCGAGGATCTGTAGGAGGAATTGAAATGAAAAATGCACATGGTACAGTATTTAAATATGGTGACAATGTTGACACGGATGTAATTATTCCCGCAAGATATCTTAATTCTTCAGATCCTAAGGAACTTGCCACACATTGTATGGAAGATATCGATAAAGACTTCGTCAATAAGGTTAAGGCCGGAGATATAATTGTCGCAACCAAGAATTTCGGATGCGGTTCATCAAGAGAACATGCTCCGATTTCGATTAAAGCAGCCGGAGTTTCCTGTGTTATCGCAGAGACATTTGCAAGAATTTTTTACAGAAATGCAATTAATATCGGCCTGCCGATTATAGAATGTCCGGAAGCTGCGTGCGGAATTGATGAGGGCGATGAGGTAACCGTTGATTTTGATTCCGGTATTATAACCGATGTTACAAAGAAAACTACGTTTAAAGGTCAGGCATTCCCTCCTTTTATGCAGAAGATAATAGATGCTGAAGGTTTGATTAATTATATTAATGCCAAATAAATGAAGTTACGCACAAATAAATTTCTAATTGCATTATTACTTGTCATTCAGGCGGCCGTCCTGATTTATTTTGGTGTGCAAAAGAAGGGAATGCATTTTGATGAATGCTTTTCATATTTCAACACCAATAATTCGGTAGGCCGTCAGGCGTTTGACAGAACGTATGTAACAAGTGACGAAATTATGCAGGACTTTTATGTTAAGGAGGGAGAACGTTTTAATTATCCTTACGTAGTGGAGTTACAAAGCTACGATGTTCACCCTCCTGTATTTTATTTGTTGCTACATACGCTGTGTTCTTTCTTTCCGAATATTTACTCAATGTGGTTCGGAATATCTTTGAATATTCTTTATGCGCTTTTATCAACCGTATTTTTATATCTGATTATTAAAGAATTTACCGGATCAACAGAAATTTCGTGCGGTTTATCATTGCTGTGTGCAATTAATCCCGGAGTAATATCCAATGTTATGTACATAAGAATGTACTGTCTTATGACTTTATGGATTATGATTGCGGTATATTTGCATATACGAATGAGCAGATTGACCAAAATGAATGAACTGCCGTGGAAGTATATATTATGTAATGCTGTGTTGGCATTCCTCGGCTTTATGACGCATTATTTCTACCTGGCATTTATATTTTTCCTTGAAGCCGGTTTCTGGCTTCCGAAACTGTTTGGATGGAAGAAGAACTGGAAGGGCTTTATAAAGTATTCGTTAAGTATGCTTGCGGCCGGAATTTTGGGTATTTTGGTATATCCTTCATGTCTTGGTCATGTCAATTCCGGATACAGAGGTCAGGAAGTCAAAAGCTATATGTTGGATTTTTCCGACATGAAGGAGAGAATCTCGTTTTTCGCAGGGCTGATAAACGATTATATATTTGACCATATTTTCATCGTGTTCGGACTGACGGCTGTTTTGCTTTTTGTTACGGCGTATTACAAAATGAGTAAGACCAAGATGTTCAGCAGGAAAATATATGTTTATATTGAATGCATAATAATACCGACGTTGGGTTACTATTTGGTATCCGCCAAAGGAGCTTTACTTGGGGATGTAACCATGATGAGGTATCAGCTGCCCATATATATTATGGTCATATTGTGTATGGAACTGATGATATATGGATGTATAAAGGTTCTCTTTAAAGAAGTCAGACTTAGAATTGTTGTCGGGACAATTGTTGGGGCAGCCTTTTTGGCTCTTAATATACATGGAATAGTTACACAGAATGTAAACTATTTATACAAGAATCAGGCGACTATGGAAAGCGTTGCAAAAGAGCATTCCGAGGATGCCTGCGTATATATTTATAATGACGAAGCCAACAAATATCTTTTGTGGAATGACTTTAAGCAACTGGCAGAATACGAAAAAGTATATTTTGTTTGTGCGCAGGATTTGTCTGCCATTGAAGATAAAAATATACAACAAGCCGAAAAACTTGTTGTATACATATCAAATCTGAATGAAATTGATAACTATGATGACTATTTCAATATGATATATGATTCGAATTCAAATGTTACCGAGCACGAAAAACTGTACGAGGCAATGTACGCTAATGTATATGAATTCAAATAGTCCTTATCCTTGAAATGGATCGGCGAACAGTCCGGCAGGGGAAATATTGTGATTTCCTGCTTTCAAATGTGATGTATCACCGAGTGTTTGAACTCTGAAATAAGCCTGCTTTTCCCATCGTTCTTCCGAAGTCAGAACGGTTATTGAAGTGGTAGGCATAAAGAAACCGTGTACCAATACTTCAAAGGGCAGATTCAGAAGATGAGACATGACAAGACAGGTAACGCCAAGGTGGCAGAAGATGACAATAGTTGTCTCTTTTTGGCCGTTCAAAAGCACGGGACCGTTATTTCGAATCTCATTGTTCGGACCTACCGTAGATTTAAGAAATCTTTCTTCTGCATTCTTATTAATATAGTATTTATCTTTTCTGATATATCCGTATTTTTCAAGAAGTCTGTCAAAACCTTCAATTACTTTGGGATAATTTTGGCTGATGTCCGGATTTGATTTGATGATATCCGCATTCAAAAAAGAATCTCCGTATCCGAAAAACGGATTACACGCTGTCCATTCGGAAGGAACGAAATCCCACGGAACACCATGCTTATTGGTCAACGGATCATCAATAGGGTATGAGAATTCACGCATGAAATCAAGAGTGACAGCTTCCCGACCACAGGCTTCAAGCGAAGGACGTGCAGTTTCAATTGCTCTTCCTTGAGGCGAACAGTAAAAATCGGTCACATCCCATTTCTTTATTCTCTTAGCCAGAAGTTTGGCTTCAAGTTTTCCGTTTTCGGTTAATGAATCGGTGATATAATCGGGCTCACCGTGCCTTACAAATATGATTTTCATGCTGATAATAATATCACATTACATATTATAAATCACTTGAAACATATGTTCGATTATGCTATATTTTGAGTATGAAATTCAGAGGCATACTAATGAAGTATAAATGGGACATTATAGTGATGGGCATTATTCTTTTGACCTGTTTATTACTGTTATGTTTAGTATTTGTAAGAGATTATTCTTTGGACAATTCCGAATTCGGTAATGTTGAAGTTTATATTGACGGAGAAGTCTACGGTATTTATTCATTGAACCTGAATCAGACAGTTAATATTGAAAGCAGTTACGGGAACAACATTTTGGTTATTGAATCCAAAGAAGCGTATATTAAAGATGCCGACTGCTTTTCGCGTGAGTGCATTAACATGGGTAAAATATCGGCCGGGAATGAATGCATAGTGTGTCTTCCGCATCACCTTACAGTCAGGATTCAAGAATCATCAAAGGAAGAATATGACGCAATCACGAATTAGTTTAACAACTAAAACGGCATATCTTGGTATGTTTTTGGCAATGAGCCTGATATTGTCGTATATAGACAGTACAATACCTGTTTTTGCAACGCTCCCGGGTGTCAAGATAGGGCTTGCAAATTTGCCGGTGGTTTTGTGCCTTTATGTATTTGAAGCAAGATATGCATTTGGCCTTACGATTTTGAAAGCGGCTATTGCGGCATTGCTTTTCGGAAGTATGTTTTCTTTACTGTATGGTATGACCGGGGCAGTTTTGAGCTGCGCGGTTATGTCAGCAATTAAGAAAACAGGATTCATACATATCATTACGATATCTGCTTTGGGGGCTGTTTCACATAATTTGGGACAGCTTATAGTGGCAATTATAGTTGTTAAAAATACGGGAATACTTTTTTACGGCGTGGTTTTGCTGATAGCCGGAGTGGCAACAGGTCTTGTTATAGGGATTTTGAGTAAATGGACATTGCCGACTTTTAAGAGGATGATATATAAGGGAGAGATGAATTGATTGCATTTGTTGATGGAATTTTGGAAGGCTGTTATGAAGATAAAGCCATCATTAATGTGAACGGTATCGGATACAATGTGCTTGTGTCTGCAAGAACAGTTTCAATGTTACCAAATGACGGTGAAAATATAAGATTATATACCTATATGTGTGTCAGAGAAGATTCTGTCAGTTTATACGGATTCTTTTCTTTGGATGAGTTGAACTTATTTAAAAAGCTCATATCCGTTAACGGTATAGGTCCTAAGGGCGGGCTGGCCCTGCTGTCATATACAGACCCGAATGAATTAAGATATGCCATTGTTTCCGGGAATGTTAAATTGATTTCTTCTGCCCCCGGTATCGGTAAGAAAACAGCCGAGAGAATAATTCTTGACTTGAAGGATAAGATTGATTATGAAGCATCAATGATTCAAAGGGAAGTAAATGATTCATTGAACTTGCGCACCGATGAATCCGACGTTAAGAAAGTGGCCAAAGAAGCTTTGACGGCGCTTGGTTATTCGATGTCGCAGGCGCAAAAGGCCGTTAACATGGTCAGCGATGATATAACAGATGATGAAGAAGTATTGAAGGAAGCTCTAAAGTACTTAATATAGGATGATTTATGAGTAAAATTATTGAAACCGGTGTGCAGTCTGAAGATATTGCCCTTGAAGGTTCACTAAGGCCTCAAAGACTTAAAGATTACATCGGACAGGATAAAATTAAAGAAAGCTTAAGCATATACATTGAAGCGGCCAGATCAAGAAACGATTCATTGGATCATGTATTGTTTTACGGACCTCCGGGACTTGGTAAAACGACACTTGCGTCAATTATCGCCAATGAAATGGGTGTCAAGATGAAGGTGACCAGCGGACCTGCCATTGAAAAACCCGGAGAATTGGCTGCAATTCTTAATTCCTTATCCGAGGGCGATGTTTTGTTTATTGACGAAATTCACAGACTAAACAGGCAGGTTGAAGAAGTTTTGTATCCTGCAATGGAAGACTATTGTATAGACATAATTATCGGAGAAGGGCAATCAGCCAAATCAATGAGATTACATTTACCGCATTTTACTTTGGTTGGTGCAACAACAAGGGCGGGACTTTTATCGGCTCCTTTACGTGACAGATTCGGAATAATTCACCGACTTGAATATTATACGCCGGAACAGTTGCAGACAATAATTCTTCATTCCTCAAATCTTCTTAATGTTGATATTGAGACGGACGGAGCTTATGAAATGGCATTAAGGTCAAGAGGAACGCCAAGAATAGCGAACAGGATGCTAAAGCGCGTCAGAGATTTTGCGCAGGTTAAGGGTGACGGTATTATTACCAAGAAACTGGCAGTGACGGCTTTGGACCTGATGGATGTTGATAAACAAGGATTAGACCATATTGACAGAAATATGCTTTTGACCATGATTAATAAGTTTGATGGTGGCCCTGTAGGCTTGGATACATTGGCTGCGGTAATCGGAGAAGATCCGGGTACGGTAGAAGACGTTAATGAGCCGTATTTACTTAAACTTGGCTTTATTAATCGGACTCCGCGAGGAAGGGTTGTTACCAAGGAAGGTTATGCCCATTTTGGTCTTGAAATCCCTACATAATCTACGTATAATTATTGTTGTATGTAAGTAAAGTATAGGGTATATTTATGACTAATTCTAATGATGTTGAGGTTATCATCGGAGGAGAAGTATTAACCTTATCCGGTGCAGAGTCGGAAGAATATCTTCAAAAGGTAGCTTCTTATATCAACAATAAATTAATTGAAGTAACCAGAACTGAGTCTTTCAGAAGGCAAACTCAAGAAAGACAGAGTGTACTTTTGGCGCTTAATATTGCGGATGATTATTATAAAGCATTGGCAAGAATTAAGGAACTTGAAGAAACGATTTCGACCAAGGATAATGAACTTTACAATATTAAATCCAAGCTGGTAAATTTACAAATCAAATTGGAAAATACCGAAAAGAATGTTAAGACATTGGAAAATCAGGCTAATGAATATTCCAAGAAAATAATAAGACTTGAAACAGAGCTTAAGAACTAAGGTACGGTTTGGTGCCTTAGTTCATTTTTTAAATATATGAAAAACAAAGTTGAATTATTGGCACCGGCAGGTAATTTCGAAACCCTTTTGGCTGTTATTAATGCCGGAGCGGGTGCGGTCTATCTGGCCGGGAATAAATTCGGTGCCAGAGCATATGCAGACAATTTTAATGATGAAGAATTATTGGAGGCAATAGAAGTTTCTCATCTGTTTGGCCTCAAGATTTATCTTACGGTAAATACACTGCTTAAACCCAATGAGATTAATTCTTTAAAACAGTATTTGGAACCTTTGGTTCAAAGAGGATTGGACGGTGTTATCGTACAGGATTTGGGAGTACTTAATCTTATTGAAAGAGAGTTTCCCCAATTGGCTATTCATGCAAGTACACAGATGTCGATTGTCGGCCCGTATGCCGTCAAATTATTAAAAGAGCATCATGTTACAAGAATTGTACCGGCCAGAGAATGCACGTTGGAAGATATAGTAAACATCAAGAAGGAATGTGATATAGAAGTAGAGAGCTTCATTCACGGCGCAATGTGTTATTCGTATTCGGGATTATGTCTGTTCAGTTCATTGCTTGGAGGAAGGTCGGGTAACAGAGGACGGTGTGCACAACCGTGTAGATTGCCATATCATACCAAAAATCAAAAGGATGTATATCCTTTGAGCATGAAAGATATGTGCACGATTTCCATCATTTCGGAATTGATAGAAGCAGGTGTTGATTCGTTTAAAATCGAAGGAAGAATGAAGAAGGCCGAGTATGCTGCCGGAGTTGTATCTGTTTACAGAAAGTACATTGACAGATACTATAATAGTGAAAGTTGCACCGTTAAAAAAGAAGACATGGATTTGTTGCGAAAACTATACATTCGCAATGAGATATCGGAGGGATACTATCATAAGCATAACGGAAGAGATATGATTACGATAGGCCCGGGAGCTTATGTGGGGGCAGATGAAGAGCTTTTAAGTTATCTCAATCAAAAATATGTAGCACCCAAACCGACAATTCCGGTTAGATGTGAGATTGATTTTGGTGTAGGAGAACCTATATCTTTGTCATACAGCTACAAAAATCATAAGGCCAAGGTTGTCAAAGAAGTTGTATGCGAAGCCAAGAATGCACCGATTACCAAAGAAAAATTGATAGAACAGGTATCAAAACTCGGCGATACATATTTTAAGATTGATTCGATTGATGTCAGAATGAAAGGCATGGGTTTTGTACCAATCAAGATTCTTAATGAAATAAGAAGAGAATGTGTACAAAATCTCAAGGAGTTAATAATTTATGGGCAATAAACTTCATGTGTATGTGAATACTTTAGAGCAACTAAGAGGCGTGGTGTCACTGGAAGGACTGGTAATTGACAGAATCTATGTTAATCCGGGGCTGGCTTCCGATCACCTGGATTATATTTCGGAAAACAGACAACAGACCTTTTATCTTTCTTCTCCGCATGTTTTTAGACAATCGGATGCCAAAGGCTTCGGAGAACTGCTTGGAAGCGGCCTTTTTAAGGGGGTATTGGCTAAAAACCTCGAAACGTATTCGTATATGAATGTTAACTACGAAAAGTACAGAAATCTAGATTTGGTTCTTGATTCAATAATGTATGTTTTGAATAATGAAGCACTTGAGTTTTATATAGAGAATTCCAAGATTAAGGTTGATGAGTATTATATATCTTTGGAACTTAACGAGCACGAGCAGGAGGAACTTATAGGTTCTATCAACGCTAACGGATATGATGATATTGTGCATTCGTCGCTGGTATACGGAAGAATTCCCATGATGATTACGGCGAATTGTATAAGAAAGACTTTGGACAACTGCACCAAAAGTACAGGATTTTATATACTTGAAGATAGGTTGAATAAACCCTTCCCGATATATTGTGATTGCAGATATTGCTATAATGTAATATATAATACTGTTCCATTGTCACTTCACAAATATATTGAGAAGCTGATCAAAAGAGGAAATATAAGATTGGATTTTACAAATGAGACTTTCGAAGAAACGCAGGATGTAATGAAATACTTCATTTCCTTGATGAATTCGTATAAGGATCCGTACTATAAGGATTATACGACGGGACATTACAGACGCGGTATAGATTAATGAGTTTAGAAACATATATAAGTGAATTTTCAAAATATGTCATAGCAATAGT
>JAZUFE010000005.1:0-13036 GCA_045640525.1 Lachnospiraceae bacterium | reverse complement strand
GTAAAGCCTTCTGCAATTGCGGATATAATATGCTGATAATCCTTGTTTTCCTGCTCCTTTTGGGTTACTTCCGTCAAGTCTGTAACAAGCATGAAAGCAAGAATGTTGCCGGTACGGGCATTCGTAGAAAGATAGTAGGTCTGTCTAAGATGTCTGAGCCGGTCTTGATCTGTACAGGTCACATAAATATCAACTGTCCTGGTTCCTGCTTTGTATTGAGCAATAAGATAATTGCAGTTGGCCTTTGACAGGAATTCAATCGGATTGGTAACAAGGTACTTTGACGACCAGTATGACATGTATTCATCAAAGCGGGCGATTCCGTTTTGTTTCGGGGGATCGGCTGTTATAAGTTTACTGTCATTGTTTATTTCAATAACATCTCCGATGAGAGTGTTGGAGCTTAAGTCAACTTCCAAATAACCGGACGAAGCATTAATCAAAACCTGCTGATAGTCCTTGGCTATTCCGCTTATTTCGAGATTTTTACGTTCTTCGGCCTTTTTGTCATCTATTATTCTGGACAAGGTTATGTTGAACATATCCTTACCGGTGTTTCTGACGAAAATGACCATGGTTTCAACCCAGTGGATACTTCCGTCGGGAGCCATCTGCTGGTATTGAACGGAAACCTGATCTTTTCCTTCGCTGTATGCTTTTATGAGAACTTCTCTGGAAATTGTATTCTTGACTTTTTCGCGAATTTCTTTGGTAGGAATTCTGCGAATCATTCCGGCAAAGATATCATCGAAATTACCTTCGATGTTGTATCCGAGAACAGTTGCTTTGGAACGCTCCAAGGTACCGCATTTGTTCTGAGTCATATTGACCCAAAAACACATGGGAAATACGGCACTCACCGATTTGAAAAGTGCTTTGCTGGTAATTTTTCTGATGTCCGATTTTTTAAATGAAAATGACATAGAATCCCCTCGTTCCCCAAGTACTGCATCTTTATTGTAATTCAAATGACAAGAAAGATAACTAGTACTTTTGGACCAGGGGACAACTGATTACTTTGGACAAACGATGTCCATAATGCTTTCAATGTATTTATGTAGCTGTTGCGCGATGGGAGAGTCGGCGGCTTTATAAAAAACTTCCTTTCCCATACGTCGTGCCAAAATCAATCCGGCGCTTTTGAGCATTTTCAGATGATGTGATACAGCAGGTGTCGACATGTCCATAATAGCAGCTACGTTAGTGACACATTCTTCGGTATGGCACAAAATGAAAAATATGCGAAGCCTTGTATTATCATCAAGCAATTTGAAAGTGTCGGCAACATTTTGAAAATCATCGGTTCTTGATATTTCGTGTTTCAATTCATCAAAGTGTGAGTACTCATTATGATTATGATAGTCTGTATTCATTAATCCTCCCTGACAACCAAAGCCCGTATTGCATTAAGAACGGCAAGTATCATAACGCCGACATCTGCGAAGATAGCCATCCACATGTTGGCGATTCCCATAGCTCCGAGCCCAAGGCAGGCAAATTTGATAATAAGGGCCATTGCGATATTTTGATACACAATTCTCAGACATTTGGTTGAAATCTTAATTGCTTTGGCTATTTTCAACGGATCATCATCCATAAGCACAATGTCGGCAGCCTCGATTGCGGCATCGGATCCCATGGCTCCCATGGCGATACCGATATCGGAACGAGCCAGAACAGGGGCATCATTGATTCCGTCACCGACGAAGGCCAACTTGTCGGTTGAACCGTTCAAATCCAAAAGTTCTTCAACTTTACTCACTTTATCCTGCGGAAGAAGTTCATAGCAGCATTCGTCTACTTCAAGTTTTTGAGCAACTTCCAAGGCTACGGATTTTGCATCGCCGGTTAACATAACTACTTTCTTTATGCCTGCATTCTTTAATGCAGCAACAGCTTCTTTGGAATGCGGTTTCAGCATATCTTTAGTTACGATGTGACCGGCATATTCGTTGTTAAGTGCAACGTGGACGATGGTTCCGACACTGTGACAGATGTGGTAATCAATGTTAAGATTCTCCATTAATTTGCCGTTTCCGACAGCTACATTGATACCGTCAACAACGGCGGTTATTCCGTTTCCGGAAATTTCATGAATGTCGTGCACGCGGCCCCGATCGATACTGCCCCCATACGCTTCTTGTAAAGAGCGGCTTATGGGATGTGATGAGGAAGACTCTGCCAACGCGGCATACTCAATCAGTTTTTGAGCTTCCATACTGTTATGATGAACGGCATCTACTTCAAATACACCCTGGGTAAGAGTTCCGGTTTTGTCAAAGACTACAACGGAAGTTTTGGATAATGCTTCCATATAGTTTGATCCTTTAATAAGAATACCGGCTTTTGAAGCACCACCGATTCCTGCGAAGAAAGATAAAGGTATACTGATTACAAGAGCGCAGGGACAGCTGATAACAAGGAAAGTTAACGCTCGGTAAATCCATACAGACCATGATGCCGGCCCCAAAGCAAATATTATGTTAACCAAAGGAGGCAAAAGAGCCAATCCCAAAGCAAGAAGGCATACGGCAGGCGTATATATTCTTGCAAATTTGGAGATGAAAGCTTCCGATTTAGATTTGTTGGAAGTTGAGTTTTCAACAAGCTCAAGAATCTTGGAAACAGTGGATTCTCCGAAAGTCTTGTTGGTTCTTATTTTCAGTACACCGGTAAGATTGATGCACCCGCTTATAACTTCATCATTGGAGGTGATGTCCCGTGGAATACTCTCACCTGTCAGGGCACAGGTATTTATGGCAGACGTACCTTCAATTACGATGCCGTCGATGGGAACTTTTTCACCGGGCATTACAACGATGACGGTTCCTGTTTCTACTTCGGAAGGGTCTACTTTGGTGATTTCTCCCATGCTTTCGACGTTGGCATAATCCGGACGAATATCCATTAAAGCTGAGATATTGCGTCGGCTTTTACCTACGGCATAGTTTTCAAACAACTCACCGACTTGGTAGAACAAAACAACGAATATAGCTTCGTTGTAATCCCCTTCACTTTCATAAACGGCAAGAATTAAAGCTCCCAAAGAAGCAACGGCCATAAGAAAGTTTTCGTCAAAAACCCGTCCCCTCAGTATTCCGAAAAACGCTTTCTTTAATATGTCATATGAAATAATGGCGTACGGAATCAAAAATGCAACCAAGCCGTATATCCCTTGAAAATTGACGCCGGCTAAAGGCAGGAGATTTAAAACAATCAGCAGTACGGCGCACACAATAATGCGTATAAGCATCTTTTTTTGTCTTTTATTCATATACGTTTCTTTCTACAGAACTTACAGTTCTATTTCACAATCGGGCTCTACCTTTTTACATGCTTTCAAAACCGCTTTCATAACCTCGGCTTCGTTGGCATCGTCATTAAATTCAACAATCATTTTCTGAGTAAGGAAATTGACAACGGCATCTTTAACTCCGTCTACTTTCTTGGTTGTATTCTCCATAAGATTCGCGCAATTGGCGCAGTCAACTTCGATTGCATATGTCTTTTTCATATCTTTGTCTTATCCTTTCTTGTGTAAAATTAACATGTAAACAATTAAACAACTGTTTAATTGATAGAACAAGAATAATCCCTTTCACTGATTTCGTCAACAGGTTTCTTGAAAACTGTATATTTTTTTGTATAATAGACATGTTGTTTATGTAAGGATTGAAAGGAAAAGATATGATAAGTGCTAACAATGTAACACTCAGATTGGGAAAAAAGGCCCTCTTTGAGGAGGTAAATATTAAATTTACCGAAGGCAACTGTTACGGAATTATAGGTGCGAACGGCGCCGGTAAATCCACCTTTTTGAAGATTCTTTCGGGACAGTTGGAAACTACCAACGGTGATGTATCCATAACTCCCGGTCAGAGACTTTCCGTATTGGAACAAGATCATTTCAAATATGATGAATTTCCGGTTCTTGATACGGTAATTATGGGTAATCAGCGTCTTTACGACATAATGAAGGAAAAGGATGCAATCTACGCTAAAGAAGATTTTTCGGACGAGGACGGAGTAAGAGCGGCAGAACTTGAAGCGGAATTTGCCGAAATGGACGGATGGGAAGCAGAAAGTAACGCGGCTACGGTTCTTAACGGATTGGGTATTGCTACAGAGAATCATTATTCGCTTATGAAGGATATGAACGGTAATGATAAGGTTAAAATTCTTCTTGCAAGAGCCCTGTTCGGAAATCCGGATATACTTTTGCTCGATGAGCCTACCAACCATTTGGACCTGGATGCAATTGCGTGGCTTGAAGAGTTCCTTATTAACTTTGAAAACACCGTTATTGTTGTTTCACATGACAGATATTTCCTTAATAAGGTGTGTACGCATACCTGTGATATAGACTACGGAAAGATTCAACTTTATGCCGGTAACTACGATTTTTGGTATGAATCATCACAACTTTTGATTAAGCAGATGAAAGAAGCCAATAAGAAGAAAGAAGAGAAGATTAAGGAATTGCAGGAATTCATATCAAGATTCTCTGCCAACGCTTCTAAATCAAAGCAGGCAACTTCGCGTAAGCGTGCCCTTGAAAAGATAGAGATTGAGGAGATTAAGCCATCTTCAAGAAAATATCCTTATATTGATTTTAGACCCGAACGTGAGATAGGAAATGAAGTGCTTTTTGTTGACGGTATATCCAAGACCATCAACGGAGAAAAGGTGCTTGATAAGGTTACCTTCACTGTAGGGCATGATGATAAGATTGCCTTTGTAGGTTCAAACGAACTTGCCAAAACAACATTGTTCCAAATCCTTGCAGGCGAAATGGAACCTGATGAAGGTACATACAAATGGGGAGTTACAACCTCACAGGCATATTTCCCCAAGGACAATTCTTCGGAGTTTTCCAATGACTACAATATTACGGAATGGTTGACGGGATATTCACCCATTAAGGATGTTACCTATGTAAGAGGATTCCTCGGAAGAATGCTGTTTGCAGGAGAGGACGGAGTGAAAAAGGTTAAGGTTCTTTCGGGTGGAGAGAAAGTAAGGTGTATGCTTTCCAAGATGATGATAAGCGGTGCCAACTGTCTTATCTTTGACGAACCTACCAACCATCTTGACATGGAATCCATTTCAGCATTGAATACGGGAATGATTAAGTTCCCGGGAGTGATTCTCTTTGCATGTCGTGATCATCAGTGTGTACAGACAACTGCCAACAGAATTATCGAAATTTTGCCCGAAGGTACAATAATCGATAAAATCACAACATATGATGAATACCTTGAGTCCGATGAAATGGCTCGTAAACGTACCATATATACGAAAACCGAGGATGACGAGGATTGATGAAGGCAATAGATTTACATACACATTCGAATGCTTCGGATGGAACATATACACCGTCTGAGTTGATTGATTATGCGGTTGAAAAGAACCTTGGTGCAATTGCCCTTACAGATCATGATACGGTAGACGGAATTAATGAGGCCCTTAACAGGGCTTCTTATTATTCTGCCCAAGGAATTGAGATTGAAGTTATTCCGGGAATAGAGTTTTCAACAGAGTACCAGGGTAAAGATATACATATTGTCGGCTTGTATATTGATAAGGAATGCGAGTATTTCAAAAGGCGAATCGAGAAATTTGCATTAAGCAGAATCAAACGAAACCGACAGATGTGTCAGAAATTGCGAGAACACGGAATGGATGTAACATATGAAGAATTGGAAACAGCTTTTCCGCAAGGAACCATTACACGTGCGCATTTTGCCAGAATATTGATGATGAAAGGGTATACCAAATCCATCAAAGAAGGCTTCGACAGATTCATAGGAGACAGGTGTCCGTGCTATGTGTCACGCAAGAAAATTTCGCCCTTCAGAGCAGTGGAAATAATAAGAAAATCCGGAGGTGTACCGATACTTGCCCACCCGATTCTGTACGGCATGTCAAAAAGCAGACTTGAGATACTGGTATCGCGATTAAAGGCAGCCGGACTTATGGGAATTGAGGCGGTTTACAGCACGTATGATGCATCCGATGAAAGACAAATCAGACAGCTTGCATCGGAATATGATCTCGTGATAAGCGGGGGCTCGGATTTTCATGGTAAAAATAAAGCGAACATAGACCTTGGGACGGGACTTGGACATCTGTTCGTTTCCGAGGATGTCTTGGATGGAATCAAGAATGCACACAATTATGTTTTGAATTCGAGCGATTCATACAGGTTGCAGAAGATACTTTTCACCGATTTGGACGGAACTTTACTTAGAGAAGATAAGAAAATAAGTAATTATACATTTGATGTTTTGAAAAAATGGACTGAGGCCGGGCACTATATTGCCCTGTGTTCCGGACGCGATATTAACAGTGTGAATTCGGTGTATGAAGAATTAGGGCTTTCTTCGCTGAATAATGTATATACAATTGCCTATAACGGCGGCTTGATATACGACTGTCACAATCGTAAAACTTTGCACAAAAATGTACTTGGGGTGGAAGATGTCGCATATGTTTGTCAAAAGGCTCAAGAGGCGGGAATATATATTCAGACATATTCGGATGACAATTTGATTGTTATGGATGTAACGGAAGAAACACTATTCTACCAAAGGGTTATCAAAACCCCGGTGCTTATATCGCCGGGCAATCTTGCCGATGCGCTTACCGAAGGCCCTTGCAAGTGCCTGCTTATTGAACTGCATGATAAGAACAGACTTATAGCGTTTAAGGAGAACATGAGTGAGTGGGCTAAAGAAAGAGGAATTTCCATGATGTTTTCCAACGAATACTACATGGAGGTGATTCCTTCCGATGCCGGTAAGGGAAAAGCGGTCGAGCTCTTGTGCCAAATGCTGGGAATTCCGGGAATCGTATCGGTTGCGGCAGGAGATGCCCAAAACGACATATCGATGCTTGATGCTTCGGATGTTGCCATTGCCATGTTGAATGCAGATGAAGAAATCAAAGAGGCATCTTCGATGGTGACGGATTTTGATAATGATAATGACGGACTAGCCAAAGCGCTTGAAGATATAATTTGAGCGAATGCTGTTTGGCGAAAGTATGCCGGACGGCAAAGGTTCGATTGGACTGAAAACGGAAAGTGAAGGCATTAAAGTGTGCCATATTTCTTGAAATTTTTCGTATTTGTGGTATAATTACGATAATAGTACTTAGGTACTGAAAAAGTTGAGATACAAATATCTCGGAGAGAATATGGATAATCCCAAGACGCAGTCGCGTGCATCAAAATATATTAAGCAATTCTGGAATGGAGAACGTATTCCCAGCGCAGAGGGTAAGTTCTCTATTATTTGTTGTGCTTTGGCAGCAGTTCATGCACTGCTTATTTTGATGTTCTACATTTTAGGTATTCCGCTTATGTCGATTTATAATATCTTTTCCGCAGGTTACTATGGATTTACCTGCAGAAAGATGGTTAAAGCCGGAGAATATTCGAAGGTCTTTTATCTTTCATATTTCGAGATACTGATATTCAGTAGTTTTACAACGTTGCTGATTGGTTGGGATTGGGGATTTATGCTGTATGTAATTGCTATTTCTCCGGTTTCTTATTTTATTACTTATACACTTCCTACCAAACGTAAGCGTACCATGACAAGACCGGTAAGTTTTTCGATACTGGCCATGGTAGTGTATGTGACAATACGCGGCATTACGTATAATTATCCTATGCTTGCTGCTGTGTCGATAAGTGATACACTTGTAAGGTTTGTAAATCAGTGCAACAGTGTTATTACTTTTGTATCAATTACGTTGTTTGCAATTTTGTTTTCTTTGGAAATTACAAATAAAGAAAAGGAACTTGAAAAGCAAAACGGTAAACTTACTGATATGTCATCAATTGATCCGCTGACAGGATTACTTAACCGAAGAAGCATGAGTACATATCTTGAAGAGGCTGTAGCTTCGGTTAAATCAACGGGGGCATTGTTTTCGCTGGCAATAGGTGATATAGACAATTTTAAAATGGTCAATGATATCCACGGACATAATGCCGGAGACGATGTTTTGATTATGGTGGCCAATACCATAAAGGAGACCTTGCCGGAGAATGCTGTTCTTTGCAGATGGGGTGGTGAAGAGTTCCTTATTTTACTTCCTTTGGTGGAAGTTGATGCGGTTCCTATTATTGAATCCGTAAGATATGCAATTACCAAGGTGTCAACGAAGGTGGAGAAACCGGAAGGAAATATTGACTTGGGTGTTACCATGACATTCGGTGTAAGTCAGTATATCCACGGTTTTAGTATAGATAAGATTATTTCCATTGCCGATGAAAATTTATACAAAGGCAAGGAGCATGGCAAAAATCGAGTAGTGCATTCGAAAACGGTTGTGCTATAATCTGTCTACTAAAAAAGGGAAAAGGAGTATGAAGAAGAATGAGCAAGTGGGTTTACTCGTTTAAGGAAGGAAATGCCGGAATGCGTAACCTCTTAGGAGGAAAGGGCGCGAATCTGGCAGAAATGACAAACATCGGACTCCCTGTTCCGCAGGGTTTTACGATTACAACGGAGGCATGTACTCAGTATTATGAGGACGGCCGCAAGATTAACGACGAAATTATGGCTGAGGCTATGAAGGGTGTCGAAGAGATGGAGAAGATTAACGGCAAGAAGTTCGGTGATCTTAAGAATCCTCTCTTGGTATCGGTTCGTTCAGGTGCCCGTGCATCTATGCCCGGTATGATGGATACAATTCTTAACCTTGGATTGAACGATGATGTTGTTGCCGCAATGATTGCCGGTAACCCTGATCCGAAATTCGAGCGTTTTGTTTATGATTCCTACAGAAGATTTATTCAGATGTTCTCAGATGTAGTAATGGAAGTAGGAAAGAAATATTTCGAGGCACTTATTGATCAGATGAAAGCTGACAGAGGTGTCACATATGATGTCGAACTTACGGCAGCTGATTTGAAAGAACTTGCTTCACAGTTTAAGGCTGAGTATAAGAAACAAATCGGTGAAGACTTCCCCTCAGATCCGGTTGTTCAGTTGAAACTTGCAATTGAGGCTGTGTTCAAATCATGGGATAATCCTCGTGCCAATGTTTATCGTAGAGATAACGATATCCCTTATTCGTGGGGAACGGCAGTTAATGTTATGCCGATGGTATTCGGTAACTTGAATGATGAATCCGGTACAGGTGTTGCATTTACCAGAGATCCTGCAACGGGTGAGAAGAAGCTTATGGGTGAGTTCCTTAAGAATGCTCAGGGCGAGGACGTTGTTGCCGGTGTACGTACACCTATGCCGATAGCTCAGATGGAGAAAGAATTCCCCGAAGCTTTTACAGAGTTTAAGAAGGTATGCGAAATTCTTGAGAATCACTATCATGATATGCAGGATATGGAGTTTACTGTTGAAAACAGAAAGCTTTATATGCTTCAGTGTCGTAACGGTAAGCGTACGGCACAGGCTGCACTTAAGATAGCATGTGATCTCGTCGACGAAGGCCATAAGACGGAAGCGCAGGCAGTCGCAATGATTGATCCTCGTAATCTTGATACACTGCTTCATCCTCAATTTGATGCTGCATCACTAAAAGCCGCTACACCTTTGGGCAAAGGCCTTGGTGCATCTCCAGGTGCTGCGTGCGGTCAGGTGGTTTTCACGGCTGATGACGCTGAAAAATGGGCAGCTTCAGGAAAGAAAGTTGTATTGGTTCGTCTTGAAACTTCGCCTGAAGATATTACGGGAATGAAAGCCGCACAGGGTATCTTGACAGTGCGTGGCGGAATGACATCACATGCTGCCGTAGTTGCTCGTGGTATGGGAACATGTTGCGTATCGGGTTGTGGCGATATTGCCATGGATGAAGCTAATAAGAAGTTTGTTCTTGCAGGACAGACATTTACGGAAGGTTCGGAAATAAGTATAGATGGTACAACGGGTAATATTTATTCAGGAATTATTCCGACAGTAGATGCTACAATTGCAGGAGAATTCGGACGTGTTATGGAGTGGGCCGATAAGTACAGAAGACTTAAAGTCAGAACTAACGCCGATACACCAAGAGATGCCAAGAAGGCAAGAGAACTCGGCGCAGAAGGTATCGGTTTATGCCGTACAGAGCATATGTTCTTCGAAGCAGACAGAATAGCTGCTTTCAGAGAAATGATTTGTTCCGATACAGTAGAAGAGAGAGAAGAAGCACTTGAAAAGATTCTTCCTTATCAGCAGAATGATTTCGAACAGCTGTATGAAGCTTTGGAAGGTTGCCCGGTTACAATAAGATTCCTGGATCCTCCGTTACATGAATTTGTTCCGACGGAAGAAGCTGAAATCAAGAAGCTTGCTGATGCCAAGAAGAAATCTGTTGAAGAAATTAAAAATATGATTGATTCGCTTCATGAATTCAATCCTATGATGGGTCACAGAGGATGTCGTTTGGCAGTAACATATCCGGAAATCGCAGTTATGCAGACCAAGGCAGTTATAAGAGCTGCTATCAATGTTCAGAAGAAACATGCAGACTGGAAAGTTAAACCGGAAATTATGATTCCGCTTGTATGTGAAGTTAAAGAACTTGCAATGATTAAGAAGCTTGTTGTTAAAACAGCTGATGATGAAATTGCCGCATCGGGTGTCAAGATTGACTACGAAGTAGGTACAATGATTGAAATCCCTCGTGCAGCACTGACGGCGGACGAAATTGCCAAGGAAGCCGATTTCTTCTGCTTTGGTACTAATGATTTGACCCAGATGACTTTTGGTTTCTCAAGAGACGATGCGGGTAAATTCCTTTCTTCATATTACGATGCGAAGATTTTTGAATCGGATCCTTTTGCTAAACTTGACCAAACAGGTGTAGGAAAACTTATGGAAATGTCGATTAAACTCGGCAAACCGGTTAATCCGTCACTTCATATCGGAATTTGCGGAGAACATGGTGGCGATCCTTCGTCGGTTGAATTCTGTCACAATATAGGACTTGATTATGTATCTTGCTCGCCTTTCAGAGTTCCAATCGCAAGACTTGCCGCAGCACAGGCTGCTATTGCCAATCCTGCAAAATAATGAATTAGCAGTATAGAAGCTACATTTCCCCCTCTCGGATTATCGAGAGGGGGATTTTTAGTTGACAAAGCATAATTATTGTTATATAACAACAATAATAAAAACAAAAGGAGAAATACTATGCCGCCAAGAGCAAGAATTAATAGAGAAATGATAATAGATGCCGCATATGAGATTGTCCGTGAATCCGGGGAAGAGAATATTAATGCAAGAAATATAGCAGATAAATTGGGATGTTCTACACAGCCGGTGCTTTATGTTTTCAAAACTATGGATGAAATCCGGGAGTGTGTTTATCAGAAAGCAGATAAATATCATAGTGAGTATCTGATGCAGATGAATGAATCACAGAAAAATCCTATGGTCGCTATTTGGGAAAATTATATCCGATTTAGTGCCAATGAGAAGAATCTGTTTCGATTCTTGTTTCAATCCAATGCATTCTCGGGAAGAATGCAGGGACTTGCGGATGATGAAAGCCTTATGCCTGTTTTGCAGGTTATGGGAAGTCAAATGGGAATGGAAATTTCAGATGTAAAGAAGCTTTTCGCCTGCCTTTTTTATCCGGTTCATGGAATCGCAAGTTTGATTGCAAATAATTCCATGGAATATGACGGGGATGAGTTTGAAGATGTATTGGGCATGATAAAGCGTGGAGTGTTAAAAGAACTGGAGGGTGATAAAGATGCTTGAAAAATTATATAAGAAATCAGAGGTATGGTTTGCTGTAGTATTCATTATCCTGTATGTTATCGGAAATAGTATTTTTATCCAGGTTTCTGAAAATGTCGGGTTAGAGATGGTTTATACAATTCCTTATAATTTGGTGCTGCTCGGAATTATGTTTATATTTATAGGGAAAAATCGTCTGTTTGGATATTATGGGATTGGCAAAGTTAAATGTAAAGCAGGTAAATTACTGTATTATGTGCCGCTTGCTATTATTGCAACAGTAAATATATGGTTTGGTGTCTGCTTCAAAATGGGCTGGCCGGCCGCGGTGGTCTATTTTGCTGCCATGATTATTACGGGGATTGTTGAGGAAATGTTGTTTCGCGCTCTTTTGTTTAAGGCTATGAGTAAGAGCAATATAAAGAGTGCCATTATTGTAACAAGTATTACATTTGGTATCGGGCATATTGTGAATCTGGTTAATGGAAACAGTGCAGATTACGTTGCAACAATCTGTCAGATTTTCTATGCGGTAGCAATAGGATTTCTTCTGGCGGCTGTATTATACGTTGGGGAGAGTCTGATACCATGTATCATTACGCATTCGATGCTTAATGCACTCAGCTCTTTTTCAAATGAAGCAGTAATGAATAACCTGCAGATTCCGGTCGCTGTTATTTTATGTATGATATCTGCAGTAAGTGCTGTCATAATTTTCAGAAATGCAAATCGAGAATAGTAGGAGATATATCAGAAGAGGAAATAGAAGATTGCACAAGGGATTATTATGGGTGAAGCAATAAGCAGGAACGAAAAGTAAGAAGCAAAGAGCAAAAAGAAGCAGAAGAACAGAGAATGTTTGAACTGAAGCAACGAAAGAGATTGGAAAAGCATAAAGGGCATTAATATCTTGTGGTTTGCTAAATTTGAAGTTGTGGAGGAAAAAATAATGGGACGGATAGCAAATCAAATGGCATTAGAATTAATTTTTAAGATATTGTGAGTGAAAATTATCTTGACTCGTCCCTTAGGGGATAGATTAGAGTGACAGATGTGGAAAGGAGATTTAAGATAATGCTAAAAATTAGTGAATTTTCAAAACTTTCACATCTTACTATTAAAGCTCTGAGGTTTTATGAAAAAGAAGGGCTCCTGAAACCTGCGTCCGTTGACGAATGGAGTGGTTACAGGTATTATGAAACCTTTCAGCTTGGAGTCGCTGCAAAGATAAAGTCATATAGGCAGCTTGATTTGTCGATAGACGAGATCAAAGCAGTTTTTAACGGGGCTGATGTGAAAGAAATCCTGCAGGAAAAGTTCAAATCACTCACTAAAGA
>JAZUFE010000004.1:0-34913 GCA_045640525.1 Lachnospiraceae bacterium | reverse complement strand
TATAAAACTAAGGTAAACAGGCACCCCAAGGTCAAAAGCTATCTTATTTTATTGACATTGACCTCGAGGTGTCTTTTGATGTGAGCCGTGCGGCGCCGCACGGCGACGGTTATCGAGCGCGAAGCGTTCACAATTACAATTATACCGATTGTCATATGACCCGACGTTCACTATAATGAATGTGAATATTGGGTCACATTTGGTTACAGCGACTTCGGATCTTGCGATTTCAAGGTATCCGTTACCGCTGAACCCACCGACACTTGAAGAAGTAAAGCATATTTTGGAGCAAAGGGCATGAGCGAAAATGCTATGAAAAAAATCGGTTTGGTAGGAGGTATAGGGCCTGCCTCGACCGTAGATTATTATTGGGGTCTGATTGAAAAGACAAGGACGGTTTTGGACAAGACACGATATCCGGAAATTGTGATTGACAGCGTGAACCTTAATGAGGCAACCGAATATTTTGAATTGGAACAATGGGATAAATCAGCCGATTTGATGGTAAGAAGCGTGGAGAATTTGGCACGTGCCGGCGCCGAGATTGCGGCAATTACGGCCAATACGGAGCATATCGTATGGGAACGGATGAAGGCCGGATTCAAAATCCCTGTAATTAGCATTGTTGATGCGGTGGTTGAAGAAATCTTAAGCAGGCAGTATAAGAAAATTCTTGTGCTTGGAACTGAATTCACAATGAAAAGCGGGCTATACAATCAGGCATTAAAAAGTGCAGGTATAAAAACCGTAGCTGTTACACAGGAGGACTGTGGACGAATCGGTGGTTTGATTTATCCGAAACTGGAGAACGGAATAGTCGATCCGCTCGATAAAAAAGAGATGCTGGGTATTATTAATAATTATTTGAACTTTGAATCCGTAGATGCGGTATTGCTTGGATGTACGGAACTGCCATTGATGATTCACGAGGAGAATTTGGCGCTTCCACTACTGAATTCTACGCAAATTCATATTGATGCAATATTCCGGGCTGCCAACAGGTAGTCCTGTATTGTGAATAAAAATATACAAAATGTATGATTTCTCGTATTTCATAGACTGTATTTTTACACTACCATTTTCTTGTAAGCAAAATACTAAACAAGAAAGGTAGGAAAAGTATGAATATCGAATGGAATAAGAGAACAGTATTGGAATTGATAATCTGTATAGCAATTCCTGTTTTGGTAGGCTGCATTTCTTCAGCCCTTACGAGGAATGCCCAGATTGCGTTTGTAAGAGTGGCTAAGCCTCCGTTCGCACCTCCCGGATGGCTCTTCCCGGTAGTGTGGACGGTATTGTATATTGCAATGGGTTTGGCAAGTTTTCTGATATTTGAGTCGGATGCGTATTACAGCAGAACGGCCATCTGCGTATATGTGGTTCAGTTGATTTTCAATTTCTTCTGGAGCCTGATTTTCTTTAGAGCAGGAACATATACTTTCGCGGCAATATGGCTTGGCATCCTTTGGGTAATGGTAGTGGCCCTGATAGTAATGAGTATAAAAATATCAGGTATAGCCTTCTTTTTGCTCCTTCCTTACGGGTTGTGGGCTACCTATGCTTTGTATCTTAACATTGGAATCGCGGTTTTGAATAAATAAAGAGATACCGAATTACTATTGCAATTCCTGCGTTATTCAAAGATAATACTAAATAGTGAAAATATTTGGTATAAACGGAGGAATTATGGTTTCTACACTTACGCTGGCGGTTATTTCAGTCAATATAATGTTTGCGGTACTTGCACCGTGTGCTTTGCTTTTATATTTCAAGAAAAAATATAATGCATCGGTATTGGTTTTTCTTGCAGGATGCGGAATATGGTACATTTTTACAATGATACTGGAACAGATGCTTCACGGATTCATTCTGTCATTGCCGATAGGAGGCGTGATTCGCGGAAATGTATTCTTTAATGCATTGTACGGCGGATTGACAGCGGCTGTGTTTGAGGAAACCGGAAGATTTCTGTCGATGCGGTTCTTGCTTAAGCGTCATCAGGGCAACCCTCATAACTCGCTTATGTATGGTGCCGGACACGGTGGATTTGAAGTGTTCTATCTGTTCGGAATGTCGATGCTCAGCAATTTGACATATGCGTTGATGATAAATAACGGACAGCTTGAACAGCAGATGGCTACATTCAGTGCTTCCGATCAGGAAATAATAAGAGAACTTACCGAAATGCTTACCACAACGAGTCCCGTGATGTTTGCCTTCGGAATGCTCGAAAGGCTTTCGACACTTGTTCTTCAACTGGCATTGTCCGTATTGGTGTGGGCAGCAGTTGTTAACGGAAGAAAAGCAATGCTCGGTGTGGCAGTATTGTTGCACACTTTCGTGAACTTTACTTCAATAATTGTTTTCAGTATCGAAATGCCGACTTGGCTGTGCGAACTTATTGTAGTTAGCATGTCCGCTGCTGCGGCATGGTATGCCAAGAAGGTGTTTGATGAAACTGTCATAAACGGTACGCCACAGTATAATAATGTGACAATGTGATTGGCATTGCCGTGTAAGATGTAAATGACACTCGTGTCATTTTTGGAGACTGATTATGGACGATAACAAATTGCAGGAAGCAAGAGTAAAGATAAACAGAATTGATAAGGAAATGGCGGCTTTGTTTGAGGAAAGAATGAAAGCGGTTGAGGATGTGGCATCATATAAGGCCGAACATAATCTTCCGATTTTTGATTCTCAAAGAGAGCAGGAAGTAATATCAAAAAACTCAGAGTACATAAAGAACTCTGAGCTTAAAGAATACTATATTGATTTTCTGAATCATACAATGAAAGTCTCTAAAGACTATCAAAAGAAGATGCTCAATTTGTAAACATGGGAGAAGATAAATATCTTTCTCCGGTATCGGGGAGAAGTGCAACAACATTTCGACCGCGATACTCTTCTTTTTGACATAACTCAATTGCTGCCGATAAGGCAGCACCGGATGTGATTCCGACCAACAGGCCTTCGACAGTACCCAACAGGCGTCCTGCTTCGTAGGCCTTTTCTTCTGTCATGGTAATTATTTCATCGTATATTTTGGTATCAAGAACGGACGGAATGAAGCCTGCCCCGATTCCCATAAGACCGTGACTTCCGGCAGCTTTTCCGGACAATACGGCAGAAGAGGCGGGTTCAACTCCGACAATATGTATATCTTTGTTCTTCGACTTAAGGAAACGTCCTGTACCTGTTATTGTTCCGCCTGTGCCTATTCCGGCTACGAATGCATCAACTTGGCCATCCAAATCGTCCCATATTTCGGGACCTGTCGTATCATAATGTGCTTTGGCATTGTCGGGATTGTCAAACTGTCCGGGGATATAGCTCTTGGGATATTGTGCTTTCAGCTCATTTGCCTTGGCAATAGCTCCGGTCATACCTTCCGCTCCGGGAGTTAAAACCAGTTCGGCACCGTAAGCACTCATCAAAAGCCTTCTTTCAACGGACATTGAATCCGGCATAACAATGATTACGCGATATCCTCGTGCGCTTCCGACCGAAGCAAGTCCGATTCCGGTGTTTCCGCTGGTGGGTTCGATGATGACTGTATCTTTATCAATATCGCCACGCTTTTCGGCCTCATTCAGCATGGTAAGTGCGACTCTGTCCTTGGCCGATCCGGCAGGATTGAACATCTCAAGTTTGGCGAAGAGCCTTCCTTTTAAATCGAATTTCTTTTCTATATTGGTCAATTCCATTAACGGTGTGTGACCGATAAGTTCATCTACTGATTGATATATTTTGCTCATACTTCCTCCATTGTTAAAAATTGCATACACGTAAATTATAGTACAAGGTGCACAACTTTCGTAGTACTTTTGATTTTGCACAACTTATGCTAAAATAAACTACGTATGCGCAATCAAATTTTATGCTCGACGGGAGCGCTGATAGGTCGACCGAACGGTCGAGATTATCATCTTCTGGAGAAGCTTATTCCACAACTTAAATACGACGGATTGGAATTCATGCTGTACAGTACGTGGTACGGTGAAATACCGAAGCTTACGGCATATCTGAAAAGCCTGAACTTCCCGATTCCGGTAGTGCATTGCCAAAAGACGGTGGGTGAGTTAATCACCACGCATGAGGAGTCGCAGGCGTTTGAAAATTTCAAGGTAAACTGTGAAGTTGCGGCAACAATCGGAGCCTCCTCGATAGTTATGCATTTATGGAACGGAATTGTTTCGGATTCGGAGTTTGACCGAAATCTGAAAGCTTATTCCACATTATCTTCGATAGCCGGTGAGGCGGGAGTGGATTTGCTGATTGAGAATGTTCTTTGTAATGTGTCGACGCCTATGAAAAGATGGATTGAACTAAAGGAAACTTATCCGGACATTCACTTTATCTTTGACACCAAAATGGCGAAATTTCATGACGAGTACAAGCTGTTGTTTGAACCTGAATATGCATGGCTGTACGAAGAGGGGCATATCAGGCATTATCACGTTAATGATTACGGCGGCGGATACATGGATTGGAATAATCTGAAGGTGCTTCCGATTGGCGCGGGTAATATAGACTTCAAGCCTTTTTTTGACCTGATTAGGCGCATTGGATACGAAGGGACAATGACCGTAGAATCAACGGCAGTCAGACCGGATGGCAGTGTTGATGTTGATATGCTGAACGGTTGCTATGATACGATAAGGAGATATTTAAATGAAACTGTCACAAATATATAGCAAGAAAGAAAACATTCTGTCTTTTGAAATATTCCCGCCCAAGGCAGACGGCGAATTGAAAAATATTGAACCCACATTGGATGTACTTAGCGAATTGAAACCCGATTACATTTCCGTGACATTCGGTGCGGGAGGAAGTTCCAACAATAACAAGACAATCGAACTTGCCAAAATGATTAAGGAAAAGTATCGGATTGAGCCGGTGGTTCATCTGACCTGCCTTTGCTATGACAGACATGAAATAGATGAATTTGCCAAGAAGATTGCAGCCGAGGGAATCGAAAATGTCCTGGCCTTAAGGGGCGATAAGAATCCGAAAATACCGGAAAAGAACGATTTTAAGCATGCTTCCGAATTGATTTCATATCTTAAGGAAACAACCGATTTTTGCGTTGCGGGAGCCTGCTATCCGGAAGATCATCCGGATTCTGCTTCACATGTTGATGAAATGCTGAATCTTAAGAAGAAGGTTGATGCGGGAGCGGATTTGCTGCTTTCACAATTGTTTTTCGATAACGAAAATTATTACAAGTTCGTCGAAGATGCCCAAATAGCCGGAATTAAAGTTCCGATGACTCCCGGAATCATGCCGGTCATTAATGAAAAGCAGATTCGAAGAATGGTGGATACTTGCGGAGCCAAGTTGAGCGATAAATTTGAGCGCATATTGAAACAGTACGGCGATAAGCCGGAAGCATTATATGAGGCCGGAATGATTCATGCTCTTTCGCAGGTTGTAGACCTTTTGGCGAATGATGTTGACGGAATACATTTGTACACGATGAATAATCCGAACGTGGCCAAGAGAATCTGTGACGGTATCAGACCGATTATAGGACGATAATGACACCGCTTGAAGAATACTATAACAAATTTAATGAAGATAAGCGTCTTCTTTCAAGACACGGGCAGGTTGAATTCAATACCACGCTGCATTATATCCGCGAAACTATATCTTTGTACAAAGATATGCGTGCCGATATCAAAATAGCGGATATCGGAGCCGGAACGGGGAGATATTCCCTGCTTCTTGCCAAAGAAGGATATGATGTAACCGCAGTGGAACTTGTTAAATACAATTTGGGAATTCTAAAGAAGCATGCTCGGGAAGAATTGCCTGAAAATGCCAAACTTACTGCGATACAAGGGAATGCCGTGAAACTTAAAAAGCTTCCGGACGAATCGTTTGATGTAACCTTACTGCTTGGACCCATGTATCATCTTCATAACGAAGAAGATAAGATACGGGCATTAAGCGAGGCTCGGCGAATCACCAAACCGGGAGGACGCATTTTCACAGCTTATGTGATGAGCGATTATGCCGTGATTAAGTATGGCTTTATGGAAGGAAACATTCTTGACAGCATCACGGCAGGAAAACTTGATGAAGAGTACAGAATTAAATCCGATGAAAACGAGTTGTATGAGTATGTGAGAATGGAAGATATTAATCGGCTGAACGAAAAGACCGGATTGAAGAGGGAGAGAATAATTGCTCCCGACGGTGCTGCCGATTATATAAGACCATATCTTAATTCCATGAGCGAAGAGGCTTTTAATACTTTTTTGGATTATCAAATCAAGAATTCCGCCAGAGCGGAATTGCTGGGAGCAAGTTCGCATCTGGTCGATATTTTGATTAAGGAGTAAACAGTGCTGACGAAAGAAAAGAATGCCGGAATTGAATTGCTGAGAATAGTGGCCATGCTTTCGATAATGGCTTTGCATGTTATGGGACAAGGCGGTGTGCTGGCCAATGTCGGGGAAGGCACATCTTCGTATTTGACGGTTTGGCTGTTGGAAATACTGTGCTATTTCGGGGTGACGGCATACGGACTTATTTCGGGATTTGTCGGAATTGACGGCCGATACAAGGTTACGAACATTATTTATACCTGGCTGCAGGTCTTTTTCTATACAATCATAATCACTTCGCTGTTTTGGCTTTGGGCGCCGGATTTGGTTAACGGTTCGGCATTCCTTTCGGCGGTATTTCCGGTTATGACGGAACAGTATTGGTACTTCAGCGCGTATTTTGGCGTGTTCTTTATCATGCCGGGTATTAACTATATTATTAAAAATTTGGACAGACGTTTCGTGAATATAATTGCGATATTTTTAGCTGTCGTATTTTCGATATGTCCGTCGATATTCAGCACGGATGTTTTCTCGCTGAAAGAGGGTTATTCGTTTGCATGGCTCGCTGCCTGCTATTTTTTCGGTGCGTATATACGAAAGTATTCTGTTACGGAAAAGATATCAAAGGTGAAGCTTTTGGCGGTTTTCATCTTAAGCGTCGGACTGACATATGCATTCAAGGTGGGGCTTGACCTTACAATCGGTAAAGGCGCAGACAGACTGATAGCATACAATTCACCTACGATTCTTTTGGCGGCAGCTGCATTGCTGGGATTGTTCGCCAAACTGAACCCCGGCAGGATTGTTAAAAGAATCGCGTTGGCGGTAGGACCGCTCACATTCGGTGTATATCTTTCCAACAGTCAGCCGCTTGTGTGGAAATACTTGATGAAAGACAGATTCGCTCATTTGTGTGAATACAATACACCTAAAATGCTGATATGCATTGTACTTGCGGTACTTGAAATTTTCCTTGTGGGCATTGCCGTTGACGCTGTTAGAAGACTTATATTTGAACTTGGAGGATTGCGAAGAAAGTTGATAGGTTTAAATGATTTGATTATGCGTCGCAAATGCCCGTGTTGCCAAAAGGGCAGAGTCGACAGATTCGAGGTGTGTGAAGTGTGTGGCTGGGAGAATGATCCTGTGCAGGCCAATGATCCGAACTTCAAAGGAGGAGCTAACGAAGACTCCTTAAACGAGCACCGCGCCAAGTTCATGGAAAATGGACGATAAAACGTTTTTATGCTATAATATAGCGGAGATTTTCAGACCTAAAAGGAAGGGATTAAGATGATACTTGATGATCAAACAATATTAATTACCGGAGGAACCGGTTCATTTGGAAAGTGTTTTACCAGATACATTTTGAATAATTATAATCCTAAGAGAGTTATTATTTATTCAAGAGACGAGTATAAGCAGTTCGTAATGCAGAATGAGTTTAAAGAGTATTCCGACAAGCTTCGTTTCTTTATCGGAGACGTGAGAGATAAGGACAGACTCTACAGAGCCTTCAAAGGCGTGGATTATGTTGTTCATGCCGCAGCCCTCAAGCAGGTACCTGCATGTGAATACAATCCTAACGAAGCTATCAGAACCAATATTCACGGAGCGATGAATATTATAGATGCGGCATTGGACTGCGGGGTAAGAAAGGTTGTTGCTCTTTCAACCGATAAGGCGGTTAACCCTGTTAATCTGTACGGCGGAACCAAGCTTGTTTCGGATAAGCTTTTTATTGCAGCCAATGCGTATTCCGGAATGAGTGACATCAATTTTTCCATTGTAAGATACGGTAATGTGGCAGGTTCGAGAGGCTCAATCATTCCGTTCTTCAACAAGATAATCAAAAATGGCGGAAATGAACTTCCGATTACGGATTACAGAATGACAAGATTCTGGATCAGTCTTGAGGAGGGCGTTAAGCTTGTAATCAAGGCGCTGGAGGAAGCTACCGGCGGTGAGACGTTTATCAGTAAGATTCCTTCATTCAAGGTAACGGATTTGGCGAAGGCCATGTTACCGGATTGCAAGATGCCTGAGATTGGAATACGTCCGGGCGAGAAACTTCACGAAATTATGGTTACAACCGAAGATTCGGCTACAACATATGAGTATGAGAAGCATTTCATAGTATACCCGCAGATGGTATTTAACGACAGACAGAAGATAAATACATCCGGCAAGAAAGTCGAAGACGGATTCTCATACAGCTCCGGAAACAACACGGAATGGTTATCGGTAGAAGATATTCAAAGACTTCTTAAAACCGTTGATTTGGAACATTAATATTTGGAGGAAACAAATATGGATTATGCATCTGTAAAAGCTAAATTGGATAAATATAATCAGCAGCATCTGCTAAAATACTACGATGAGCTGAGCGAAGAGTCAAAGGCGGCTCTTCTTAATCAAATAGCCGATACTGATTTTGAAATCTTAAGTTCCATCGAGCATAAGGATGATAACGAAAGAGGTGTTATTTCACCGATTTCATCCATGGAACTTGACGAAATAGAGTCAAAGAGTTCTGAGTTTAGAGCCAAAGGATTGGAGGCTATCCAAAAGGGCGAGGTTGCGGCCGTACTTCTGGCAGGAGGAATGGGTACAAGACTCGGTTCTGATAACCCCAAGGGAATGTATGACATCGGAATTACACATCCTGTATATATTTTCCAAAGGCTGATAGAGAATTTAATGGATGTTGTTGACGAGGCCAAGGCTTATGTTCCTTTGTTCATCATGACATCCGACAAGAATAACGAGGCTACGGTTTCGTTTATGAAAGAACATGATTATTTCGGATATAATCCCGAATATGTATATTTCTTTATGCAGGATATGGCACCTGCATCCGACTATGAGGGACATATTTATCTTGAGGCGAAGGATAAGCTTTCTACATCTCCTAACGGAAATGCCGGCTGGTATTCATCCATGGTTAAGGCAGGCCTTGATAAGAAGGCCAAGGAATTGGGAGTTAAGTGGATTAATATTTTTGCCGTAGATAATGTTCTTCAAAGAATAGCAGATCCTGTTTTCGTTGGTGCAGTTATAGACGGCGGTTTCGTTTCGGGAGCCAAAGTTGTAAGAAAGGCAGCACGTGACGAAAAGGTTGGTGTGATGTGCCTTGAAGACGGTCGTCCGTCAATTGTTGAGTACTACGATATGACCGATGAACTGATGGATGCCAAGAACGAAAAGGGTGATCCGGCATACAATTTCGGAGTTATTCTTAATTATCTGTTTAGCATGGAAGAACTGGATGAGGTGGTTCGAAAGAAACTCCCTCTTCATGTGGTTGAAAAGAAGATTCCTTATATTGATGAGAACGGAAATCTTATCAAACCCGAAAAACCGAACGGATATAAGTTCGAACAGCTTGTTCTTGATATGATTCATCAGATGAAGAACTGTCTTCCGTTTGAAGTGGTTCGAAAGAAAGAATTTGCTCCTATCAAAAATAAGGAAGGCGTTGATTCGGTTGAATCGGCAAGAGAGTTGTGTAAAGAGAACGGTATTGAACTTTAAACATAGTTTATAGGAGGTATTGTGTATGAGAGTATTGGTCACAGGCGGTAACGGTTATATAGGAAGCCATACGGTTATTGAATTGATAGAAAACGGATATGATGTGGTGGTTTTGGATAATCTTTCCAATTCGTCTCCGAAGTGTATTAAGAGAGTAGAAGAAATTGTTAATCGTAAGATTCCTTTCTATGAAGCTGATATCAGAGATATAGATTCAATCAATAAGGTGTTGGATGCCGAGAAGGTGGATGCGGTTATTCACTTCGCAGGATTAAAGGCAGTCGGAGAATCGGTAGCCAAGCCGTTGGAATATTACGAGAACAATATCGGCGGTACTTTGAATCTTATCGATGCAATGCGTGCGCATGATGTTAAAAATATAATTTTCAGTTCTTCGGCTACGGTATACGGAGACCCTGCAGAGATTCCGATTACCGAGAAAACTCCCAAGGGAATATGCACCAACCCTTACGGTTGGACCAAATCTATGTTGGAGCAGATTCTTATGGATATGCAGAAGGCCAATCCCGATTGGAATGTGATTTTGCTTAGATATTTCAATCCTATAGGAGCACATAAATCGGGCAGAATCGGTGAGAATCCTAACGGAATTCCGAATAATCTGATGCCTTATATTACGCAGGTTGCTGTAGGCAAGTTGAAAGAACTGGGCGTTTACGGTGATGATTACGATACTCCGGACGGAACCGGTGTAAGAGATTATATACACGTACTTGATTTGGCATCAGGACATGTTAAGGCCCTCGAAAAGATAGCCGAGAATTGCGGACTTGAAATATACAATCTCGGAACGGGTATCGGATACAGTGTTCTTGACATTGTTAAGAACTTTGAGGCTGCAACGGGTGTTAAGATTCCGTATGTAATCAAGGACAGACGTCCGGGAGATATAGCAACATGTTATGCTTCGGCTCAAAAAGCCAAGGATGAAATGGGCTGGGTAGCCAAGTACGGTATTAAGGAAATGTGTGCCGATTCTTGGAATTGGCAGAGCAATAATCCTAACGGTTATGATGATTAATCGCGTATAGAAATTATTTGTATTTAGGGGAAGATAGAATTGGAATTACAAGTTGGTCAGGAATATGATATTAACAGCTGGACGGAGGTAATACTTCTGTACAGTTCTGCATTGAAACAGATGCAGACGAAGTTGGAAATACTTAACGATGAGTTTCAACACGTTCATCAGTACAATCCTATTGAGCATATCAAGAGCAGACTGAAGACTTCGGAGAGTATTGTCAAGAAATTGAAACGAAAAGGCTATGAGTCTACCATTCAGAATATGGTTGATCATGTTAATGATATCGCCGGCATCAGAATAATTTGTTCTTTTACATCCGACATATACATGATTGCCGAAATGATAGCAAGCCAGTCTGATGTCAAGGTACAGTATGTGAAGGACTATATCCAAAATCCAAAAGAAAGCGGATACAGAAGCTATCATATGCATATATTGATACCTGTATATTTGTCCGATAAGATTGTGGATACCAAGGTGGAGATTCAAATAAGAACCGTTGCCATGGATTTCTGGGCATCGTTGGAGCACAAGATCAAATACAAATTCGAAGGAAATGCTCCCGAAGGGCTGATAGAGTCTTTGATAGAATGTGCCAATATGGTTTCCAAACTTGATGATATGATGCTTACGCTTAATGACGAGATTAACAGCATCAAGGAGAAATCGGAAGAGTAACTGATTTGACATTTACTTAAAGCGGCAGGGGTCCTGCCGCTTTATTAATAGGAAACTGTTTCCGACTGCATATCGTAACGGAAAGGATACACCATGAGGATTTGGGCAAGAGAGTTTAAAGATAATCATATGCTTAAGGACGTGACAATAGACGATTATTCCGAAGAAACCAGGACACATAAAATATTCGGTGCAATCGAAAAAATCTGCAGAGAATTTGATTTGGCAACTCCTATATGGCTTGAATCAAATATCGCGGATTTTAAGAGGACGTCAAAGGTGCGCTTTAGACAGGATTCGTTTATAGAGACAATTGAGTTTGATTATTTGGAACTTGAAGTTATAGAAGAAGATTATTGAGAATACATTTGCGCTATGGAAAGTGCGTAAAAGACTCCTATAAATGAGGAGTGCCCGAACATCTTTCGATGCCCGGGCAATTATGAAAAAATTTATCTATGTGTGTTATCCTTCTCTATGAATTAACTATATAGGACAAATATGAACAAAATATGAACAAAGTCGAAACTTATAGTTAATTATACCAACGATGTAGAAAAACGAGAAGCAATTTTGTGCATAATGCACAAAGGTTGAAAAGGCTTGCGTTATATGATAAACTACTAGCGGTATATTTTGTCCACATGTCGGAGGCGGTTATGGATAATTTTATGGAAAAAATCAGTCATAAGTACGATGCAACAGATATGATAAGAGCCAATTCGGAAGCAGAGGCGGCACAGCTTGATGCACAGAAAGAACAGCTCATGTTGTTTGAAGCACAGCTTAATAAGGTTGATTCGGCACTTTCCGATATGCGTGAAATCAATATGAAGAATATTGAAACGGCTCAGGATGTTCAAAATCTTGCCAGAACATCGACAGAGGGTATTTCCAAGGCTATTGAAGAGAGCATTGCCAGAATAGATAATATAAAGGACAGCGCAGACCCTACGGAAGCTATCGAAACAGGTCTGGATTCGCTTAAAGAGGCATTACTTGCCATGCGCAAGGAAACGGAAGAGTATATGCATACCGATCATGTTAAGATTTATCGTAACGTTCAGGCAGCTTTTTCCGAAGAACTTGCCAAGAAAACAGATGAGCTTAAAGCGGAAATCCATAAGAAGAATGCCTTGTTTCCAATGGTAATTATAACGATGATTGTATCTTTGGGTTCACTTGCTTTATCTGTACTTAGAATTCTCGGAATACTGTAGGAGTATATCGAGAAAATACTTAATCGGGATTTACTACATTTATGCATATAAGTCACCATTACAAAAGATTAAAAATGCGGAGACTGAAAGTGGCCGTTTGGGCGCTTTTTATCAGTCTCTTTTTCATGCCCGTTTTCGTGCCTTTCGAAAAGACCGGGGATAATATGTTTTCAATAATGATAAACGGTGAAAACGTAGGAATAACCGCCTCTGTTGAAAAGGCTGAGGAATTGCTTTTAAAGGCAAGGCGTGCGGTTAATAAGGAAAGCGACGAGTTGACACTGGCTGAAGTTGACATGCAGTATGAAGGCAGTGAAGTCCTTTGGGGTAAGATTGATTCCGACAAGTCAATATTGCAGAAGATGCAGGACGCAATTAAGAAGAGCGTATCAAATAAGCTTGTTAAAGCATATGACGTTAAGATTAACGGGTATATAGTTGCACTGGCCAATAAGGAAGAGGTTGTCAAACTGCTTCAGGCCGCCATTGATAAATATGACAGTTCCAATTCTTTCAAGGTTTCACTGGATTCCGATACAACAAGAGAGCTTCCTGTTTTGACACCTTTAATCGGAACAAGAGAAGAAGTTAAGGCGCAGGAAGAAGCCAAAGAGTCGGCATATTTTAGCGCCGGAATAGATTGGGAAATGACAGAGGTGTTTGCCGAAGTTAAGCCTGATAAAGAAATGGATTTTGAAGATTATGAACTGGGTGTCATTTCGATGGAGTATGGCGACAAAATCGAAGTCGTGGAAGTGTATTTGCCACAGGACAGAATAACTCCGGTGGACAAGGCTATAGAAGAAGTTACTCAGGAAGAAGCACAAAACGAGATATACAAGGTCGTTTCGGGCGATACACTGTCCGGAATTTCCATTAAGGTTAATATCCCTATGGATGACATCATTGCGATGAATGATTGCTTGGAAGATCAGAATTCAACAATACATCCCGATGATGAATTGATTATTACCGTTCCTAAGCCCAAGCTTTCGGTTGTAAGAACGGAAGAGATGTATTATGAAGAAAACTTCACTCCGGAGACGGAATACATTCTTAATGATGATTGGTACACTACCGATACGGTAGTACACCAGCAACCGTCCGACGGACACAGAAAAGTTGTTTCTATCATTACCTTCAGAAACAATGATAAGGAAAATGTAGAAATAATAAAGCAGGAAGTTACATATCAGCCTGTTCCGAAGATTGTTGAAAAAGGTACGAAAATACCTCCTTCATATATTAAGCCGTTGTACGGCGGACGAATTACATCTACGTTCGGCCCGAGAAAACGTCCTACCAAGGGCGCAAGCTCTAACCATAAAGGTATAGACTGGGCTACGCCTATAGGAACTCCTATTTTTGCATCCTGCGGCGGTACGGTTGCCAAAGCCGGATGGGGAAGCGGATACGGAAACGTTGTATATATCAACCATCCGGACGGACGTCAGACAAGATACGGACACCTTTCAAAGATACTTGTACGCGCAGGACAGAGCGTATCGCAGGGCCAGAAGATAGCCCTTAGCGGAAATACCGGTGTAAGTACCGGACCTCACGTACACTTTGAGATTCTTATCGGAGGCTCGCAGGTTAACCCGCTTAAATACGTAAGCAGGTAGTGCGTCGGATGTCGTCGAAAGCACGGTAGTTATGTTAATGAAACGTACGTTTCCCTTTACAAATGGCGTGTTTATGATAGAATAAATGAGGTATGTTACCGATAGTAGCACATTTTGTGGTGAGTCTGAATAAGGCATACCACATGTAGATAAGAGGACAATATGGAACAATACGCAATTAAAGGTGGAAATCCTTTAGTTGGCGAAGTTGAGATAGGCGGAGCGAAAAATGCAGCGCTCGGAATCTTGGCAGCCGCAGTTATGACGGATGACGTCTGTGCAATTGAAAATGTTCCGGATGTACGTGATACGAACGTAATGCTTCAGGCAATTGAAAGCATCGGAGGTACTGTTGATGAAGTCAACAGACACTCTTATCGTATTTCCGGCAAAAATATAGTCGATCAAACCATTGATAATGATTACATTAAGAAGATAAGAGCTTCGTACTATTTGTTGGGCGCTTTGCTCGGCAAGTATAAGCGTGCTCAGGTAAGTCTTCCGGGAGGCTGTAACATAGGTTTACGACCTATCGACCAGCATATTAAAGGTTTTAAGGCTTTAGGTGCCGATATCAGAATCGAGCACGGTATGATAGTGGCAGAAGCCGACAGATTGGTCGGAGCCCATATTTACATGGACGTTGTAACCGTAGGAGCTACCATTAATGTTATGCTTGCAGCTTCTATGGCGGAAGGCCAGACAATTATCGAAAATGCGGCCAAAGAACCCCATGTGGTTGATGTGGCTAACTTCTTGAATACAATGGGTGCAAATATTAAGGGTGCAGGTACGGATGTTATCCGTATTAAAGGTGTACCGAGATTGCACGGAAACGAATATGCAATTATCCCCGACCAAATAGAAGCAGGAACATTCATGTTTGCCGCTGCCATTACGAAGGGCGATGTTACGGTTAAGAATGTTATTCCCAAGCATTTGGAGTCAATAAGCGCCAAACTTCAGGAAATCGGATGTGAAGTAGAAGAGTCTGATGATGCGGTGAGAGTGGTTGCTACCAAACAGCTTTCACATACTCATGTTAAGACGTTACCGTATCCGGGATTCCCGACAGACATGCAGCCTCAGATAGCTGTTGCTTTGGGACTTTCGAAGGGAACCAGTATTGTAACCGAGAGCATATTTGAGAACAGATTCAAATATGTTGATGAACTTACCAGAATGGGAGCCAGTATTAAGGTTGAAGGAAATACCGCAATTATTGACGGTGTTGCCAAATATACGGGAGCAAGCATTGTGGCTCCGGATTTGCGAGCAGGTGCCGCATTGGTAATCGCTGCACTGGCTGCCGAAGGAATTACGACAATCGAGGATATTAAATACATTCAAAGAGGCTATGAGGATTTCCATCTTAAACTTAAGGCTCTTGGCGGACAGATAGAACTTGTCGATTCCGAAAAAGATATACAGAAATTCCGACTCAGAGTCGGCTGACAGATAGGTAAATATGTTATTAAATAAGGACGTGTGAATTGTTCACACGTCCTTTGCTTTATCTATCAAACGGTTGCCGAAAGGATTATACAATAGCTTCTATCTTGATATCGGCTCTTCTACTAAGATCGATGAAATCCGTTTCGGTTCTTACAGTAGGAGAAGAAAGTCGGTCTTTGTTGATATATACGATGGTTCCACGCTCACCGTTGGATAACTGCACGCTGTTAAGAAGATATGTATTAACAACGTTCTCAAGGAACGACATGATGAACTGAGGATCGTATTTTTGAAGACCCTCTTCTTCGAATACTTCTATTGTCTTGAACGGACATAACGGTCCGCGATATACTCTGGCCGAAGTCATGGCATCATATACGTCTGCTATTGAAACCATTCTGGCGTATGTGGAAATCTGATTGCCGTTAAGTCCCATCGGATAACCGGTACCGTCACAACGTTCATGATGCATCAATACGGCATTCAAAATTTCGGGATCAAGTGACGATTTCTTGAGAATTTCGTAACCTGCCTGAGGATGACGCTTAATTATCGAATATTCCTGCTGAGTGAGCTTGGAAGGTTTCTTGATAATTTCGTCGGGAATTTGTGTCTTGCCTATATCGTGAAGTAATCCCGATACGGTGGCGGTGCAGATTTCGCTTTCGCTCATTCTGAGCCATCTTGCCATAACATTGCAGATTAATGCGACATTCATGCAGTGAGCGTATGTAGCATCGTCATATTCTCTCATGCAATGGAGCATATCCAAAAGATTCGGCGTCGTGGCTCCGATATCGAGAATGTTCAATGTGTGATTCATAAGCTGATCCACATCAAGAGGTGAACCTTTAAGAACAACATCATTGATTACGGATTTAAAATTCGCAACATCCTCATCAAATTCAGCTTTGAATCTGACGAATTCAGGGCTTTCTTTAATTCTTTCGGAATACGATTTGGAATAGGCAGCCGATTCGTTTTTAACTTCTGCCTGTTTATCTTCGATACGTACACTTAAGATAGAGTAATAATCAAGCTTGGCGATGGTCTTGTCATCAAGAACCAATCCCTTGGGAATAATGAGCTGATTATTATAGTTGTAGACATCCTCGGCCGTAACCATTCCGGGGACTAAATTTGATGTACCGACACGTCTCATATCTTACCCTCACATACTAAGAAATACCTACTTATAGGTTCTTTTATCATAGCAAAATATGGGGTTTTAGTCAATGTAAAACATAAGGTTTATAAAGGCGCTGTTGACATTTTGGAGACTTGGTAGTAATCTGTTCAAAGATAAGAAATATGAAAATCTAATATATGTTCTCTCTTATTCAGAGTGGTGGAGGTACATAGGACCTGAGAAGCCACGGCAACCCCATTGTGGAAGGTGCCAACCTGAGCGAGATTTTGATTTCGAACAATAAGAGGATTGATTATCGATTATCGATGTTGTCATCCGCTTATGTGATTAAGCGGATTTTTTTATTTGACAGATTCCCTGTCAAAGTTTCGATTGAAAGGAGATTAAAATGGAGAAAAGATTATTTACATCAGAGTCTGTAACGGAAGGACATCCCGATAAAGTCTGCGATGCCATTTCTGATGCAATCTTAGACGCTTGCATGGCACAGGATCCTATGAGCCGTGTTGCATGTGAGACAGCCTGCTGTACGGGATTCGTCCTTATCACAGGCGAAATTACTACCAACGCATATGTAGATATGCAGAAGGTAGTCAGAGATACCGTTAAGGAGATTGGTTATACCAAGTCTGAATACGGTTTCGACGGTAATACCTGTGCGGTACTCGTAGCCATTGACGAACAGTCTTCGGATATTGCCATGGGTGTTGACAAGGCTTTGGAAGCTAAGAAAGGTGATTTGAAGGATGACCTTGATACAGGTGCCGGAGACCAGGGCATGATGTTCGGTTATGCAACCAACGAAACACCCGAGCTTATGCCTTATCCTATTTCTTTGGCACATAAGCTTGCTCTGCAGCTTACCAAGGTAAGAAAAGACGGAACACTTAAGTATCTTCGTCCCGACGGAAAGAGCCAGGTATCGGTAGAATATGACGAGAACGGTAAGCCGGTCAGACTTGAGGCAGTAGTTCTTTCAACACAGCATGATGACGATGTTACACAAGAACAGATTCATGAAGATATCAAGAAGTATGTATTCGATCCTGTTCTTCCCAAGGAACTTATTGATGACAAGACCAAGTTCTTCATTAACCCTACAGGCCGTTTCGTAATCGGAGGACCTCACGGTGATGCAGGTTTGACAGGAAGAAAGATTATCGTAGATACTTACGGCGGATATGCACGTCACGGCGGCGGTGCTTTCTCAGGTAAGGACTGCACCAAGGTTGACAGATCTGCAGCTTATGCAGCAAGATATGTTGCCAAGAATATCGTAGCAGCAGGACTTGCAGACAAGTGTGAGATTCAGCTTTCATACGCTATCGGTGTTGCGGAACCTACTTCAATTATGGTTGATACTTTCGGAACCGGAAAGATTTCGGATGAAAAGCTTCTTGAAGCAATCAGAGCCAATTTCGATCTTCGTCCTGCAGGAATTATTAAGATGCTTGACCTTAGAAGACCTATCTACAAGCAGACTGCAGCATACGGACACTTCGGACGTGATGACCTTAAACTTCCTTGGGAAGCTACCGATAAGGTTGAGGCATTAAAGAAATATCTGTAGTTGTATACGAATATTTGATATAATTAAGGCGGTGCTTGGCACCGCCTTTTGAATTATTGGGAATTATCTATGTCATTTGCACACTTACATGTCCACACAGAGTATTCTTTGCTGGACGGTTCCAACAAAATAAAGGAGTATGTCAAACGGATTAAGGAATTGGGAATGACGAGCGCCGCAATAACCGATCATGGTGTAATGTACGGTGTTATAGACTTCTACAAGGAATGTGAAGCGCAGGGAATTCATCCTGTTTTAGGCTGCGAGGTATATGTAGCCCCCAATTCGCGTTTTGATAAAGAGCTTACAGGTGGTGAGGAAAGATACAACCATCTTATTTTGCTTGCCGAAAATGATGTCGGATATGCCAATTTGATGAAAATCGTATCCCGCGGTTTCACCGAAGGATATTATTATAAGCCCCGTGTGGATAAAGAGATACTAAGGCAGTTTCATGAAGGAATTATATGTTTGTCCGCCTGCCTGGCAGGAGAAGTGGCAAGGTATATTACCAAAGGATTGGTAAGTGAGGCCAAGAAAGTTGCTCTGGAGTACAAAGATATATTCGGTGAGGACAACTACTTTTTGGAGCTTCAAGACCACGGATATCCCGAGCAACAGACAGTAAACATGGCACTTATTCAAATGTCAAAGGAACTTAATATTCCTTTGGTTTGTACGAATGATGTGCACTATACATATGCGGATGATGTTAAACCGCATGATATTCTTCTGTGTCTGCAAACCGGTAAGAAGCTTTCGGATGAGAACAGACTTCGCTATGAGGGAGGTCAGTTCTATGTTAAGTCTGAAGATGAAATGCGAATGCTCTTCCCCTACGCTGTCGAAGCTTTGGAGAACACTCAAAAGATAGCTGAGCGATGCAATGTTAAGATAGAATTCGGAGTTACCAAACTGCCTCATTTCGAGGTGCCGGAAGGCTATGATTCGTGGACATACCTTAATAAATTGTGTATGGACGGATTGCATGAAAGATATGCCGATATCAACGCCAAAATTCCGTCTCAGGATCAGACGATTCTTGAGAAACTTACATATGAGCTCAATGTTATTAAGAATATGGGCTATGTGGATTATTTCCTTATAGTCTGGGATTTCGTCAATTTCGCACGCGAAAACGGTATCTGGGTCGGTGCGGGCCGTGGTTCGGCAGCAGGGTCGATAGTATCGTATTCGCTGCATATAACCAACGTGGACCCGGTGTCCAATGATCTTATTTTTGAAAGATTCCTTAATCCGGAGAGAGTATCCATGCCGGATATTGATATTGATTTTGACTGTCGCAGGCAGGAAGTTATTGACTATGTCAGTCAAAAATATGGTGAAGATAAGGTAGTAAAGATAGTCGCTTTCGGTACGATGGGAGCCAAAGGTGTTATCAGAGATGTCGGAAGAGTAATGGATTTGCCGTACGCCTTCGCCGATTCCATATCGAAGATGGTGCCGCAGGAACTTAATATAACACTTGCGGATGCGCTTAAAAAGAGCGCTGAGCTTAAGAATGCTTATGATACGGATGAGCAGGTTCACGAGCTTATTGATATGGCCATGAGACTGGAAGGAATTCCCCGAAATACCACGGTACATGCTGCCGGTGTCGTGATTTGCTCGCAACCTGCAGAAGAACTTGTTCCGTTGCAAAGATCTTCCGAAGGTTATATAACGACACAATTTGAAAAGAACACGGTTGAAAGTCTCGGACTTTTGAAGATGGACTTCCTGGGACTTACAACACTGGATGTACTAAGAGATACCATCGATAATGTATATGAGACGACAGGAGAGCAGATTAATCTTGATACGCTGACATATGATGATCCCAAGGTGTTTGCCCTGATAGCATCGGGCAAGTGCGACGGTATATTCCAGCTTGAATCTGCCGGAATGCGTTCGTTCATGAAGGAGCTAAAACCCGGAAACATTGAAGATGTAACGGCCGGAATCGCATTGTATCGTCCCGGACCGATGGATTTCATACCTAAGTATATAGACGGAAAGAAAAACAAGGATTCGGTTTCTTACACAACGCCGGAGCTTGAACCTATATTGAAAGATACATACGGATGTATAGTTTACCAGGAACAGGTTATGCAGATAGTCCGCTCGCTGGGCGGATATTCGATGGGCAGAAGTGATTTGGTTCGAAAAGCCATGTCCAAGAAAAAGCAGGACGTGATGATAAGGGAGAGGGAAAACTTCATTCACGGAAATCCCGACGAAAATGTTCCCGGATGTATTGCTAACGGAGTTTCGGAAGATGCGGCAGCCAGAGTGTATGATGAAATGATGGATTTTGCCAAATATGCGTTTAATAAGGCCCATGCGGCATGCTATGCGGTGGTTGCTTACCAGACGGCATATCTGAAGTGCTATTATCCGGTTGAATTCATGGCAGCACTGATGTCTTCCGTTATAGATAATTCCCCCAAGGTGGCCAACTATATTATGGTTTGCAAAAATATGGGAATTCGGATACTTCCGCCGGATATCAATCATGGTGGGCGTAATTTCTCCGTAGACAACGGATGCATAAGATATGCTTTGTCGGCGATTAAAAGCGTGGGAGGCCCGGTTATCGACTCGATTGTTGAAGAGAGAAATCTTCGCGGACCGTATACCAATTTGAATGATTTTATAACACGAACAGCCGAAAGGGATGTTAACAAGAAGGCTGTTGAAAACTTCATTAAAGCAGGTGCCCTGGATTCACTCAACGGAACAAGAAAGCAGTTCATGTGTACATACCTTCAGGTTATGGACGGCATAAGTCATGATAAGAAGAATAACATGGCAGGTCAGATGTCATTGTTTGATTTGGTGAGCGATGAGAACAAGGCTTCATTTGATGTGCAACTGCCGGATGTCGGTGAATACACCAAGGATATTCTTCTGACATTTGAAAAGGATGTACTCGGAGTATATCTTAGCGGACATCCTCTTGAGGAGTATGAAGAGCTCTGGCAGAAGGGTATTTCGAATAAAACCTCCGACTTCATATGGGACGATGAGACGGGAAGATGTCAGGTATCGGATAACTCAACGGCCATTGTCGGAGGCATAATAGCCGAGAAAAAGATTAAGTATACCAAAAACGATAAAGTGATGGCATTCCTTCAACTCGAGGATTTGGTAGGCACGGTTGAGGTAATTGTTTTTCCGAAGGATTATGAAAAGAATGCGAACAAGCTTATAGAAGACGGTAAGGTTTTCGTCAGAGGAAGAGTGAATGTCGAAGAAGAGAGGGGGGCCAAGCTGATAGCGGAGGCAATCACTTCGTTTGAGGATGTTCCCTCCAAGCTGTGGATAAAGCTTTCCAATATGCAAGAGTATGAGGCAAAGAAAGACACGATACTGAATCTTCTAAAAACTTCGGACGGTCGGGACAACGTGGTAATCTATCTTTCCGAGGAAAAGAACATGAAGAATCTTCCGCCGTCCTACTCGGTAGATGCCAAGGGTGACGTTTTGGGCGAACTGCGTGCAATGCTTGGGCAAGACAGCGTAAAAGTAACATTTGACGCAGGAAGAATAGGAATGTAAAATAAAGCTGGCTGTTTATATAACACAAAAAGGGATAAAACTATGGCTAAAGAAATTAAGACTATCGGTGTCATGACATCCGGAGGAGATGCTCCGGGAATGAATGCCGCAATTCGTGCGGTTGTTCGTGAAGCTATCGTGAATGGCGTTAAAGTTAAGGGAATCAAGAAAGGCTACGCGGGTCTTCTTAATGAAGAAATCGTTGATATGGAAAAGAAAGATGTTTCCGATATCATTCAGCGCGGCGGAACTATTTTGGGAACTGCAAGATGTCCTGAATTCAAGGAAGAAGAAGTTCAGGTCAAAGCAGCGGATATTTGCAGAAGCTACGGGATAGACGGTATCATCGTGATCGGCGGAGACGGTTCCTACAGAGGTGCATTGGCACTTTCAAGACAGGGAATCAATACAATAGGAATTCCGGGAACCATTGACCTTGATATTGCATGTACGGAATATACGATAGGTTTTGACACGGCAGTTAATACGGCAATGCAGGCCATAGATAAGGTAAGAGATACATCAAGTTCTCATGAGCGATGCTCAATCATCGAAGTTATGGGAAGAAATGCAGGATATATAGCACTTTGGTGCGGTGTTGCGAACGGTGCGGAAGATATACTGATTCCCGAGAAGTACGATTATAACGAGCAGAGTATTATCAATAATATCATTGCCAACCGTAAGAGGGGCAAGACACATCATATTATTATCAATGCCGAGGGAATAGGACATTCTACTTCAATGGCACGAAGAATTGAGGCTGCTACGGGAATGGAGACGAGAGCAACAATCCTCGGATACATGCAGCGCGGCGGTTCACCCACATGTAAGGACAGATTCTTTGCATCAATTATGGGGGCTTATGCAGCTGATTTGCTTTGCAACGGTAAGTCAAACAGAGTTGTCGGTCATAAACACGGTGAGTTTACCGATTTTGATATTGAAGAGGCGCTTGTTATGGAGAAGAACATCTCCGAAGCCCAGTATGATATAGCAAGAAAGCTTTCCATGTAATGATTACAAGCTTAAATAATTCCAAAATCAAACATCTTTGTGAGCTTCAGACGAAGAAACGTACCCGAATCAAAGAGGGTGTGTTCGTGGTTGAAGGCTTCAGGATATTTGAGGAAGTACCAAACAATTTAATTAAAGAAATATATTTTGAAGAAGGAACCTGTGTCAGAACCGAAATCGGTGACAAGGCTCCTTCTAGTCACTTAATGAAAACCTTTGAAAAGATAGAGAAATGCCGACAAAACGGTATCTTTGTCGAAGAATTAAGCCATGAGGTTTTCAAGAAAGCATCGGATACGGATTCGCCGCAGGGTGTGATATGCGTCGTGAAAATGCCGCAATGGCAGCTCAAAGATATCATTGCAAACATACCCAAGGGCAGTAAGGGCAACCTGCTTATTCTTGAAGATATACAAGACCCCGGAAATTTGGGAACAATGGTCAGAACCGCGGAAGCGGCGGGAATTTCCGGAATTATTATGAGTGAGGGTTGTGTGGATATTTTTAATCCCAAAACGGTACGTTCTACGATGGGTTCCGTTTTCAGAGTTCCGACGGTTTATGTTTCGGATTTGCCGACAACGTTGGAGACTGTTAAACGGGCGGGGATTAAGCTGTATGCAGCAAGTCTTAAAGCCAAAGGCGAGTACGATCGTATTGAATATGAAGGACGTTCCGGAATTTTAATAGGAAATGAAGGCAACGGATTGTCACAGGAAGTTATGAATCAAGCTGACATTGGTGTCATAATTCCGATGCAAGGACAGATTGAATCTTTGAATGCTTCTGTGGCAGCAGCGCTTATGATGTATATTTGCAGATGAGGAGGACAGGTATGGTAATAGGATTTATCGGATTGGGAAATATGGCGAAGGCTATGATTAACGGAATAATTTCCGAAGGCGTTGTAGCACCGGAAGAGATTATAGGCTCGGCCAAATCCAAGGAAACATGCGAAAAGGTTAATAAAGAGTTTGATATTTTCACGACAACGGACAATTTGAAAATCGCAACATCGGCAGATGTTTTGGTGATAGCGGTTAAACCGCAGATGTGTGCGGACGTATTGCAGGGCATTGCGGGTACTACCAAAAAGGGAGCCGTAATCGTAAGTATAGTTGCAGGCAAGACAATTAAGTATCTTGAAGAGATTCTCGGCAAGGACCAGAAGATAGTACGACTTATGCCGAATACACCGGCCATGGTTAATGCCGGATTGACAGCGGTTTGTGCCAATTCCAAGGTCAAAGATAAAGATTTGGCACCTGTAATCAAAATCTGTGAATCTTTCGGATTGGCAGAGATAATATCCGAAAAGCAGATGGATGCATTTACGGCAGTTGCGGGTTCTTCGCCGGCATTTGTTTTCATGTATATGGAAGCTTTGGCAGATGCAGCGGTTAAGGCAGGCATTCCCAGAGACAAGGCTTACAAGTTCGCTGCAGCCTCTACCATGGGTTCAGCCAAGCTTATGCTTGATACAGGCAAACATCCCGGAGTGCTCAAAGATATGGTATGTTCGCCTGCCGGTACCACCATTGAAGCTGTGCAGGTACTGGAGGAATTGGGATTCAGAAGTTCGGTTATGGATGCCGTTGAGGCATGTATAGATAAAGCTAAACGATTGTAGATTTGACTTTAATAGTCAACTTTGGTATTATGTGGTTTACGTAACTGACAAGATACCTAAAATGGTGACTGAAATGAACAAGCTCAGAAATCAGCTCATCCGAGTTCCGGCGATAGTAGTGCTGGGAGTAATAGTGTGGATGGCTGACAATGTGACTGCCGATGCGTCCGAGAAGAACGGGTATGATTTCCCGAATGCAGGAATCGCAGCAGTCATTAGTCCGTCTTCGCTTGAAATAGAAGAGACCGAAGCGGGCAAAGAGACGAAACTGAATATCAATGAGAAATTCGACAAAGAGAAAGAGCGTATGCTCGATCAATTGGTTATGGCCAACGTAACCAATACTCTTAATGTTCGTTCGGAAGCAAACGAAGATGCTTCCAGAGTCGGATATCTTTATGCGGATTGCGGAGGTACCGTGCTTGAACAGGCTGATGGTTGGACCAAGATACAATCAGGAGCTTTGACAGGATGGTGTTCCGATGAATTTCTGCTGTTTGGTGACGATGCCGTTTCCATGTCGGAGGATGTAGGAAGGTGGCTTGTTACAATTGATACCGAGGCTTTGAATGTCAGAAAGGAGCCTTCTTCTGATGCAGAGGTGATGGGCGTACTTGCCAAAACGGACTATGCCGATTTCGTTGAGATTGTTGATGAGAAGTGGATCAGCGTTGACTTTGAAGGTGAGCTTGGTTATCTGGATACGGATTTTGTTAATATATCCTTCCACATTGACCAAGGCGAAACGGTTGAACAGGTTAATGCCAGACATAAGATAGAAGAGGAACTTCGAAAACAGGCCGAGGCGGAAGCTGCCAAGCAGAAGGCAGCTGAGGCGATGGAGAAAGCCAAGAAGAATCTTGGCAATCTGACATCCAACAGAGGTGCGGTATCTGCCGATGCCGACGAGCTGCGATTACTCGGTGCTTTGATATATTGTGAAGCCGGAAACCAGCCGTATGAAGGAATGGTTGCCGTGGGTGCGGTTGTTATGAACAGAGTTAAGTCGCCCAGGTATCCCAATTCGATTTATTCGGTAATATATGCTTCGGGGCAGTTTACTCCGGCTATGTCGGGTAAGGTGGCAAGAGTATATGAAAGCGGACCGCCGGAACGGTGTCTGCAGGCTGCTGCGGCAGCACTTATGGGCGAAACAACCGTAGGCGATGCAACGCACTTTAGAAGAAATAACGGACATCCGGGTATTGTACTCGGAGCCCATGTATTCTGGTAACGGATAACAGGCCGTGGATAACAATTGTTTATTCACGGCTTGATGAAATTTAGTGAAGAGGTAAGGAAATGGTTAATTTAAAGGGAAGAAGCTTTTTGAAACTTTTGGATTATACTCCGGAAGAGATTATGTATCTTATTGATTTGGCAGCAGATCTTAAGGCCAAGAAGAAGGCAGGTATACTTACCAAAGATATGCATGCGGGTAAAAATATAGCGTTGATTTTTGAAAAGACAAGTACACGTACACGCTGCTCTTTCGAAGTGGCTGCACATGACCTTGGAATAGGTACGACATACCTTGATCCCAAAGCCTCACAGATAGGTAAGAAGGAATCAATCGTGGATACTGCGCAGGTACTCGGTTCAATGTTTGAAGGTATTGAATATCGCGGATTCGGTCAAGAACTTGTAGAGAACCTTGCCAAGTATTCGGGAGTTCCCGTATGGAACGGACTTACGGACGAGTTTCATCCTACCCAGATGCTGGCAGATGTTCTTACAATTAAGGAAGTACTCGGACGCGTTAAGGGCGTTAACTTAACATATATGGGCGATGCCCGTTTCAATATGGGTAATTCACTTATGGTAGTAAGTGCCAAGCTGGGTATGAACTTCACGGCATGTACATCCAAGAAATACTTCCCCTCACAGGAACTTGTTGATCAATGCAAGGAGATTGCCAAAGAAACAGGTGCAACCATTACCCTGACGGATTCTGTGGAGGAAGGCTGTAAGGATGCCGATGTAATATACACCGATGTATGGGTTTCGATGGGAGAACCCGATGAGGTTTGGAAAGAAAGAATCGATGCACTTCTTCCGTATCAGGTTAATGCCAAGGCTATGAGCTATGCAAAGAAAGAGTGTATCTTTATGCATTGTCTGCCTGCATATCATGATTTGGAGACAGAGGTAGGTCGGGAAGTACATAAGAAATTCGGATTGTCCGAACTCGAAGTTACCGATGAAGTGTTTAACGGTCCTCAATCGGTTGTATTCAGGGAAGCTGAGAACAGAATGCACACAATCAAAGCAATAATGGCGGCTACATTATAATGAACGAAGACAGAGTTATTTGCGGGGCTAATGCCTACGACCAAAAATATTATTTTAATGAGAAATTCTCGAAAATACCGGAATCCATTAAGGACGAACTTCACGTTATATGCGTGCTCTTCACGGAAGAGATAGGCGGTATCTTTACCATTGAGTTCGAAGAAGACGGTGCGGTTAACATGCGAACCGAAGCAGCACCCGAGGATTATCTTTATGATGAAATAGGTTCCGGACTTTTGGTTGGCGAGATCAGAAGAAAGAGACAGGAACTTTTCGAATCACTCAGCCTGTTCTACAGAGCTGTATTTTTGCACGAAAATATTGCGGATCTGATTGATGAGGAATAGACGATGATACTTGTTATAGATGTGGGAAATACCAATATAACATTCGGATTGTTTGATAAAGATATACTTGTATCGACTTTCAGAATGATGAGTAAGCTTTCACGTACTTCCGATGAGTATGGTGTCAGCATGCTTTCGATGATTGAACGAAACGGTGTCGATGCCAAAGCGGTTAACGGAGTAATAATTGCGTCCGTTGTTCCGGATTCCATGCATGCTCTGACAGGTTCGGTAGTCAGATATCTTGGATGTGAGCCCATCATAGTGGGCCCCGGAATCAAGACGGGAATTAAAGTTGCAACTCCCAACCCAAGAGAAATCGGTGCAGACAGAATTGTTGACTGCGTGGGAGCGTACGAAAAGTACGGCGGCCCTGTTTTGGTAATAGATTTTGGTACGGCAACCACATATGATTACGTGAATGAGCAGGGTGAGTTTTTGTACGGAATTACTGCGCCCGGAATCAGAATATCGGCTAAAGCATTGTGGGAAGGAACGGCGAAACTTCCCGAAATAGAAATAATTAAACCCAAATCGATACTTGCACAGGAGACAATATCAAGTATGCAGGCAGGATTGGTATACGGTCAAATCGGACAAACAGAATACATAATCAATCAGGTTAAAAAGGAAACGGGAGTGAAGGACTTGAAGGTTGTTGCTACCGGAGGTCTTGGCGGAATTATCTGCCCCGAAACCAAACTGGTTGATGTATATGATAAGAACTTAACTTTGAATGGATTGAGATTGATTTATGAAAAAAATCAAAATAGGTAGTGTTGAGTTAGACAATAATTGTATTTTGGCACCGATGGCAGGAGTAACAGACCTGCCATTTCGTGTTTTATGTAAGGAACAGGGTGCGGGACTTGTGTGCATGGAAATGGTTTCGGCCAAAGCCATTTTGTACGGAAACAAAAATACGGAAGAGATGCTTACGGTAACAAACGAAGAGCGTCCTGCGTCGTTGCAACTGTTTGGTTCGGATCCTGACGTGATATCACGTATTGCACATGAAATAGAGGACAGAAATTTTGATATTCTGGATATCAATATGGGATGTCCGGTTCCCAAGATAGTCAATAACGGGGAAGGTTCTGCCCTGATGAAGAACCCTAAGCTTGTGCATGAGATTGTATCCAAGACGGTTCGTGCGGTAAGTAAGCCTGTTACGGTCAAAATCCGCAAGGGCTTCGATGAAGAACACATTAATGCGGTTGAAATTGCCAAGATTGTTGAAGATGCCGGAGCTGCAGGCATTGCTGTTCACGGAAGAACCAGGGAACAGTACTATGAGGGCAAGGCGGATTGGGACATTATTGCCAAGGTTAAGGAGAGTGTTTCGATTCCTGTTATAGGAAACGGTGATGTCGTTGACGGACCTTCTGCCATGAAAATGCTGGAGCATACCAAAGTGGACGGATTCATGATAGGCCGTGCGGCACAGGGTAATCCATGGATATTTAAAGAAATACCGTATTACCTGGAACACGGCGTGGCCATGCCAAGACCGAGCACAGAAGACATGCGTCAGATGATTAAGAGACATGCAACCATGTTGACCAAGATTAAGGGTGAGTATATAGGAGTCCGTGAAATGCGAAAGCACATAGCATGGTATACCACGGGGATACGCGGCTGCGCAGCATTAAGGCGGGAAGTTTGTGAAATCACGGAATTTGACAGACTCATTGAGTTTATAGACAGAATAGGAAGTTAGTTTAAATATGAAAGAGAGTATTAAGGAAAAGAAATATAAGACACGTATTTCAATGGTGTCGGAATTCCTTAAAGGGAGCCTTCGGTATCTGGCGCTGACGATACTGCTGGCTTGTCTTTTGGTGGGATTTGAATTGGTTAATCCCAAAATTATCGGATATACGGTAGACTTTATTATCGGCAATGATGACAATTTGCCGGATTTCGTCATGTCCGTAATCAACGGTTTGGGAGGAAGAGAATATTGTATAGGGCATTTGTATATCTTTGCCCTCATAGTTATGGGAATAGCGCTTCTGGGCGCAGTGTTCAGGTATCTTTTTAAATTGGTTAATGCCAAGGGGGCTGAGACACTGGGCAAGAGGATGAAGGACAAGCTGTTTGACCACATCATTCACCTGCCGTTTAGCTGGCATGACCAGAATCAGACAGGTGATATAATTCAGCGATGCACGACCGATGTGGATATGATAAGGGATTTCATAGCCAATCAGCTGACGCAGGTTTTCAGAATGATTCTGGTAATCACGCTTTCACTTGTGTTTATGTGCGGAATAAGTCCGGTGCTTTCGGTGGCGGCATTCGCCTTCGTACCGATAGTGATAGGATATTCTTTATTTTTTCACAAAGCCATAGGAAAGTCATTCATGCTGGCCGATACGGAGGAAGGTAATCTTTCGGCCATAGCGCAGGAGAATCTGACGGGTGTACGTGTCATCAGGGCGTTCGGAAAGGAAAGGTTCGAGCGCGACAGATTTGAGAATAAGAATTCCGAGTATACCGGGCTTTGGGTTAAGACCATGCGACTCCTTACGCAGTTTTGGACGGTCAACGACCTTATTGGCGGAATGGAGATTATTGCGATAGTGTCATTTGGAGCTTACCTTACGGTTACGGGCAGTCTGCAACCCGGAGATTATGTTGCGTTTTTTGCCTTGAATTCAATGATGATTTGGCCTACACGTGAACTCGGAAGAGTTGTTTCGGAGATGAGTAAGGCCGGAATTTCGATAGACAGACTTATGTACATAATGAATTCCGAAACGGAAGAGGATAAGGAAGGTGCCGGAGAATTCCCCGGTAACGGAGATATCGTATTTGAAAATGTATCGTTCTCGTATGATGAAGCCAAGGTTCTTGATAATGTTTCATGGACATTTGGAAAGGGTGAGACGATAGGAATTCTGGGCGGTACGGGAACAGGCAAAACAACGGCTATGATGTTGCTTGATATGTTCTATGAATTGAAGGAATCGGAAGGCAGAATTTTAATTAACGGCGTGGACATTACCGATATCAAAAAGGCGGAGCTGCGCCAAAATATAGGAATGGTGATGCAGGAGCCGTATCTGTTCTCGGGAACGCTTGAAGACAATATTAATATAGCGGTTGAAGATGCGGACCACAATCGTGTCGTACAGGCTGCGGAAATTTCAAGTCTGGATACCGCAATCGATAAGTTCGCTCAAGGATACGAGACGTATGTCGGTGAACGCGGAGTTACACTTTCGGGCGGTCAGAAACAAAGAACTGCCATTGCACAAATGTTGGTTCGCAAGACTCCTATTATGATTTTCGATGATTCGCTCTCAGCCGTTGATGCGGTAACGGATGCCAGAATAAGGAAGGCACTGAACGAAAGCATTCGCAAAGAAAATAGTGACACAACTGTCATATTGATATCGCACAGAATTACAACACTCATGGGTGCTGACAGAATATTTGTGCTTGAAAACGGCAGCGTTGTCGAGTCGGGCAATCATGATGAACTGGTTAACCTTGATGGTGTATACAGTAAGATATACAAACTTCAGGTTCAGGCCGGGGAAGGAGGACTGGATGAAGAATAAGCCATCCTTTTTGGGCTACGGTCTTCTGTGGCCGTATTTAAAAAAATACAAGTTTATATTTGTCAGAATGATAATCATGGGAATGATGGTTTCGGCAATCGATGCCATATATCCTTTGTTCAACAGATACGCACTTGATCATTTCGTTGCGAACAAAACCCTGGATACCATGCCGGTCTTTTTGACACTGTTCGTGTTCTGCGGAGTTTTTCAGGCGGTTGTCAATTATTTCAACGTATATGACTGTGCAAGAATGGAACTGTACGTTAACCGTGATTTGAGGAATAATGCTTTCGAGCATCTGCAGGATGTATCTTTATCCTACTATAATCAAAACAGTGTAGGATACATACATGCACGTGTTATGTCCGATACGGGCAAAATAGGGCAGATGGCATCGTGGCGTTTCATGGATATTTTCTGGTGGGGCGCAAATATAATTTTCAGTATTGTTGTTATGCTGATTGTTAATGCCAAACTGGCTGTATGGGTTATGCTGATTGTTCCGCTTGCGGCAGTATGTATTTCGTATTTCGAGAAGAAACTGCTCAAGCTCAACAGAGAAATCAGAGAGCAGAATTCGAAGATTACCTCCAATATCAATGAGGGAATAACCGGAGTTAAATCGATTAAGAGTCTGGTTATCGAAGACAGTATGAACAGAAGATTCCGCAAGGATACCAAACTCATGTATAAGAAGAGTATTCATGCGGCTCATTATGATGCGATGTTCAATTCGGTGGTCGCCCTGCTTACAAGTCTGGCGCTTGCACTTGTTATATGGAAGGGCGGAGCACTTACCACGGAACATGTGATAGAGATAGGAACCATGTCTGTTTTCATGTCATACGCAATGGGAATGCTTAATCCGATTCAGTTCCTCGTAAGTGCCATTTCGCAGATTATCGCAATTCGCGTCAATGTGGAGCGCTATACGAATCTGATGAATACCGAGGGCGAGGTTCATGACTCTTTGGAAGTTATAGAAAAGTACGGTACAAGCTTCGACCCTAAGTATGAAAACTTCGAAGAGCTTATAGGTGATGTTGAATTCGAAGATGTTTCGTTCCAATATCCGGACGGAGATGAACTTGTTCTTGAAAACTTCAGTCTCAAAGTGCCGAAGGGTTGTAATGTTGCCATAGTCGGAGAGACGGGAGCCGGTAAGTCAACTTTGGTTAATCTCGTATGCCGATTCTTTGAACCTACCAAGGGGCGTGTGTTGATTGACGGTAAAGATATAAAGGAAAGATCGCTTAAGTGGCTTCACAGCAATATAGGCTACGTACTTCAAACCCCCTTCCTCTTCTCGGGAACGGTAAGGGATAACCTAAAGTACGGCAACGCGGATTTGACAGATGAACAGATAATGGAATCTTTAAAAATGATAGGTGCGGATTCTATTGTTGCGAAACTAAAAGACGGTCTTGATTCGAATGTGGGCGAAAGCGGCGATATGCTCTCAACCGGTGAAAAGCAGCTCCTGTCCATATCACGAGCCTTGCTGGCAGATCCGAGAATTCTGATTTTGGATGAGGCAACGGCCTCCATAGATACGGTGACCGAGAAAATCATCCAAGGCGCGATAGCCAAGCTTATTAACGGCAGAACGTCTTTCGTTATTGCACACAGACTGTCTACCATAATTAATGCGGACGTAATATTGGTGGTTCGTGACGGTATTATTGTTGAGAGGGGAACGCACAAATCTCTTATGAAGGCCAAGGGCGAATACTATAATCTTTATACCAGACAGTATGAGGAACTTTTGATTGATAAAGAGTATTTGGGCGCATAAATAAGGGCTTTCTTGACATTGTTGACTAAAATAGGTATAGTAGGGTGCGGTGGATATTGGAAGAGTATATATTTTTATCCGCCCGTGTATGTATATGAGTTAAAGGAAGGTGTCTGAAATGGAAGAAAAGAAGCATATTATTACCTATGAAAGTGTTAAAAAATACGAGGAGGAACTTAACGAATTAAAAGCTGTTAAGCGTCGTGAAGTTGCCGAGAAGATTAAAGAAGCAAGAGCACAGGGAGACTTGTCCGAGAATGCAGAGTACGATGCAGCTATGGACGAACAGCGTGACATCGAAGCCAGAATCGAGAAGCTTGAAAAAATTCTTAAAAATGCTGAAGTTATCGACGAGGATGAGGTTTCAACCGAGAAGGTTTCCATCGGATGTATCGTTAAGATTCGTGACCTTGAGCTTAAGGAAGATTTGGAATATAAGATTGATGCTCCTACCGAAGCTAATCCCCTGAAGGGTGTTATTTCATATGAGTCACCCGTAGGTGCCGCTTTGATTGGCAAGAAGGTTAAGGATACAGTTTCTGTTGAGACTCCTGCAGGAGAACTCAAATTCAAAATTTTGGATATTCAAAGATCAAATAAGTAAGATTAGGTAAGTTAAAAAATGGCAGAGAACAATCAAAACAATAAGCCTGAGCAGGTTCAGGACATAAACCAGTTATTAAAGGTTAGAAGAGAAAAGCTTGCTGCTTTGCAGGAAGCCGGCAGAGACCCGTTCGTAATCACCAAGTATGATCAGACACATCATACCGATGAGGTTAAGGAACTTTATAACAAGCACGAGGAAGAACTTCTCAAAGGATGGGAATATCCCAATGTGGAAGGTCTCGAAGAACAGGCAGCCAGAGAAGTTAAGAAAGAGGATTATAATAAGCGTCGTGAAATCATGGACGCTAAACCGATTACCGTATCCATTGCCGGACGTATGATGTTCAAGCGTGTTATGGGTAAGGCATCTTTTTGTAATCTGCAGGACCTCAAGGGCAATGTTCAGGTATATGTATCGAAAGATTCGATAGGTGAAGAACCGTATGCCGATTTCAAGAAGTCGGATATCGGTGATATATACGGTGTTAAGGGATTCATCTTCAGAACCATGACAGGAGAGATTTCCATTCACGCAGAAGAGATGGTTCTTCTTAGCAAGAGCCTTCAGATTCTTCCCGAGAAGTTCCACGGACTTACGGATACGGACACAAGATATCGTCAAAGATATGTTGACTTAATTATGAATGCCGAAAGCAAAGACACCTTCGTTAAACGTTCCAAGATTTTGGCAGCTATTCGTAGATTCCTGGCCGGTCAGGATTTCATGGAAGTTGAAACTCCGATGCTCGTGGCTAACCCCGGCGGTGCTGCGGCAAGACCGTTCGAGACTCACTTCAATGCACTCGATGAGGATCTTAAATTACGTATATCATTGGAATTATATCTTAAGAGACTTATTGTCGGCGGACTCGAGAGAGTATACGAAATCGGACGAGTATTCAGAAATGAAGGACTTGATACCAGACATAATCCCGAGTTCACACTTATGGAGCTCTATCAGGCATATACAGACTATAACGGAATGATGGACCTTACAGAAAACATGTACCGTTATATTGCCAAGGAAGTACTCGGTACTACCACAATTACTTACCAGGGAATCGAGATGGATCTTGGTAAGCCGTTTGAAAGAATTACAATGGTTGACGCCGTTAAGAAGTATTCGGGCGTTGACTTTAATGAAATTAAGACATTGGACGAGGCTCGTGCCATTGCGAAGGAGAAGCATATCGAATTCGAAGACTGGCATCAGAAGGGTCATATCCTTAATCTCTTCTTCGAAGAGTTTGTTGAGGAACACCTTATTCAGCCTACGTTCGTTATGGATCATCCAATCGAGATTTCACCTCTTACCAAGAAGAAACCCGAGGATCCTGCGTATGTTGTACCTTTCGAAATGTTCATGAACGGTTGGGAAATGTGTAATGCATATTCCGAACTTAACGATCCGATTGATCAGCGCGAGCGATTCGAACTTCAGGATGCCAATGCGGCAGCAGGCGACGAAGAGGCAG
>JAZUFE010000003.1:0-2496 GCA_045640525.1 Lachnospiraceae bacterium | reverse complement strand
TGATAAACATATGCACCTACAAATCCTTCATCCTTAATTGAGAACAGTCCGAAAAACAGCCACATGCCTACCAAAACAAGGGCAAATATCTTCAACACGGTCAGCAATATGATGGGATTTTTCAGCATGCTGAATTCATATACCCATCTGTATTTTCCGTCCTCACACAGCTTAATATCTTTTAAATTATTATCCGACATGAAATCCTCCTTAATGATAAACACTCAGTCACTTGGCACAACAGCCACCTAACATCATCCTTTAATCACCCACAAATATAACTTCCATCAGGTAGTCACCATATGATTCATTTGTATAATCATATGTCGATGTTTCTCCGTCCGTATCTGTTTGTACCTGATGAGAATTTTCGGTATACTTCGGAGTAACTACTATATAAATATGCATAACATAGCGTTCTTGGCCGTCAATCTCTTCAAGTGCAAGGTATGAATCATTTCCCCTCGTATACTGGCCGTTGGATTCGGTCAGTTCACCCGAATATGTACTTTCCATTGAAGTTCTTCCGTACTCGTCAGAAGTGGAAATTTCCATATATCCGTCACAGTTGGCGTGGAAATAATCAACATTAACATGAGCGGAAGTACCAAAATCATCGCTTAAGCTTCCCTTAAGTTCTACATTAGAAACATTCCAGTCTTCTCCAAATGAGATAAGCGAGCCTTCCACATCACCGGCTGCAGCCATGGCCCTTTCCATATCAGCCTTTCCCATATGGTAACTGCTGTCTGTACCCTTTATTGTGAAGGTTCCTGCCGAAATATCCACATGACTTCCCTCAAATGAGTCAGCCAAAGCTTTAAGAACCTCGCTGTTGCCAAACTCATCCCTGTTAACGCTGTCACTGTAATATGTAAAATGTACAGGCCGTCCTGATTCATTGGCTGTATTGTCTTCTGTCTCATACGAATAGTCTTCGGGCTCGACAAAGATATCCTCCTCGGGCTCCTCTTCTCTTTCTTCATGAAGCATCAAAACCCCGTAAAGTTTAGGGTATTTTCCGGAATTGTCGGTCTTGAAATATACATCAACCGTATCGATAATCTCCTCAGAATCCCCATTCATCTTCACCACTTCAAATGTAGTGCCCGCATTGGCCATAAGATGTCCTAAGAATGTGAACCTTATTGCTCCATCGCCCTCACTGTTAAGTGTGGTCTGCCACTTTTGCGGATCGTCAACCTTTCCGTTAATGTCCTTGAATCTGACAATACAGCCCTCATACTTCGAAGGTCCCGTTCCCGAATAATCGGTACAGACTCTAACCGTAACGGTCTGATTCATCTGCTTCACAAAGTTATCATATTCCTGCTGATACTTTTCAAGGAGTTCTGTCTTTCTTTGCATATTAAGAACCCTTAAAATATTGGGCATTGTTTCATTCAGCGTGTTTCTGTAATCATCACTTATCTTCTTACGCAATGCATCATTCAGTCCACCCTGGGCTGCCGCGCCGAATGCCGCTCTATCGTCATCAGTCATTATACTGTCAAGATATTCAGGCCCCATCTCATCGGCCTTAACCCAGAATTCATTGACATAGCTGTCTATTTCGGCTTCCATTTCTTTTTGTCCGCCGCCATTATTGATTATATCCTTGAATATTCTAAGCCAGTCGGCCGCGCTGCGATATCCGCCGTCCGTTCCCTTGTTCTGATAATACTTGTGATATGCCGAGAAGTATACCTGTTCACGCCCTTCGATTGCTTCTGCATAGAAAGAATCAAGTGCATATTCAAAAAGAGAAATCCCCATAAGATAAACATTAAGCGCATAGGAACCTATCTCTGCCGATTCCCCAAGCAACATAAGTGCAGTATCAATCGCTATCCTTGATGCGTCTCCTGCTGCCTTTTCCGATCTCCATCCGCTGTTGGCTATCGTATTGCCGAGTTTAAGGACCGCCATACCAAAATTAAGACGGTTCAACGTTTTTCCCGCTTTCTCAAGAAAAGCCGACGGATACTTTGAGGCAAACTTATCATTAATGCTCGAAGCCTTAAGTTCCGGACCATACTTATGCTCGCCCGGCATCCAGGTTCCGGCCTTCCCCCAGTTGGTATTCATTATCTCACCGACGGTCCCTATATTTCCCTTGGTGAAGATAAAGTCTCCTGCGCCTTCCGCAACCGTGCTCACTGCACCTTCATATAATCCGGCTGCACTTACCAGGTTTCCTGCCACGAATCCGCCATTGCTTAATCCGTTGGTAATTTCCATAGCCATGCTAAGGTCGCCGTCCGCCATCTTCGCAGCTTCCATGAATTCAATCATCTGATTGAGATCGACATTTTCTTCATCACTTACCATATCATCGGCAAAGACATACGCAAGCATCGCATTGCTCATTCTTTCGTTGTTCACGGGGAATCCACAATACTTGGAAAGATGAGTGGTATATATAGTCAAAATTCCGGTTTCCCAATCATAGTAGTGGGGAATCGGGTGCATCGTGCCTCCCTCATCTATATAACC
>JAZUFE010000002.1:0-123716 GCA_045640525.1 Lachnospiraceae bacterium | reverse complement strand
TTCTTAAGGTTGTTCGCGTGACAGATTCCTCTGTCACTTCTCTGAATTATTCCCGAATCGGTCCAGAGTGTCCCGATTCTTTGTTTGGAATCTTCAGGGTTGCATTGCTGTTCTACTGTCAAGGTTCAAAAACGCACGCTTGTCGCGTGCGTTTTATATATTAGCAAATCACCTTTTGAATGTCAACATGATTTTAACATTTATTTAATATATTTTTTGATTTGCTTTCTTCTAATTGTTTATACTCTCAAATTTGGCCACATCAACCTGTTTTTGCATTTCGCAAAACAGTTCCGAATACCTTAAATTCTTTGATGTGATTCTATAGTACGATGAATATAAGGCAAGCGGGATTTCAATATCTTTATACTTAAATACCTCACCGTTTCGCGACAGTACCTTATCTACAATATTTTGGGCATACTCGGGATCCTCTGAGTTTGTCAAAGCTACAAACTCATCGCCACCTATTCTGAAAACAATATCTTCATCGCCTACTGCCTCGGACAGTCTGTCCATCGCCGTCAGTATGGAAATATCGCCTGCCTCATGTGCAATTTCGTTAATTGGGACGAGACCTTTAATGTCCACGCCGACGAAGTAACAGTTTCTTCTTTCTTTCAAATAATCGTACAATTCACTGATATCAACTTTTTTCTTATTCTGCATATTTTTGTCCTCCATAAGTTCTCGGTCCAGACGAAGTGCCGGAAACAATTCGTAGCGCACAGGGTTCTTACGATACTGTGACGGTGTGACATGCCAAATGCTCTTGAAGGATCTTGTGAAAGCTTCGTTACTGCCGTATCCGTAACGTATTCCTATATTCAGCAAAGAATCCTCCGCATCTGATATGATGTCCTTGGCTGCCAGACTCATCCGTCTTCGAATCATGTAATCCCTTATACTCATACACGTTACAACTCTGAAAAGCTTTTCTACGGAAGATTTTGAACAATATAATTCTTTGGCTATATCATCGGTTTTAATGTCGGTGGTAAGATTGGCTTCAATGTATGCCAAAATGTCGGTGATCAGTATCAGATTATTCACTGTCCAAAACTCCTTTCATATCGATATCGTAATTATACTTTAACATTTGCCATATATTCTTTCTTGATATTTTGAGTAAATATCCGATTATAATCAAACAACCCTCCGTTTGGAGGGTTGTGTTTATGGAAGCGGATTATCGATATTCGAGAACAAACTGTCCACCGAATCCTGATGAGCATTGGCGAAGTTAGCCATAATCCTGCTTACCTCATCCTCAAGTGCAGGATCCAACGGCTCCGAGGTCTGTGCACTCTCATCCGACCCATTCATCTCTTCCAATACCTGAAGATCATCTTTGGTCATTCCGTCGCTCTCTAAATCTTCCATATGATATTCATACCATTTCAGTATTTTTCTTCCACTAAAATACGCTTTCTTTTGAAAATCAGAATTCATAATATACTGCCCCCTCAAAATACAAATTGCAGAACTTCAATAAGCGCCATATCGATTACTACTCCTTCAAGTGCACCGAGAAACAGGCCCAAAAATTTGTCAATTACCCTCACTGCCGGAAGTTTGGCGAACAACTTAAAAGCCGTCATAATCAGATTCACTATCTTGTAAATAAGAAGTACTGCCGCAATAAGTGCTATGAAAGCAATCACTCTTCCATATCGTTCTTCAACAAAACCGTTTGCCGTTTTATAAATATAGAAGCCTATGAACACCGCGAATATTATCGATATTGTATTATCAAGTTCCTTGGCAAATCCGGTTTTGCACGCGCGGAACATTCTCCATATAATTACAAATGCAAATGCCGCCAAGCCCAGTATTGTATATATGTTCATAAATCACAGTTATCCGTTCCGCACAAGTTAGTTGAGTTCGATGGTATCCAAAGAATCTCCGGTTACCAAAAGATATTCATACGTTGATGAAGTAGGAACCAACAGACTTACAGTTCTGTCGAAGGTACCCGCGAACTTTTCATCCCCGTTCACTTCGCAAATCATGCACTCGTTTCCGCCATATATGGCAAACATATCATTATTGAAAACAATATCTGTATACTCAATGTTAAACTGTTTAGAACACAATTTGGTTCCCGCAGAATTATATACATCCAATCGATACAGGTATTCTCCCGATGTATCAAGGAATACCAAACCTACATAATCGGAATCGTAATATACTCCCAATACTTTCTCACTAAGCAGATTAGTTGCAATATTATTGGGAATTTCATTACCCTTAAAAAATACAATTCTGTCATCAGAAACAGCAAAAGCAGTATTTGACGATGCAAATCTTGCAAGCGGCATTACCGTATCCACATAATCAAAACCGCTTACGAAATGATCAACTTCGTTACTTCCGACTTCTCCGAAATTGTAAAAAGATACAGATGATTTCATATTTCCACTGTCTACATAAAAATATGATACCATCATAATCTGTCCGTTGGGACTTAACGATACACTTATCGGATATCCGCTTTTGCTCATCGTAGCCTTAGACTCGACTATCGGAGTATCGGTATCCTCATTTCCGTTATAAATAAACACTCTTACAACATCTACATCATCCAAAACCGCTGCAACAACACCGTTATCCGATACCGCTACGTCTCTGATGGGAAGATTCGTCTTAACGGTTCCGAGAATTTTATCTTTATTGGCAAGATAAATATTTCGTCCGTTATAATCACCTATTGCAACTGTATTACCGTTAATTGAAACAATCGGAGACTGCATCTCGAACGACTGATTCCATACAGCCTTACCTTTGGAATCAATACAGCTGGCTCCATCCTTACTGTAAATGAGAACCGAACCGTTCAGATTGCAGGCCGTTGCACCGTTAACAACGGAAATCGGAACTGTTTCCTTCACCGATACCGTAGTAAATGTTTTTTCGTTCCAGAATATATTCAGCAAAACTATTACAACCACGAAAACCACTATTGCTACCGTGGTTTTGATAAATACGGATAACTTATGCTGCCTTATTCTTTCTTTGTAGTCTATCTCACTGTTATCAAGACGTTTATTTTTTTCCTTAAAAAAATCCTTAATTGTTGCCATTTTACCTAAACAAACTTATACGAAGTACAAGTTTCATACTTTCTTGAAGGGCCGTATACACATGAAGGCCATTCCGGATGGTTGGCTGAGTCGGGAGAATATTGTGTCTCCAAACACATTCCGCATCTTGGACCGTACTTGGTATTACCCTTACCTATTGTTTCACTTATACAGTTTCCGGCATAGAATTGAACTGCGGGAAGATCTGTATAAACTTCCATCTTACGTGACACACCGGGAACCGTTACTTCCGCAATTTTTCTGAAGCCTTTTTCATAATCATCAAGTACCCAGTTATGATCATATCCTTTGACCAATTTGAGCTGTTCTTCATCATTTGCAATTCGCTCGCCGATTTTGACAGGTGTCGTGAAATCAAAAACAGTTCCTTTAACATCCTGCAATTCACCTGTCGGAATTGCACCGGCAACTACAGGAGTGAATTTTGAAGCATTAATCATCAAAACGTGGTCTTCTATTATTCCGGCATTATGTCCCTTCAGATTGAAGTACGAATGGTTGGTCATATTAATCATTGTATCTTTATCCGAAGCTGCCTCATAATGTATTTTCAATTCATTGTCATCCGAAAGAGAATATGTGACCTTGACATCCTTATTTCCGGGGAATCCCATATTCATATCGGCATCCTTAACCGAAAATGCAACACTGTTGTCGGTAGTTTCGAAATTATACGCAATTTTATGGTATCCCTTGCTAAAATCCGAATGAAGATTATTAACTCCGTCGTTAACTGCCAAATTGTACTCCTGACCGTTGAGTGTAAACTTCGCATTGGCCGTTCTGTTGGCTACCGGTCCTACGGTAGCTCCGAAGAAACTTCCGTTTTCAAAGTAATCTTCCAATTTGTCATATCCAAGAACGACGTCTTCTATCTTTCCGTCTTTATCGGGAACCCACAGCTGAGTAAGAATAGCGCCGTAATTAATTACACACGCCTTCATTCCATTCTTGTTTTCAATAGTAAATTTGAAAATATCTTTTCCGTCAAATTTTCCAAACTCTTCTTTAATTACGCTCATGCCTAACCCTCCGTATTATAATTCTGTTCTGCCTTCCAAAGCTCTCAATAACGTAACTTCATCGATATACTCCAAGTCACCTCCGACCGGTACTCCCGATGCAATTCTTGTAACCTTGACTCCGGTAGGCTTAATCAACTTGCTTATATACATCGCTGTGGTTTCACCCTCAAGACTTGAGTTAGTGGCAATAATAACTTCTTCTATGTCATTTTCAAGTCTTTTGATAAGTTCCTTCAGCTTAATGTCATTCGGTCCTATTCCCATCATGGGAGAAATTGCTCCGTGGAGAACGTGATATACACCCTCATATTTTCCGGTTTTCTCGTAAGCTGCCAAATCTCTGACCGTCTCAACCACCATAATAACCTTATGATTGCGCTTTTCATTGGAACATACCGGACATACCTCAGCATCCGTCAAAGTATAGCAATGTTTACAGTACTTAACATTTTCTTTAGCGGTCACTATTGTATCTGCAAGCTTTTTAACTTTCGCCTCCGGCATATTAATCAGGTGAAATGCCAATCGCTGAGCCGACTTATCTCCTATTCCGGGAAGTGCGGACAATTCTTCTATTAACTTATTAATGTATCCGCTGTACATTTGCATTAGAACATTCCCAAGCCGCCTGTCATTCTGCCCATTATCTCGCCATTGGCATCATCTGCCATCTTCAATGCTTCATTTGTTGCGGCAATAATCAAATCCTGAAGCATCTCTATGTCATCCGGATCTACTGCATCCGGTGAAAGAACAACTTTGGTTACTTCCTTTCCTCCTGTCACGGTCACTTCAACCGCGCCACCGCCTGCCTTAGCAGTAAACTCCTTAGTCTCAAGTTCCTTTTGAGATTCTTCCATCTGACGCTGCATTCTCTGTGCCTGCTTCATCAAATTGTTCATATTTCCGGGCATACCCATGCCTCCCGGGAATCCACCTCTTTTAGCCATTGCAATTTTCCTTTCTATTCATCATAATCTTCAGGCTCGAAATCATCTTCTTCCAAGCCGTTGTCATCAATCTCATCTATTTCGAAGTCAATCTGCTCATCCACCATGGTTCTGATATCCGGGAAAACATCCTTCGAAACATTATCTGCACCTTCCAGTGAAACTGCCACATTCACTTCCTTACCCGTAGCTTCGGCTATCATTTCCTTAATTTCATTAAGGCGTTCGGTAGTTTTGAATCTTTCATACGAGAAAGTCTCTCTAAATACTATCATCAGAGTTGATTCACCTTCGATACTCGGATAAGAATCTCTCAAATATTGAGACAAAAGTCCGTCATATGCAACGATTTGTCCCCATTTGGAAACAATTGCCTTAATATCTTCCGGTAATGCCTTGGTAATAGCCCGTGCCGTCGACTCACTCACGGTATCGGTCTGTGAAATTGCACGAGAATCATTTTGAGTCGGAATAACCTGTATTCCGTTGGCAAGCTTCTCTTCCATCTGCCTTACTCTGTCAACCAATGATCCGTTATCGGTTTCCATTTGCGGTGTGCACAACTTTATCAATGCAACTTCAACCAAAATTCTCTTTTGAGTGGCAAATTTCAAAGAAGATGACAATTCGGAAAGAATTCTTATGTATCGCATTATTACCTCATGCGATACATCATTGGCTTCTTCTTTCAATCTTGCCATATTCTCCGTAGAAAGGTCTATTATTTCTTCATTGCTCGGTGCTGTCTTAATTAGCAGAAGATTTCTTAAATACCAGGTTATGTCAGAGATGAACTGACCAAGCTCTCGTCCTTGTATAACAATCTTTTCAAGGATTTTCAGACACGCTGTCACGTCACCTTTAATAATCTGTCTCAACATTTCGGAGAACACTTCCGTATCAACCGCTCCAAGCACATCCAAAACCTTGTCATACGTAAGCTCTTCACCTAAATAAAATGCAATACATTGATCAAGCAGACTCAATCCGTCACGCATCGAACCATCCGCAACTTTGGCTATGTATCTTACAGCCTTGTCCTCAATCGCAACGTTTTCTATCTGCGTCAATTTCTTAATCTGATCGGATACATTATCCATTGTCATTCTTCTGAAATCATATCTTTGACATCTGGACAGAATCGTAATCGGAATCTTATGAACTTCTGTGGTTGCCAGGATAAAGATAACATATGACGGAGGCTCTTCGAGTGTTTTCAAAAGCGCATTGAATGCCCCTGTTGATAACATATGAACCTCATCGATAATATAGACCTTATATTTACCCAAAGTAGGGGAATATGTAACTTCATCGACAATTTGACGAATATTGTCCACGCCGTTATTGGAAGCAGCATCCATTTCAATTACGTTCATACTGCTGCCTTCCAAAATACTTTGACACATTGCGCATTTGCCGCAAGGACTTCCGTCCACCGGGTTTTCACAGTTGACCGCTCTTGCGAAAATTTTGGCTATCGTGGTCTTACCTGTTCCCCGAGTACCGGTGAACAGGTAAGCATGTGATAATCTATCATTCTTTATTTGATTTTTGAGTGTTGTAACGATATGTTCCTGACCCTTAACATCTTCAAAATTTTGAGGTCGAAACTTTCGATACAGTGCTGTATATGACATCCTAATCTCCGAAACTTATTCCCAAAAGTTTAGCTTCCTTGATAATCGAAGCGTTGGGCTCGAGCATTTTGAGCTTACCGGCTACATCTTCCAACGGAACCTTAACTATTTCTCGATTTCTGTAACCGACCATGAAGCCGTACTCGCCCTTGAGAATCAACTCACCTGCTTCAGCTCCCAAACGGCTTGCAAATACTCTGTCATACGGACACGGAGAGCCTCCGCGCTGTGTATGTCCGGGAACGGTAACTCTTACTTCCTGACCTGTCAGCTTCTGTATCTGCTCTGCTATCTCGTACGAAACGGAAGGATATTTATAATTTTCGAGTTTCTTCTTGTAATCCTTCTTGGACAATGCGGCATCCTCTTTCGAAATTGCGCCTTCTGCCACTGCTATAATGGTAAATTTACTTCCCGAATCATGTCGCTTTTCAATTGCAGCCACTATTTTATTGATATCATACGGAATTTCGGGAATCAGTATTATATCGGCACCACCTGCCATGCCGGCGTTAAGTGTAAGATATCCTACCTTATGTCCCATAACCTCTACGATAAATATTCTGCCGTGAGAAGCAGCCGTAGTATGAATGCAGTCAATGCAATTGGTCGCTATATTAACAGCCGACTGGAATCCGAATGTCATATCTGTTCCCCAAAGATCATTATCTATGGTCTTGGGTAAAGTAATAATGTTAAGTCCTTTTTCACGAAGCAGATTAGCTGTCTTATGTGTTCCGTTACCACCCAATATTACGAGCACATCCAAACGCAGTTTATAATAGTTCTGCATCATGGCATCAACTTTATCAAGTCCGTTCTCATCGGGATCCTGTATTGTTTTAAACGGAGTTCTGGAAGAACCCAAAATAGTTCCGCCCTTGGTCAATATTCCGGAAAAATCGGCGCTTGTCAGCATTTTGAAATTTCCGTATATCAATCCTTTGTAGCCTTCGAGGAAACCATATATTTCGACATCCTCTTTGCTGTTGGTCAGTGATTTGACAACACCTCTCATGGCAGCATTAAGTGCCTGACAATCTCCGCCTGAAGTAAGCATACCTATTCTTTTCATACTAATCCCTCCATCATTTTGATTAATGCTTTTGCCAACCTGTCCGCTCCTTTTGAATCGACCATATTTTGGGCTTTCTTAATCATAGTCTCACGCAAGGAAACGTCCTTTATCATCTCACTGCACTTACATGCAATAATATCTATAACTTCATTCAACGATTCTTCGTCTCCAATGTGCCCCGCATAAATCGCAGCACCCTTTTGCCCCATATCTTTCGACAGTTTAATCTGATTATCGGCGTACGAAAAAACTATAAAGGGTAATTCCATGGCGCACAGTTCATAACATGTGCTTCCACCCGCGCTGACGGCCATTGTACATTCCGACATGAGTGCCGCCATATTATCAACACTTCTGAATATCTTTATTCGAGAATCTTTCTGAGCAATCCCGGTCAGCTTATCATAATTCGGATTCATGGCTCCGGCCACAACATTAAAGACCACATCGGAATCCAAGATGCGGGTTGATAATACCGAAACAATGCTTCCCGCAAGATTCAGCGAATCCGAACCTCCCGCAGTAATCAATATTTCATTCTGTTTCTTATCGAAATGCTTCGTCGAAGAAAATTCTTCTCTTAACGGTACATACCGACTGCCAAGCCAAAATGTCGGAAGGTTGGCAGGAGGTGTATCTTTATAAAGATATAAGTATTCTTCCTTACTTGCATAACTATTATAATTTATTAGTGCATCAACATCAAACGCATCCTTAACCAAATCATCGATGTAGACAACCTTGGACTTTTCTTTCAGTTTGAGTAAATAATCCGCCGTAACCAGATAACTGTCCGTCAAAATCAAGTCATTTCCGTTAAGCTTCGAACTTATCAAATCAGCTTCTTCAATCGAAAACGGAGCAGTATTGAGAACTTCGGTGTCAATTCTCAGTTTTCGGACAACTTGCGCAGATTTGTCATCCGAGCACAAAAATATACATTTCGTATACTTGAGTACTCTTTGGGCAATGCTTGCGCAGCGAAGCAGATGTCCCATACCTATTTGTGAATTTCCATCCGCGCGAAAATATATCATTACTCTTCCTTACCATCCAACATTGATTGATACTTAATCTCGGCTATCTTCCAATCCGACATATTATCAATATCCTGAACCTCCAATTCGGAAAGCTCGTATGGCAAAATACTGCCAACCATAAGTTCCCTGTTAACCATAAATTGATTAACCTTAACAATATAGAATTGTCCGGCATCATGGAAATGCGGTTCAAGATCCTGACTTCTGGAATTCAGATATTCCGGATATTTAAATGTCAGCAGTCCGTCTTTTTGAACAAGTGCTCTTTGAGGCGGATATGAAAATCTAACCACGGGAATCAATGTATCGGCTTCGGAATTTTCAAGCTTAAGAACCGCATCCGAAAGCTTATCGGCTGTAACAAACGGTGCTGTAGGATAGATGCAGCACATTGTATCAAATTGCTTCCCGAGTTTCTTATATTCATTCAAGACCTCCATTAAAACATCAGCTGTTCCGGCGAAGTCGTTAGAAGTCTCGGGGCTTCTTAAAAAGGGAACCTTAGCACCGTATTCTTTAGCAATGGACGCTATCTCCCCGTCTTCCGTAGAAACCATTACTTCATCAAACATCTTTGATTCAAGTGCGGCTTTAATGGAGTATGCCAATATCGGCTGACCCAAAAATGGTAAAATATTTTTACGCGGAATACGTTTGCTTCCTCCGCGTGCAGTGATTATTGCAAGTCTTTTCATATTTTTCTCCGTAAAATCGTTCTTCACAGTTTCAAACACTCTGTGAATCGTAATCTTATTCTACCATATCAGCACTTCGCCTACTATCTTTTTCGGCCTTATTTCGGATTCTCAATTCTCTGAAAAAAGTCTGCAAAATCTGCGTGCAGCGCTCCGAAAGTACATTGTACTCTACATCTACCTGATGATTGAATTCCGGCATATTCAGAATGTTCAATATGGAACCTGCACAGCCTGCTTTGGGATTCATGGTTCCGATTACTACCCGATCCATGCGCGACTGAACGATTGCTCCCGAGCACATCTGACAAGGTTCCAACGTCACGTACATTGTGCACCCTTCGAGGCGCCAATCTCCCATCTTCTTACTGGCCTTGTTAATCGCGGTTATTTCAGCATGCGAAAGCGTATTTTTGTCGGTATTTCGCCTGTTATAGCCTCTTCCGATAATTTGGCCGTCATATACGATAATGCATCCTATGGGAACTTCCTTAAGTTTATAGGCTTTCATGGCTTCCTTGATTGCCAATGCCATATATTTTTCGTCTTCGGTATATTTTCTCATCGTCTCAATCCAAACCTCTTAAAACAACATCAATCCCTTCTATATTCTCAGTCATTCGCACAAGTTCGTCCTTAGTATATGCCGACAAACCCTTTTGAATAACACTGTCCGATTCTTTGTAGGATTGAAGATACCACTTTGATGTTCCGCGTATCCATTCCGCTATTTCCTGCAAATCCGCATCTGTATGAAACTGTCTGACCACAGTAGTTCTGAATTCATAGGGAATGATTTCCGATTTCAAAATTTCAACGGATTCAGCCACATTTTTGAATGCCTGCTCATTGCAGCCTGTGGTAATACCGTATTTATTCGGTGAATTTTTGACATCCATAGCTACGTAATCAATCAACCCCTCACGAATAAATTCCAACATCTTCTTAGGATTGGTGCCATTGGTATCAAGCTTAATCATGTATCCCATATCTTTAATCCTACAGATAAAATCTTTCAAATCTGCCTGAATTGTAGGTTCTCCGCCGGTAATACATACTCCTTCCAAAACCTTGCGCCTTTTCGTCAGATGCTCAAACACTTCATCTTCCGTAATTTTAGGTTCTGACGAAGGATTAATAACCAATTGGCCATTATGACAGTACGGACAACGAAAATTACACCCACCTGTAAAAACGGTGGCTGCTACTTTACCCGGATAGTCCAACAATGTTGTTTTAGTAAGACCCAATATCAGCATTACTTATTCTCCGCTTCCAAATATCTCATATAATTATACACCATCATTGCTATCATGAAAGTCAAAGCATCATCAAAAACTCTGACATCCAATCCGGTAATATTTTTCAGTTTTTCAACTCTGTACACGAGTGTATTCCTGTGGATAAACATCTGACGTGATGTCTCGGATACATTCAGATTATTCTCAAAGAATTTGTACACCGTTGATACAATTTCCTCATCAAATGTCGAAGGATCGTTCTCCTTAAAAATCTCTTCTATGAACATTTGGCAAAGATTAACGGGTAACTGATATATTAATCTTCCTATACCAAGGCTGCTATAGGAATTAACCTTGCGCTCCGCATAGAAAATTTTTCCCACGTCAACAGCCATCATAGCTTCTTTGTAAGATTTAGACACGTCCTTAAGTTCGCTAACCACGGTTCCGTAACCTACTCTTACATTCACCATAGCTTCCGCATTAACGGTATCAACTATGGAATCTGCCACCGCCTGAATAGCATCTTTGGAATAATTCTCATCAAGAGCCTTAATCAGTATAACGCTGGATTCATCAACTGCCGTAACGAAATCACCTGATTGTGAACTGAACATTCCTTTCAACAATTCGGTAACGATACCGTCCTTTTCGTCCAAGGCCTCTATAATATACACCACTCTGGGTATTGTAGTTTCGATTCTGAGCTTCTTAGCCTTGTTATAGACATCCACCAAAAGAAGATTGTCCATCAACAGGCTCTGGAAAAACATATTTTTGTCATACTTTTCTTTATATGCGGTAAGCAGCATCTTTAACTGGCTTGCAGCAATTCTTCCGACAGTATATGCGTTGTCACTTGTTCCCGAAGCAATCAGTATATATGACAATTCCGATTCGTCATAAACTTTCAGCAAATGCGAATTTCCTATAACCTGACTGTCTGCCGGGGAATCAATGAAACTTTTCAAAACAGAATTATCTATCTTGGGTTCTGTACCGAATGAAATCAATTCCATAGCATCGGCATCATATAAAGCTATGTCTGTTTTGGTTATAGAATATAATTCTTCTATGCAATTTTTCAAAATGACGGATGAAACCATACTCTCCTCCTACTCGGAAAACCTTTGTTAACAAAAAGGGTACCTCAGAAACGAGGTACCCTTGAATATCTTTTAACTAATGACTAGTTAGTGATTACCATCTCTGTTTCCTTATCGAAAACATGGATCTTTTCAACGTCGAACGCGAACTTAACTGTATCGCCGGGACGTGCTGTTGTACGAGAATCAACTCTTGCTGTGATAGGGAACTCAGCCAAGTCAAAGTACAAGTAAACTTCTGCACCTAACAACTCGTATACCTTAATCTGTGATTCGAATACGCACTTAGATGTCTCGATAAACATTTCAGAATCATAAACATCTTCAGGACGAATACCGAATGTAACTGTCTTTCCGATGTAACCGCCTTCTGAAAGCTTCTTAGCCTTAGCAGGAGGAAGAGGAATGCTCTTACCTGCAACCTTTAAGGAAACATTATCGCCTTCACCTTCAACTACAGCGTCAAGGAAGTTCATCTGAGGTGATCCCATGAATCCTGCTACGAACAAGTTAGCGGGCTTCTCATACAAATTCTGAGGTGTGTCAACCTGCTGGATAACACCATCCTTCATAACTACGATTCTATCGCCGAGTGTCATAGCTTCTGTCTGGTCATGTGTAACGTAGATGATGGTTGTGCCCAATCTCTGGTGCAACTTAGCAATCTCAATTCTCATCTGTACACGCAACTTAGCATCCAAGTTAGACAAAGGCTCATCCATAAGGAATACCTTAGGATTACGAACGATTGCACGGCCCATTGCAACTCTCTGTCTCTGACCACCTGACAAAGCCTTAGGCTTACGGTCTAACAACTGTGTCAAGTCAAGAATCTTAGCTGCTTCCTTAACCATCTTATCGATTTCGTCCTTAGGAACCTTACGTAACTTAAGTCCGAATGCCATATTGTCATAAACTGACATATGAGGGTACAAAGCGTAGTTCTGGAATACCATTGCGATATCTCTATCCTTAGGTTCAACATCGTTAACAACTCTGTCACCGATTGTCAATTCACCTGAAGAAATATCTTCCAAACCTGCGATCATACGAAGTGTTGTAGACTTACCACAACCTGAAGGTCCTACGAAAATGATGAATTCCTGATCCTTGATTTCAAGGTTGAAATCCTTAACTGCTTCAAATCCGTTAGGATATACCTTACAAATGTTTTTTAAAGATAAACCAGCCATTATATCTTTCCTCCTTAATATTAATAGCTCTCAACAAGTATGAGTATACAAAAAAATAGTGGCATATGCTATGCCACTATTTCACAAAAATATTTAAATACGATATACAAATTGTCCAAGTTAGCTTTCGATAGGTGTTTCTTCTTTTCGTTCGATATCTATCTGGTGAGCATCCGCATAGGCAACTTCTTCCGGCGTACGGTCACGATCGTCATAGAATGACAATTGGTTCTTACCACGTTTCTTTGATTTATAAACCGCTGCATCGGCTGCTTTATAAAGCGTTTCAAAATCAGTGCCGTGTGCAGGGAATACTGCCGCACCTATACTGGCTGTTACAGAATACTTAACGTAATCACCTACTTGGAAATGTCTGAAGAAATATATCAGCTTCTGAGCTTCTCGCAAGCAGTTCTGTTCTTCCTTCAGGTTCTTCAGGAATACCATAAACTCATCACCGCCGGTACGACCAATAATATCGGACACTCGGAAATTAATTCCGATGTGACGACCGAGTTCACGAAGCACTTCATCACCAAACGCATGTCCCATGGTATCATTAATCTTCTTGAAGTTATCAATATCTATCAGGAACATCATTCCCAAAGCATCAGGATTATTATCTATGTATTCTTTAATCTCACGTTCTGTCGCAAGCTTATTCTTAAGGCCTGTCAGCTGATCTGTATCAGCCTTGTCTTTCAAGTCTTCCGTATTTCGTGATTCTACATAAATTTCTATTATATTAAGTACCGTTATCACAACCACAAACAGTACAAATACCACAACAATCCACGAAAGTCTGCCAAGAATACTTTCATACTGCTTGGCTACGTATTTCTCCATCACAGGAACCTGGTAGGCAACTATCAGACACTGACCCGTTCCCGAAATCGGGGTATAGGCAAAATAGTAATCCGCCTTATCAAGTGTTGCAGAAAATCCGCCGGAAGCCTGAGCCTGAATTTTGGTCTTGATTCTTCTAAGGTTATTTGCATTATTGCCACTGGCCGTCAACACGTCCCACATATTCTCATTGGAACCCAAAGACGCGTTCTCATAGGAAGATGCACTGATCAATCCGTCCATATCCGTAACCATTGCAAACGATGTAGAATCAAAATCATTTCCGACAGGTACGTTCTTTCTGACTGTATTGGTATTCATCGGGAAGAACACAAGGAGTGAATCCGTGCTGTCACCGACTGCCATCTTAATCACCATAGCTGAGCCGTTACCAAGTCCATCATCTGCTATGAAACGATATTTATACACTCCCGAAGTTGAAATGTCTCTGAAATACTGCATCTGACCAAGTTCGATTTTTTCTCCCGTATTGCAGATTCCCTTACCGTCCGCATCGCAATAAACCATCAGATAGGCATCGGAATTGGCAATAGCCGAAGACATGATATTTGTCTTCACTTCATCTTTCATTTCGTACTCGGCAAACAGATTGGCAGCTACCGATCCTACTACTTCGGCGCGCTGAATGGCCGCATTAATCCTGGCAGCATAAGTCTTGGCTTCTCCCGCAAGACTCTCCTGATATGTATTAGCCGTTTCCTGCTTAATATTGGCTGTGAATCCGGCGAACATAATCACCAGAACCACGCCGAATACTCCGACCGGAAGTATCCATTGTAGAAGAAATCTTCTCCACTCCGCTTTCATTCTAACAAACCCTCATAAGTAGAATTACTTATCTATTTCTCTACATCCGTCTCAGAAATGCCGTCGCTTTCAATCGGTTCTATAAACCAGTCATCTGCATCCTTTTCCTCTGTTTCGGGTTCAAGCTTCTTGAATGTCTTGTTGTACAAAAGAGCCATCAAAAATGCCGGTCCCGATAATCCTAAAACAAAGTCAACCGGAAGTATTTGAGGTACATAATACAAAATTGCAAACGGTATTATCCATGTAATCAATGATAATATCGTCTTGGGCCATATCATTAAACTTACCAATGCCGAATTCTTAATTGTCGCCTTAACCGAGTTATCAAACTTGGCCAAAAGCGGAAATACATATAACGACAAGGCAATAACCAATAACGTAAATGCAATCAACGCTGTTCTGAACCAATCCGGGAAATTCTCCGGAGCCCTGTTCAAAATCCAAAAGTCAGCTACAAATACAGCTATAATTGCCAATTCTATGAGCCATATTATCGTTGCCTGCTTAAAATTCTCCTTAAATGATTTGAAAAACATCTTCATGATGTAGTTCTCTTCATTACGAGCTATCTTAAGACAAACATAATGCATTGCTGTCATTGATGCTCCTATTGTTACAATCGGTATGCAACAAATCAGAGCCAGAATATTAACTATCATAAGATCTGCCAGCTTCGTCAAGCCTACCATTAACGGGCTGTCCAGATTAAAAAACTTTGACATTCTCTATCCTCATAAATCATATCTCATGGGAATATATCTGATTCCGTCCTGTGTCTGTTCAACATCGGTATCTTTAAATCCCAATCTGCGATAAAAATCATATGCATAAGGTGCTGCATGAACCGTCAGGAATTCCTGATGAAGCTTGATTTTGGCATAATCCGCCAACTCATTAACCAAACGTCTTCCTATTCCCTTTCGGTGATACTCACCTTTAATAAACAAAAGAGAGATATGGTTTAAATTTCTCATGGCAGCCACGCCAACCAGCAAATTGGCAGCATAGCATCCGATTACCTGAAAGGAACCTGCCTCATTCATTCTCTTTAATGTACTGTCACTTACAAATTCTCTGAAATGTTTAATTCCCTCTTCGGAAAAATACGCCGCGTCATATTTCAAAAACGTCTCATACGCAAGCTGCATGGCGTCTTCCCATTCATCCGAATCAATAAATCTTACATCATACATAATTTTGAAAACAACAACCCACTCTCAATATTATTAATATTATATCACTATAAAAATATACCTACAACAAAAATGTTGATTATTTGGAAATTTCGTCTACAGTATCTTGTATTGTTTGTTTAATATCGTCCAAAATATTGTGTGCAGTATCCTTAATTGCCTGTTTGGTTATGTTCTCAAACGCTTCCGTCACATGGTTGACCGCATCCTTACCGTATTTATCATACATTTTGGAAGCTTCCTCAATAATAATGTCTTTGGAAAATCCCATCCCGGCAAGTTCGTCCACCGCATCTTCAATCTTACCCTTTGCTTCATCCGGAAGCGATATATTGAAATTATCCTCAATTCCCGAAATAACATCTTCGACATCGCCCGTATTGTCTTTGTTAATCGTAAATGTTACAGAACCGTTATCACCCTTCTTGATTGCAAAGTAACCCGACATAAAGCAATACAAAACCGCAATCAGGGCAACAAATAATATAAAACCAAAAATTTTCTTCATCAATTACTCAAAACTTTCTCATTTATCCAATTTAAAATATCTTCGAAAACAGTCTCTTTCGAAGGTTCATTGTGAATCTCGTGTCTAAGGCCCGGATACAATTTCATCGAGACATCTTTGATTCCAACCTTTTTATACTCTTCAAACACCTTTTTAACTCCTTCTCCACAATCACCGACTATATCTTTATCCCCCGAAATCAATAAAATCGGCAGTGTTTTGGAGACACGCTCGACATTTTGATACTTATTCTGTCTGTCTATGAGCGTAAACAAGGTTTTAAATCCGTTGACGGTAAATGTGAATCCGCACAACGGGTCTGCATCATACTTAACCGCCACGTTGTGGTCGGTAGAAAGCCAATCATTTCTTTGATCGGTCGGAATCTTGGTTCGATCGCCGAAAGCCATCTTATCAAGCATCTTGGCAACATGCTTGTCTCCCAAAAGCAAACCTTGGATATTGGCCAACAATTTGGCCATTTTAATCAGTCCCTTGGGCTTACTTCCGGTTCCGCACACTATGGCACCTTTTATTCCGAATCCGTATTTAAACAAGTAGTTTCGAAGAATGAAGGATCCCATACTGTGCCCCCAAATCACATAGGGAATTCCGGGGTATTCTTCCTCCGTCATCTTCTTCAACCTATGAACATCTCTCACTACCACCGTAGCCGGATCCTGCTTACAAAAATATCCGTACGTTCCGTTCTCTTTAACAGAATTACCATGTCCCAAATGGTCTTCGCCAACCACCATGATACCACGTTTGCAAAACCACTCGGCGACATGTTCATATCTGTTTATATATTCCGACATTCCGTGGACAATCTGAAGAATACACTTGATTTGAGTATCAGGTATCCAACGTACAGCATACAACTTTGTTTCTCCGTCTCTGGATTCAAATGTAAATTCTTCCTTCCTCATACGATTGTCTCCTTAACAAATTTCGGCTCCGGCAGGCATTTCCTTCTCAGGTGTCATCAATGCCAAATTACCTTTTTCATCCTCTGCGCAAAGCAACATTCCTTCCGAAAGAACTCCGGCCAAAGTTGCCGGCTTAAGATTAGTCAGAACCATTACCTTCTTTCCTACCATCTCCTGAGCGGAATAATGCTGCTTAATTCCGGATACAATCTGCTTGACTTCGGTTCCGATTTGAACTTTTGAGCAAAGCAGTTTCTTGGACTTGGGAACCTCTTCACATTCAAGTATTTTGCCTACACGGAATTGCAGTTTGGCGAAATCATCATATTCGATTTCGGCCTTGGGTTCGATGTCAATGCCTTCAAGTTTAGGTGCATTTGCCGCTATCATCTCTTCACGAAGCTGCGCTTCCTTTTGAAGAACAACTTCCATATCAAGACGCTGGAACAAAGGAACAGGAGTCGATGTAACTTTATTGCCGTCCGGATACAATCCGAATTTATCCAGCTTGTCAAAATCTCTTGCCGTTGTGTTAAGCATGTCGGTAATCTTCTTTGAAGTTTCCGGCATAAAGGGTTCAAGCAAAGATGCGCCTATTACTATTCCTTCAACAAGGTTGTACATTACCGTAGACAGTCTGTCACTGTTCTCGGGAGACTTGGCAAGTACCCATGGTTCTGTCTCGTCAATATACTTATTGCATCGTTTAAATATTCCGAATATCTCAGATACCGCATCGGCAACCCTGAGTTCTTCCATCTTGGCAAGTACCTTTGCATATGCACCGGTAACTACATTCTTTAAGTCATCATCAACAGGTGCGCTCACATTCTTATTTGAAACAACACCGTCAAAATACTTATTGCTCATTGATATTGTACGATTAACAAGGTTACCCAATGTATTTGCCAAATCGGAATTGAATCTCTCTGCAATAAGTTCCCATGTTGCATTTCCGTCATTATCAAAAGGCATCTCATGAATCATGTAGTATCTTACGGCATCAACTCCGAAGAAATCCACAAGATCGTCCGAGTAAATTACGTTACCGCGGGATTTGCTCATCTTGTCATTGTTCATCAAAAGCCAAGGATGACCGAATACCTGCTTGGGAAGTTCCTCACCCAAAGCCATCAGGAAAATAGGCCAATAAATGGTATGGAATCGTATTATATCTTTACCGATAAGGTGAAGGTCTGCGGGCCAATACTTGGCATATTTTTCATCCGAATTTCCGTCAACGTCATAGCCCAATCCTGTAATATAGTTTGAAAGTGCATCAAGCCAAACATATACGACATGCTTATCATCAAAATCTACAGGTATACCCCATTTAAATGAAGTTCTCGATACGCAAAGATCCTGCAATCCCGGAAGAAGGAAATTGTTCATCATCTCGTTTTTGCGGGCTACAGGCTGAATAAACTCAGGATGTGTGTTGATGTGTTCTATAAGTCTGTCGGCATATTTACTCATTTTGAAAAAGTATGCTTCTTCCTTGGCCGGCTTAACCTCGCGACCGCAGTCGGGGCATTTGCCGTCTACAAGCTGAGATTCCGTCCAGAAAGATTCGCAAGGTGTACAATACAATCCTTCATACGAACTCTTATAGATATCTCCTTGGTCGTAGAACTTCTTAAACATCTTCTGTATCTGTTTTTCATGATAATCATCGGTTGTTCTGATAAAGTGGTCATACGATACATTCAAAAGATCACACAAATCTTTGATTTTCTTGGCAACCGTATCAACAAATTCTTTGGGTGAAACACCGGCATCGGCGGCCTTGAGCTCTATTTTCTGTCCGTGCTCATCCGTTCCTGTCTGAAAAAAGACATCATAGCCTTCTTTCCTCTTAAATCTGGCGATGGCATCCGCCAAAACAACTTCATAGTTATTTCCGATATGAGGCTTGCCGGATGTATACGCAATAGCCGTTGTTATATAGTATTTTCCTTTATTCTGCATTTTGTTTTCTTCCTTTCATCTTAATTCGATGTATTTTTCTTGCCAATTTCGGAGCCGTACCAAGTATAAAAATATACTGTTTGTTCTGCTTGGTAAGATACTCGTTCTTCAGCGCTTTAAACTTGTTTTTTCTAAGGTAAGTCTTAACCGATACGTAAAATCTGTTATTCGAATTCATCAGCATTATCGGAATATGAAGCATGTAATCCAGTCTCTGATACAGACCGAATCTGAATGCTTCTTTCGATAGTGTCGGGTATGACTTACTCACAATATCACTAACCCTGTCGGCATTCACCACAATATCCGTAAACACCCTCGGAAAATAGTTTTCGTCTTTGGTTCTTGAGTTGCTGCACATTCGATAATATACATGATAATCCTGATATGGCAGAATTGCCACCTCCTTAACCTTCGGAAGCATTTGAACCAAGAGGTAAAAGTCCTCATTAAGCTCACCCTCCGGAAACTTAAGGTTTTCAAACAAGGATTTGTGCGTAAGACGTGTACAAAACGAACAATCGCCTCTGTGCAGCAAAAGTTCCCGCATTATATGTGTCGAGTCGTAAATTTCCGCCGTCTGCGGAGGCACACACACATCCGGCATTCGCTCATTATCGGCAGAAATTTCATCTCTTGAGGTTTGAACCATCAAAAGATTGGTCTGCATTGCAGCGCTGAGCAATCTTTCGTACATTACAGGCTCAATATAATCATCCGCATCGACAAATCCGATATATTCACCCTGGGCATGTTCGAGTCCAAGATTTCTTGCAGATGACGAGCCTCCGTTTTCCTTATGGAATACCTTGATTCGCTTATCCATCATTGCAAGCTTTTCTGCCAATGCACCCGTATTATCGGTCGAGCCGTCGTCCACAATGATTATTTCAATACTGTTTACACTCTGACGCCTTATAGAATCTATACATTTTTCCAAACAATCCATAACGTTGTACGCCGGTACAATCACGCTAAGGAGAATGGGACCACCGTTTTGCATTAATTTTCCCTTCGATTTCCGTTATTTTCTATATACTTGAACATATTTCTCGGAGCTATCACCGGAGCCGGAGACAGCGGGCCGTCCGCCGGATGATGCTCAAGTCCTTCCTGCCAGCCTTCTATCATATACAGCAAGGTATCTACCACATTTGCGGCATTCCACTGATCAACTATCGTATGATACGCTTTATTGGCTATTTCTTCTCTTTCTCTTCCGTGCGTCATAAGGTAGGTAACGATATTCTTCATCTCGTCATAATTATTGCCCGGAAAAGCCACACCGTTCTCCCACTGCTTGATAAGATAGGGAACTGCTCCGGCTTCGGAACAACCGACTACCGCACACGCCGAATTCATTGCCTCATTCACTACCGCTCCCCATCCTTCAAGCGCATCGGAAGGGAAAACATGAATGTGACATCTTTCCATTATATTCCTAACTTTCTCCGGAGGCAAAAACCCGTAAAACAATACCTGATCCAGCAATCCGTATTCCGTAACCATTGCCTTCAGCGCATGTTCAAGTTCTCCGCTGCCAACCATATGTATCCTGAACTTTGGAAGCAACGGCTCACCTCTTAATAAGCGTTTCTCATTTTCTTTGTTTAAATCCCTTGCAAGCCATACCAGATATTCGGGATGTTTCAGTTTCATGAATCTTCCGGCATATATTATTTCAATCATTCCCGATGAATCTTTCATCGCAAACAATTTATCCAAGCGATACTTCTTGGTTTCCGGAAAATACCCGAATTTATACATCTTATCCGGATAGGCACCTATAAGATTAAAATCCGACGCAACGTATGCCCCCGCACATAATAAATACGCAGGACCCTTTTTGAACCTGATATGTTCCCTGTACTTGGAAATCAATCCTTTGGGAGAAATCGCTTTCCACTGTCCCTCACGATATATTCTTTCGGAGATTCTGACAGTAAGCTTTTTCTCATTCATTCTGGCAATAACGAGGTCACTTCTTTTGGTCCATCCTGCCAAAAGCACATCGCAATCCATAATAAGACTTCTGCATACAGCTTCATCTTCATACAGGTATCTGACATAGGAAATCTCCGAAAATCCTTTGCCCCATCCCATATCTATTCTTTCCTGCTCCATCGGTTCGGATTGAATGAAAACGAAATCATCCTTCAATCTTTTGTACAACTCATTGCAAAACGGAAGCTGATGATGATTTATATAGTTGGAAATGAAAACCACTTTCATTAACAGATTCTTCCTATCTTATCATAAATCTCAAACAATTTACTCAAATTCGCATCAGGCGCATAATCTTTATGTGCCCGTGCATATGCACACTCACACTTCTTTTGAATCGTCTGCAAAGAGTTCTTCTCCAAATCGAACACCTTACACAACAATTCGGCCAAAGCCTTCGATTCACCGCGTTTGAAAACAAAACCTTCATTATCGGATATTATATCCGGAATTCCCCCGGCATTTGAAGCTATGACCGGCATACCAAGCAGCATGGCTTCCGCTATCGTATTCGGTGAATTTTCCATATACGACGGACAAACATATACGGCTGAAGAAAGATATGCTTCTTTCATCCTGATTTCGGAAAGCGAACCCAAAACTTCTATATGGCTTTCCAGATTATACTTTTTGACCAACTCGCGAAGATATGCACCGTATGAAGAAATCTTAATCTTATCCTTAATTCCGCTATTATTGATAATGCTGTTACCCGCTATCTTAACTTTAACATCCGGATATTGCGAAACAACCTCGGGTAAAGCCTTCAGCAGGAAATGAAACCCTTTAATCGGATAATCTCCCTGTCCAAGAAAAATCGTATGCGGAACAATCTTATCAACACTCCACCTACCGTCATAAAACGAAGGACGCATTGTCTCATTCATTTTATAGTAGTTTCTTGAAGGATTAATCATCCTTGTATGTTCTTCGTCAAACGTTGTCCTTCCGGTATGATTCAAGGTCAATTCAAGCAGCTTTGTCTCCGACTCTCCTCTAAGGAAGAATTTATCCTGCTGCCGTTTAATCGAATCATGCCTTATTCTGTCTCTGAAGGTAGCCCTCGATACAACGTATGGCGGTATCAAAGCCATATAATCTTCGGCAATCTTACTGCAAACTCCCTGAATACCCACCAATGTTCTTTTCGGATTATTAAATGCCCGCGCACCCGCAAGTGAATGCGGAAACTCGGTACCGAAAATATGAAGAATATCCGGTTTAACTTCCTCAATGATAACGGCCAGTTCCGCTTCCAGATTATCGTCATAATTCTCGGGAGAATCGAGTTTTTCGTAAAACGGATAACACTTAATGCCATCAACGCAAATCACTTTTGGCAAATTTTTACATTGAGTGGGAAAAGCAACTGCTATTTCGTATTCACTTTCCGTACTGCTTACCTTGTTAAACAGCCCCGTAAGCCATCCTTCCCTGTTCGATGACGGCATTTCCAACACTTCGGCTATTTTCGGAAGCATAATATTAACTATCCAAAGAATTCTCATGCTATTTTTTCTTCAACTTATACAGGCTGCTCTTTGCTTTGTTATATATTCCTGCCGTCAATTTGCTTTGCGACATTTTGGTTCTGAGCGGTGCCAACGTTATATTCAGTATCATTCTATATTTGAACAGTTCCTGCGGTGTCATATACATGGAAGTAATCTTCCTGTGTTCTTCTTTGGAAACAGCCTCGTTTACGGCGGAATATCCACCGCCTTCGTAATCTGCTATCAACATATCCACATAATATGTATGCGCCTTAGCCTTATAATAACACCACAAAAAATGCTCGTAGTCTGCCCGGACTTTATATTCCGTATTAAAACTGTGTTCCGTCATCAGTTCTCTTGAATATACGCAAGCCTGATGGCACGGTACATTTCTGTAACACGCGAATCCGTCTATGCGCGGATTGGACATAATTTCTTTAGACGTTACCCTGTCAAAAATATTTCCGTATACAATCAAAGGATACTGTCTTTTATTGTCAATTTGCTCATTAACCTTAATACTTTGTATCTTTTCATCGAGTAGTCTAAGTACCATTGATGAGGCAAAGTAATCGCCCGTATTCAAAAAATAAACAAAGTCTCCGGAACTTGCTTCGATTGCCATGTTCATCGCATCGTATATTCCGGTATCTTTCGATTGAATAAGTTTAATATCCATATCGGAAAATTCACCGATACAATCCGTTGTGCCGTCAGTCGATCCGCCATCCTTAACTATAACCTCAAAATTGCGATACTCCTGACATGCAATACTTTCAAGCGTATTCTTAAGTTTCTCCTTTGCATTTAAGCAAACAACAATTATTGAATATCTATATCCCATATCAACTCACATCCGAAAGAATAGGTACCATATCATGATACAGGAATGTCTCATACGGAAGTATTCTAAGACCATCCTGCGGTGCTTTAACGAATAAGAATACGGCAAAATATCCTACCGCTGCAATTACGGTTGCCACAGTAATTGCTATCCTGATTTTTCTGTTTTGAATTCCGCCGATAAGTGTCGGAATAAAAAATATCTGAGTTATCGTCAGATAATAGCCCACCCTCGAAATAACCGGCAGAAATGAGCAGCATACATAAAGAATCAATGCGCCAATATTGCACATGAAGAAAAATCGATTTTTCCTGTCATTCTTAACCACCTTCTCGTACAGTGCAACAGAAAGAATAAGTACTGCCACGCATCGCACAATACTGATATAACTGGTTCCGCCTTCCAAATACTCCGTCTCTTCATAGGTCGGATACAGCTTAAGAAATACCGCCATATAGAAATTCCGGAACACCAAAAATGATGCCGATGCTGCCAGTGCCAGAACGATTCCTATCTTTTTCCATTTTAACTGAGCCAAAAAATACAAAGGAATAACTATCAGCACGGACTTATGAACGGTAGCTCCCAAAAGGCAAATAAGTATGAACTTAACCCACTCTTTTCTCATCACATAGGGAATTGCTGTTACCGCCATCGCCAAAGCCAGATAATACCTTATTGTGCTGAAGGTTTGGAAATAGTATCCAAGCGTCATGAACAAAAAGAATGTGAACCCAAAAGAATCCGCCTGCTTATACATGGCTTTCAAGAACAAAAATATAGTCAAAAAAGCAAATACGGCAAACATAAGAAGATAGTTCTCTGTTTGACCCGAAATAAAGTATATGGCAAGACAAATCAAATTAAATCCAAACTCCGTGGGCACTATAGCCGTATCTGTATCAAGTTTGCACCTTATCAAATGGAAAAACTCAACATATTTGGCATAGTCGTTACCGACATTCAAACGTAATGCCGACACCGCGAACAAAATCAAAAAGACAGATATCAGGCACATAGCGTTCAACATCTGTTGTCTTGAGTATCCATATGCAGGTTTTGATCCGTAATTCTTAACCAGCAATGAAAGACCTATCGTCACCACTGCCAACAATCCGTACAAAATCATAATGATTTTCCTTCATGAACACCTGCCCTCAAAAGTGCAAATGCATCTTTAAAGGTCCTGCCGTTAAGCATCGTGTCCTTATTTTTTAGTAAAAATCGAGCCCCGAAGACACAGGCTGCTTTCCCGTACAAAAAATGATACAGCACACCTCTGTCAAAGAAAAACTTATCGGTATATCCCTCAAACCACGTTGATTGTCTGTAGGTTTCACTGCCGATACAATCTGTCTGGGAATACATTATCAGTCCCGCCTTAAGACAATCGTGTAAAAATAAAGAATCTTCACCGTTACTGTATTTGGCGCCTCCGCCAAACAGTAGCGAATATCGTATATTTTTATCCAAAATATCCCGCCGCTTTACAGCTATTGCATATGCAGGATATCTTCCGTAATTATTCCACTTAATTCTATGAACATCTTCATTAAAGTATGTTCTTCGTCTTTCATCTACCTGAACATTAAAAGTCAGGACGGACGCGTCCGGATAATTTTCAAACCCTGCAATAACTTTGCTTTCATAATCAGCGTTATATACGATATCCTCGTCGCCAAAAAGACAAATATCCGCGTTTGAATTATCAAGTGCGGTATTTCGACTAAGTCCCACGCCTCTTTGAGATTGCGTGATGACTTTCACTTTATGCTGTTGAAACTCAATGTCTTTCGTCGAATCCTCCGAAGCCTGATTTACAATAACTGCGTCGGAATTAACCTTCATTGTTTCAAGCAAATTTTCGGGAGTTTGATTCACGGAAGAAATCAACAATTCAAATTTCATCTTATGAATAATATCTGTTTAAATACTCTTCGTCTGCTTCAGAAATAACTATACCGTATATATCAATGTCTTGATTTTTGAACAATCCTATTATTCTCTCGAGTTTTCTTGCTGCCGAAGAATTTCCGAAAGGTACCATCAAAATTGCCCCTTTGGCCTTTCTGATTTTTTCTATATCTTTGTTCGAAACTTCACTTTCGTTCAAAGCCGTAATTGTCCACTCAACCTTTTTATCCTTATCAAGTAAATCAGCAAAGTCGTCTTCATCATTAACGTGCCAGACCAATTCGCCGCTGACATTCTCCAGTCCGCTCAAGGCTCCGCCTTCTTCCCAGTTCAGTATTCTTTCCAGATCCTGCGCTCTAAGATCTGCATGATTATCAAGATCTATCGCTATCAATGTTCTGCTCTTTCCAAGCGAATGGAGGATATTGGCTTTAAGCTCGTTCAAATACGGCTGCAATCCCTTCTGATTTCTTGGCATAACTCCCAAAGCCTTATAGCTGTAGCGTTTGGAAATATCGGATTGTACATATATACCTTCGTTAAGTGCAAATCTGAATCCGAATATAAGCAGGGAAACTATTCCGAATATAACTGCTCCCAATATCAGCGACTCCGTAGTTCTGTCTACCCAGTATATTCTGGTAGGCGGAACACTCTTGATTGTTGTGATTCCGTCGATTTCATCACTGATTGTTGCGTAACCGGCAAGACCGCTTTCAACAGCGCCCTGAATCTCTCTTACGCTCTTCTCGTCCTGTCCCGTTACCGTAATTGTCAAAAGACGAATATCCGAAAGGATCTCGGCCTTGGTGGAATCTGCCACTTCCTGCTTATCGTAGCTTGGTATATATCCCATAATGCAGTTAAGCATAGGGTCCGAATCTATAAGCTCGTTCCATGTATAACCGTTATAATACTGATATACCTGCCCTGTCGGGTCGGAACCAAACTTGATGTACAGCTTCGAGACAGCCTGATACTCAACAGGCATGTTAACCGACTTGACTACCTGATAAGTCAATGCACCGAGTCCGCCTCCTATCAGTATCATCAGCAATACTATCCATATTTTCTTTGAGAAATAGAGGCTAAAGCGCTTAAGATCTATTCCTTCTTTACGAAATTCATCATTCTTCATGATATTTACATACACCTCTGTTACTTTTCTTCCGTACTTTTTAATGCCGTTGTCTGTGTATTGTCAACGCCTTCCGTACTTTCCGGCTTAACAATTATCTTGAGAGTCAAAAGCATCAGTTTAATATCCAGCCATATCGAATAATTTTCTATATATGTTAAATCCAGTTTTAATTTATCGTACGGTGTGGTGTTATACTTACCGTATACCTGCGCATATCCCGCAAGTCCCGCTTTCATCTTCATTCTGAACACGAATTCAGGCATTTCTTCAACATATTGCGCTATTATCTCCGGTCTTTCGGGTCTTGGACCGATGAAAGACATCTGGCCGATAAAGATATTGAACAATTGCGGAAGTTCATCGATTCTTGTAGCTCTTATGAACTTTCCTACAGGTGTTATTCTGCTGTCATTTTTGGATGCGAGGCGGGCAACACCGTCCTTTTCCGCATCCTGCTTCATGCTTCTGAATTTAAGGATCTTAAACTCCTTGCCACCGGCGGTACAACGTATCTGTTTGTAAAATACGGGACCTCTGTCATACAGTTTTATTGCCAATGCCGTAATCAGCATGAAAGGACTGGCTATAACCAAAAGCAGTATTGAAAGAACAATGTCCAGAATTCTCTTGGTCAGTCTTTGTTCAACCGATAATGCACTCTCACGGGTCAGCAGAAGCGGCGTATCAAAAAGATGAACTGTCTCCGCGCCTTTAACAAGCACATCCGGTATTTTCGGCATCATATATACTCTGATTGATTTCGAGTAACAATATTTCAACAACTTATTTCTGCTCGGAGTATCAATATCCCAAAGCAGTATTGTATGGAACTCTTTGTCAATTATATCCTCAATTTTTTCAATACCTTCATTAATGTGAATGCACTTGGAAACAACAAATCTGTCCTCACGCGAATTGAGTTTATTGACTATATCGACATATGGTCTGTCAGCATGGATAAGCAGTACCTTTCTCGGAGGATATATCCTGTGATATACCTTATCACACACAAGAGACCAAACTATCAGTATCACCACCTGAACACCGAACATAATCAAAAACCACACTGCATCCAATAGCCAGTTATTCATTAACGACAACTGGAAATATGTGATTATATCCGTAATCAACGTTGCCACAATCAGCGAAATAATAACATCCATCGGTTTTAGATATCCGATTTTCAATCCGCCGTAAGTGCTGGCAAAGAACAGCATCAGGACCAAATATATTCCCAATATAAGCAAATGTCCGTTGACATAGAATTTCAGACCCCGATTGGAATTGTTAATGCTTGGATAAAATCTTGCAAACCATAACCAACCGTAAACACACGACTCAAAAATGAGTCCTAGGAAACTGAGTCCCAAAACTATTAATCTTTTAAATGTACCTTTTCGATTCATTTACACTCCGACTATAATCTGCGGGCTGTTGCCTTTATCGCCCACAACACAAAATAATATGAGCTGGAAACTATACCCAAATGTTCAACATTTCTGTAAAGATTCCAGATTCTCCACAATGCAACTTTCTTGTTTGAAGAAAGCGAAGTCGCCGGTCTTCTGTATACCGTAAGGCACTCCTTAAGACCGTACGCTTTATATCCGTTTCTTAAGATTTTCCACCAGGATGCGGTATCTTCCGACGGAACATTCGGCATCTTAATCAATTCTTTACCAAGAATGTCCACATTCAACATTACCGTAGATGTAAAAATAATGGTTCGCGGCAATGCGGCCTTATAATCAAGAACATCCTTGATTTTAACAATCTTCCCTGTTCCTTGGGCCTGCTCATCACCGAATTCGTATTCGGTATATGAAAAAGCACAACCCTTTTCTTCCATGAACTCAACCTGTTTGCCAAGTTTGTGTTCATCCCAAATATCATCGGCATCGAGATATGCTATATATTTACCCGTTGCCTCATCAATTCCACGGTTTCTTGCGGCTGCTGCCCGCTGATTCTTCTCCTGACGAAACAATTTAATACGCTCGTCACCAAGAAATTTTTCAATAACCGCAATACTGTCATCCGTCGAACAATCATCAACCAATATAAGTTCCCAGTTTTCGTATGACTGACGCTTAACCGCATTGATTGATTCTTCTATGTATTTTCCGGCATTGTAGACCGGTACTACAATACTGACTTTTGGTAAATCAGACATCTAAATTTCCTCTTTCACCAAATAGATAGGTCTCTTCTTCACTTCAAGATATGTTTTGGCAAGATACTGTCCCACAATACCTATACAGAACAATTGGACACCCGAAACCAACAAAATTATACATACCATTGACGGCCATCCTGAAGTAGGATCACCAAACATTAAAGCTCTGACAAATACGAAAATTATTGCTATAAAAGCAGCAACGCAAAAGAACACTCCGATAAATGCCGCAATTGCCAGCGGGGCCGTACTAAATGACGTAATGCCTTCAAGCGAATATACGAACAATTTACCGAAAGACCACTTCGTCTCACCCTTTTTGCGTTCTATATTATCAAATTCCAACCATTTCGTCTTAAATCCAACCCATCCGAAAATGCCTTTGGTGAAACGATTGTATTCACCCATCTTCAGTATTGAATCCACAACCTGGCGGGTCATAAGTCTGTAATCCCTTGCACCATCTACAATTTCCGTCTTGGAAATGCGACGCATCAATTTATAAAAACGTCTCGCAAAAAAGCTTCTCAAAAGAGGTTCACCCTTACGCGTAACTCTTCTGGTGGCTACAGAATCATATCCTTCTTCAATGTATCCGTACATTTGCGGCAACAATGACGGAGGATCCTGCAAATCGGCATCCATGAAAACGACATAATCACCGTTTGCTTTTTCAAGTCCGGCAAATATTGCGGCTTCTTTTCCGAAATTGCGTGAGAAACTCAAAAGATGAACCTTTGAATCATCCCTGATGAGCTCTTTAACCTTTTCCACCGTATTATCTTTTGAACCGTCATCTATATACCACAACTCGTAATCGATATCTTTTGATTTGAAAAATTCCGCATTTTTCAAAAACTCATCATAAAAGTCTCTTACATTTTCTTCTTCGTTGTAGCACGGTACAATTGCTGACAATAATTTCATAACTTCATCTGTCTCCTATCTAAAAACCATGGCTTCCGCCACCGCCGGAATGGCCGCCTCCGCCACCGCCGCCGTGTCCGCCGCCACCGCTTGATTTGGATCTTGGACTGTATTCTTTGGTCTGATATGCATAATCCACACTCAAATTATCATACTTAAACTCGGAAAACATTGATTCAAGCAGCTCATTGTTTTTCGCTTTTGATGTAGAAGATGCCTTCTTTGCGATAAGGTATGTAATTATCAATGCCGCCAGTATCGACAGGCAGCCGTTACATACATACTTCATCGGCTGAGATATTTTATTGCCTTCAAGAAGACTCTCTATTTGTTCAAATGCTTTGGATGCACATCTATAATAATTGCCTGCCTTGGCATCCTCATATATGTTATCCGTGATAACCGTTCCCATCGATTGGGTTACCTTATTAAGATTGTCTCCGTCGGACCAGATTGTAAGCAATCTGTTATCCATATCAATGACAAGTACCGTACCTGAAGTATATGCACCGAAATTGGAAATGATGTAATCATTGGCAAATTCTTCCGTATCGTAGTAAGGATTACTGTCTATCGTAACAAGACCTATATGTCCGTGTACCGTACACGGTTCCATCAATGCCACCAATTTCTCTTCCTCATCATAGTTCAGAAGGTCTGCCGCATCGTCGATATACGCATAATAACCTGTCTCTTCATTTTGAGTTCCCCAAACCTCCTCGCTTTCATAGGCAAATGACGTCAATGTAACTCCTGCAGTTAAAATCACCGACAATATCGTTGATACTGCAATTTGCTTAATAATATTATGCTTCATCGTCTCCTCCTTTCTTATCGAACTGAGGTAAACGTCTTGTTGCAAGAACATTGAAGTCTCTGATTAAGAATGTCAAAGCTATTACAACACAAATACTCGATACAATTGAGGCTCCGTAATGAACATAGTCATATATCGTATCGCTGAACCACACTATCGCCGAAATTGCCGCACCTGTAATACAGGCCAGTATCGGCATCGGCTTATATGTTCCCTTCGAAGACTTTTTCTTTTTCTTCTTTCCGCTATTATAGCCTTTATCGTCACTCATGCTGTCACGGTTACTGATTTCGTAGCTTTCAATCAAATAAAGTATCAGCACTATAACCGACAAAACAGCCGACCAAAATGTCAGTGTCGTATGTTTCATAACAATAAAGAAATTCATGACAACGAAAAGCAATGCCGCCAAAACAGCCGAGAATCCAAGGTATTTCTTGATATCTATCGGAAAATCCGCAGCTACTTTTCCTGTTTGACCGTTAACCGTAGCATATGCCACTCTGTCTTTATATCGATACGACATAAACCAAACAGGGAACAACGTTCTGTCTGTTTTTTGCAGTTTGTTGTTCAACTTGTCATTGCTTGATTTTTTTTCTATACGATAACTTCTGAATTCGGGTATTTTGGATATTTTTTTATAAGTATTCTCTCTGGCAAAATCCAAAACTTCCGAATGATAAGTTTCCGAATCAACATCGGCCGTATCAGCATAAAAGCCACTCAAATATCCGGCCGTAAACGGCTGACCCTGTTTAACATCAAACGGGGCAATTCTTTCCGAAATATCATCCGAGAAAGAGCTTGAAGCATCGTACGTAATTCCGTGATAGTAAGAATCCGCATCTCCGCCCAGTCTGAAATGATCATGATAAACATAATCACCCTGTCTGTGAGACTTCTCTCCCATAACATAGCTTCTGCCCTTTTGTTCTATATTGTACGACCAATAAGGCATGTATATGCCTCTGAAGCCATCAATATAGTCTTTATTTTTGTACTCCTTGGGAAGAAACAAAGCCTTTCTGGCAGCTTTCAAATAGTTTTCTTTACAAGTTTCTTTCGTTACCTTAAAGGGAATCAGATAATTGGGACGCAATTCCGAACTTATTCTTGAATAGAATATCGTATTGGCACCGCAAAACGGGCACACACCCGTGATACTCTCTTCGGTACTTTCTATTTCACCCGCACATTCCGCACACGTATAAATGGTCGTTTCGTAATCCTCGACAATTTTACCGTCGGAATCCTTTGCATCGAAATCATACGGATCATAGTTATTACCGCAAAATGCGCAATGCATCTTTTGAAGAGCAATATCAAATTTCAGATTTCCTCCGCATCCGGGACATTCAATCATGATATCTCCTCTTACACTCTGTTGTAATTTATCAGACATCCTTTAAGGATAATCTGACGTTCCTCATCGGTCATCTCACCGAGAGTCAGGGCAAACTCCTCGAGTTTGTCACCATTCACCTTGTATGCCTTAATTACTTCCGTCTTATCTTCTACCGCCTTTTTGATTCCGGGGATAAAGATATAGTCCAAATTCTTAAACGGAAGTTCTCCTTCCTTAATCAAGAACGGAAGCATACCCCAGTTAATAAGATTTGAACGATATCTCTTGGTTGCGTACTCATTGGCGATATTGGCCCATCCGCCAAGTACCTTCTGGCATGATGCAGCCTGTTCTCTTGCAGAACCGTCTCCGGGTTTAACCGCAAATATGGTTGATCCAAATCCGATATTATCCTTTCCGACTTCGGTAAATACAGACTTTATTGTATTCATTACCGGCTTAAGTTCCGAAATTTCTTCTCCGGGACATTTACCTTCCATCAACAGTTCCTGTGCCTTTCTGACTTCTTTGGCACGTCCGACATATTTAGGATCCTTTCTTGACAACGTAAACTCGGCAAGTCCGAGAGGATTTGATCTGAAAGAAGAAGTTTCTCCGGAAGGGATAAGTTCATCAGTGGTTGTAACCGGATCGTGAATTTCCGAAACCACCTTAAGCACAATGTTTTCCGGAAGTGAAGTCATCTTCGGCCAATCCTTAATATTCGGACCAAACTGAATTTCTTGATTCGGATCGGCAACTCCCTTGGAGTCAAATACTCTGTTTGCATATATCTTTTCGTCGAAATGGTACTGATATACACCAAAATCACCGTCGAAAGCAGTTGCCGGTGTGAGTTTACCCTTATTGGCAGCCGTTGCCGCAATAGAACGTGCATCCATAAGGGCAACTGACGAAATCTGTCCGTTCTGAAGCTTGGAACCTTCTCTGTTAGGGAAGTTTCTTGTAGAGTGTCTGATACTGAACGCATTATTGGCCGGAGTATCGCCTGCTCCAAAGCAAGGTCCGCAAAATGCCGTCTTCAATACCGCACCCGTTTCCATAATAGAAGCTGCACATCCGTTCTTAATAAGCTCCATATACACAGGCATAGAAGCCGGATATACGCTTAATGTAAATCCGTCGGAACCTATATATTTACCCTTCAAAATATCTGCTGCCGCACATATATTTTCAAATCCGCCTCCGGCACAACCGGCTATTATTCCCTGATCCACATAGAACGAACCGTCCTTCACCTTATCTTTAAGAGAATATTCAACCGCGCCGTCCAAAGATACCAGGGCTCTTTGCTCCACATCATGAAGAACATCCGAAAGATTGGCATTTACTTCATCGATGGTATATGTGTTGGACGGGTGGAACGGCATAGCTATCATGGGATCGATTGTTGACAAATCAATCTCTATCACACCGTCATAATATGCAACTTCACCGGGATTAAGTTCCTTGTAATCATTGCTTCTTCCGTGAATATCGTAGAATTCCTTAACCTTATCATCAGTTCTCCATATTGAAGAAAGACACGTTGTTTCGGTAGTCATTACATCCACACCGATTCTGAAATCGGCACTCAGCGATGAAACTCCGGGGCCTACGAATTCCATTACCTTATTCTTGACATATCCCGTAGAGAACACCTCGCCTATAATGGCAAGCGCAACGTCCTGAGGACCTACGCCTCTTTTAGGTTCTCCCGTAAGATAAATTGCTACTACGCCGGGCATATTAATATCATATGTCTGGTTCAAAAGCTGCTTAACAAGTTCCGGACCGCCTTCACCCATAGCCATGGTACCCAAAGCACCGTAACGGGTATGAGAATCGGAACCCAAAATCATCTTTCCGCCGCCTGCAAGCATTTCTCTTGCAAATTGATGAATTACTGCCTGATGAGGCGGAACATATACACCGCCGTATTTCTTGGCGCATGTAAGTCCAAACATGTGGTCATCTTCGTTGATTGTTCCTCCGACAGCACAAAGCGAATTATGGCAATTGGTCAAAACGTAAGGAATGGGGAATTTCTCCAATCCCGAAGCTCTGGCTGTTTGAATAATTCCGACAAATGTGATGTCATGGCTGGTCAGCTTATCGAACTTAATCTTAAGCTTATCCATGTTGCCGGATGTATTGTGCGATTCCAAAATTCCGTAAGCTATTGTATTCTTTTTAGCTTCATCCTTTAAAACCGTCTTTCCCGTGAGGCTCTTAACCTCTTCCAAGGCCTGCCCCTTATCTTCTACAATTTGGCTGCCGTTAACCAAATATGCGCCGTTCTCAAGCACCTTAACCACTTGTTTATCCTCCTACATTCTTGCGTTATCTACATTATCTTTAAACCATTCATAAGCAAGCTTAACACCCTCTTCAAGATCGACTTTGTGTTTGAATCCCAAATTGTGAAGCTTGGTTACATCCGTAAGTTTTCGAGGAGTTCCGTCCGGCATATCTTTATTCCAAACAATTTCGCCCTCGTATCCTACAGTTTTCTTAACCGTTTCGGCAAGTTCCTTGATTGTAATTTCAACGCCGGTGCCGATATTGACATGCTGTTCACCCGAATAATTTTCAAGCAAAAATACACATGCATCCGCCATATCGTCAACATACAAAAACTCACGAAGCGGAGTACCCGTTCCCCACAATTCAACCGTGGGCAGGTTGTTAACCTTTGCCTCATGGAATTTTCTTATCATGGCAGGCATAACATGCGAACCGCTCAAATCGTAATTATCATGAGGTCCGTACAAATTGGTCGGCATACAGCTGATGAAATCATCACCGTACTGTCTCTTATAGAACTTACACATCTCAAGTCCCGAAATCTTCGCTATCGCATAAGCTTCGTTGGTCTGCTCCAAAGGTCCTGTCAAAAGTGCATCTTCCGGTATGGGTTGTGGCGCCATCTTGGGATAAATACATGTGCTTCCGAGGAAGAGCAGTTTCTTAACTTTATATCTGTGACAGCAGTCAATCACGTTGCACTGTATCTGCATGTTGATGTAAGCAAACTCTGCCGGAGTTGTATTGTTGGCATTAATGCCTCCTACCTTTGCAGCAGCAAGGACAACCACATCAGGTTTTTCGGTCTTGAAGAATTCATCCACCGCAGCTTGATTGGTAAGGTCAAGTTCCTTGTGGGTTCTTCCTATCACATTGGTGTATCCTTGTCTTTCCAATGATCTGACAATCGCACTTCCTACCAGACCGCGATGTCCCGCAACATAAATTTTGTCATTCTTGTTCAATGTCATTCACCTCTTTATTTTATTGATGGTCACTTGGTAAAAACCCATCTTTTAATTCATCTGACACAAGCTTGATTTCATTATTGACAGGTAGCGATGGGAACGGATAATACCCGACCCGGTCACCCTCCTTGGCATAATAAAACCTGATACCGTTAACATCTTTATCGGCAACCTCATATTCACCGTAATCCTGCTGCCAAACGATATTATCAAGCGAAAAGTCCTTGACGAAATACGTCCCGAACATAATTGCTTTATATCCGATAAGCAGAATCAAACAGGCCGTAAAAATTCTTCCCCTGTCAATTCTTTTCAGAGTTTTTCCATACAGATATCCGATTGTAAGTGCCGGTGCCAGGTACAAAAATACACATCCGTACCTGATGTTCGGAGACGTCAGCATCCAAAAAGCAAAACAAATATTAATCACACACAGCACAAGCAGTTCTCCGATTTCTTCACGATTCTTCTTCACGATTCTTCGTACTATTATCGCAATAAGAATCACTATTCCCAAAAGACCTGCCGCAAACGAGATTTTGTTCACGATATCCAACGATTTGAACCAGTCGCCTATCCAGGCACTTATCGATTCACCATAACGCCCGACATCGGAATATCCTCTTCCGTATACCTGAATCTCATGCGAATCAAATTCAGCCACGAAATATGGCATCTTATAATCAAAATCAAATATATCGATACTCGGGAACGGATAAAGCAAATATCCCGATAATATCACGTTTCTTATAACAAACGGGAGTATCGTAACAACTCCTGTAACCGAATAGAATAAGATTCGACCAATCTTTTTCTTTTGGGCGAACATCACAATCGGATACACCGCCAATAGTATCAGTAACGCACCCGATACCTTAATGCTTAGTATTACCGCACATAAAATCGACAGCATTGCGAACGGTTCGGGATTATCTTCCTTGGATTCCAGCAATTCCAAAAACAATATAACCACCGCAAAGGCCATCAGCACCATGAAGTAATCCGACGCCGGCGAGAGCATTTCGTCAAATATTGTAAGAACATAATATACTGAAACGATTCCGGCAACATTCGACAATCTAAAATCTGCCAGACTGTCTTTGCCGAATTTCTCCGTGCACAACAGGCATATAACATAAGCCAAAAAGCCCGCACATGCATGAAAGGACTGCGTACCCAAAAACTTCATACTGTATAATGCCGATATGCAGAACGAAGCCGAGTTATACGCAAGGCGCGTATGAAGATTTCCCAATCCCTTTATTACACCGTATTCTTCAATCCATCTTATGCTTTGTGCATGATACAGGTCCGAATCATAGTGCATCAGTCCGTGTGAAGTCCCATACGCCATAAGTATGAACAGCGCAACTGCCGTTATCGCTTTCGGTAAAGATATCGTTTGACGTAATCTTAAAAAACACCGACGCATATCTTTACGCATTACATACGCAATGCATAGTGAAAATACCGAAATAATCACATTGGCAATCAAAGAAACCTTCCCGAAAAGACTGAAAATTTCGGAATAGACGGTAACAAATCCGAATCCTGCCAAAAGATACGAAGCAAAATATCTGCATTCATATTTTCGAGTGCATCCTCTTGAACAGATTCCCACGATAAAGAATCCCGAGCAAAAGCACGTTATTAACATGTATAGCCAAATTAAGGCAACGGATATCATAATTACTTATTTGATTCTTTGTATTCGGCACAGCTCATTTTAGCAATGGTCTTCATATCAGAATCCATCATCATTTCAACGAGCTTCTTAAAATCCACATCTCTCTTCCATCCGAGAGTTTTCTCGGCCTTGGTGCAATCACCCCAAAGGAATTCAACCTCCGCAGGTCTGTAGAACTCCGGATTGACATCTACGAGCAGTCTTCCCGTAGCATCATCATAACCCTTTTCATTGACGCCTTCGCCTTCCCAGCGAATCTTAATTCCAAGCTGTTTGAAAGCTTCTTCGACAAATTCTCTGACAGTATGTGTCTCATTGGTAGCGAGCACAAAGTCATCCGGCTTATCCTGCTGAAGCATCATCCACATACCTTTAACATAATCACCGGCAAATCCCCAGTCACGTTTGGCATTCATATTACCCAAAGACAACTTCTCCTGATTACCGGCTATTATGTTTGCAATTGCAAGAGTAATCTTTCGTGTAACGAAATTCTCGCCTCTTCTTGGTGATTCATGGTTGAAGAGGATTCCGTTACAGGCAAACATATTGTAACTTTCCCTGTAGTTAACGGTAATCCAGTATGAATACAACTTAGCCGCACCGTAAGGGCTCTTGGGATAGAAAGGAGTTTTCTCCGACTGAGGTGCCGTCTCGGGGATTCCACCGAACAATTCCGAGGTTGAAGCCTGATAGTATCTGCAGTTTCCACCGTTGACTCTGATGGCTTCAAGAAGCTTCAGTGTGCTGACACCCGTAGCTTCGGCCGTGTACTCGGGAACCTCAAAAGATACACCTACATGCGACTGTGCTGCAAGATTGTATACCTCGGTAGGTCTTATCTCTCCGATTATTCTCATAAGATTACTTGAATCCGTCGTATCCGAATAGTGTAAGAAGAACTTAACATTGTTGTAATCCGAATTAATTATATGATCGATTCTTGCTGTGTTTGAAATACTGTGTCTTCTTACAAGGCCGTGTACCTCATAACCCTTCTCAAGCAAAAACTCCGCCAGGTACGAACCGTCCTGACCTGTAATTCCTGTAATGAGTGCTACTTTGTTATTCATTATCTTTTCCTTTCAAATTTCTATTTCATGTTTTTCATATATACTTCAATTGCGTCATGCCAATCGGCAAACATATAATCCGATGTAAGCTTTAGCATATAGTTTTCCAATATAGAAAATGCCGGTCTTGGTGCTGCGGCGCCAAACTCCTTGGCCGTTATCGGTGTAACCTTGGTGGTCTTACCCGCAAGGCGGTATATCTCTTTGGTAAAGTCTGCCCAGGAACAACTTCCTTCACACGTTGCATGGAATGTACCGTAGTTGTCGGTAAACATTTGAGAAACAATTGCCTTCGCAAGTTCGGTTGCGGAAGTAGGTGAACCCACCTGATCATATACAACCTTGACCTCATCGTGATCTTCGGAAAGTCGCAGCATTGTTTTAACGAAGTTTTTTCCGTCACCGTACAGCCATGCGGTTCTAAAAGTCATAAACCTGTTGGCAAACTGCTTAACAAAATTCTCACCCTCCAGTTTGGTCTTGCCGTAAGCGCCCTGAGGATTGGGCCTGTCAAATTCAACATAAGGAACCGAAGCGTTACCGTCAAATACGTAATCCGTAGAGACATGAATCAGCTTGGCATTCGCATCGCTCGCTGCAATACTTAAGTTTCTTGGTCCTATCGCATTAATCTTATAAGCTAAATCCCAATCCGATTCAGCTTTGTCGACTGCCGTGTATGCCGCGCAATTAACAATGGCATATGGCTTGACCTCTCTGACGAAATTGACAACTTCATCTATCTTGGTAATGTCAAGTTCCGCAACATCGGTATTGATCAGTTCCAAATCGGAATGTGGTGCAAGCTCAATATTCATGGCTCTTCCCAGCTGTCCGTTGCAACCTGTAATAATTATCTTCTTCATATTTTTGGCCATACCTTTCCCAATTTTATGCAATCATTATTTATTTTACTATTTTAGGGTATATTCTACAAGCACTAAATAACTATTTGGGCAATGTCTCAAACCACAATATAAATGGCTTTTCTTAGTGACCGCAACTAAATATTGTGGTATAATTTGTCTGTTTAGTAAGGAGATTCTGCCGATGAAAAAACGTACACTTATATCATCGTTAATTATAGGCGCTGCATTGGTCTTTTCGGCCTGTGGCAAGGACGGGGTCGATACCCCTTCCGTCAATGTCGAGGCAATTCCCGAAAGCAGTTCGGAATCTTCCTCGGATGAAGTTGTTGTCAATACCGTTGATGAAGATACTCCCCCGGAAGACGGCATGGTGAGGAGCAGAATAACCAACGAGTGGATTGATGAAGATATCAACAACACGCGACCTGTGGCGGTAATGATTCCGAATTCAAGCACTGCAAGCCACTCGGGACTTTCCAAGGCATCCGTTCTTTATGAATGCAATGTGGAAGGAAGTATGACCAGACTGATGGGAATTTTCGAAGACTGGGAAGACATTCCCAAGTTGGGAAATGTAAGAAGTGCGCGCGACTATTTCATTTGTTGGTCATTTGAATGGGACGCAATTCTTGTTCATTACGGCGGACCTTTCTACATCGACGAAATGATTGCAAGAGACGACACTCAGAACATTAATCTTTTGAACGATACCAAAAGTGATTACTTCACCAGGGATTCTGCTAAGAATTCCACGGACAATGTTTTCACGTCAGCCGATCAAATTGAAAGGGCTATCGATAAATTCGGATATCCCAAGGAGTATCGCAAGAACTATGCGGACCCTCAACACTATTTATTCGCGCCGGTCAAAGAGCCAAATACGCTGGAGCAATATGACAAATCCATTTCGGCTCAGAAAATCGATATGTCAAAGGCTTATCCGGTAACCAATTGTTACTTCCTTTACAACGAAGAAACCGGATTGTACGATCGATATCAGAGCTTGTCCGGAAGTTCTGACGGTCCTCATATCGATATCGAAAACAATGAACAGCTCTCATTTAAGAACATAATTGTTCAAAACACATATCACGAAATACGAGACCAAAAAGGTTACCTCGCATTTCAGGTTCACGATACCACCAAAGACGGATACTTCTTTACCAACGGCAAGGGCATCCACATCACCTGGGAAAAGGTATCAGACTACAGTGCAACAAGATATTACGATGATAACGGCGAAGAAATTAAACTGAATACCGGTAAGACCATGGTTCTTATTTTGGAAGACGGTGATTCATTTACGGTAGACGGTACTTCACTGGTAGCAAAATAAAATAAACCCCTTGAGTTCGGTTGAACCCAAGGGGTTTATTTTCGAATACGAATCTTACTATTCACCCAATCCGTTTTCTATGGCATTAACCAATGTGCTAAGAGCCTCTTCTTCATCTTCTCCGTCACACACAAATTCAATCTCATCACCGCACTTAACACATGCGCCCAAGACGCTCAGGACACTCTTTGCGTTAGCTGTATTTCCTTTAAATGAAAATGTAATAAGCGACTTGAACTGCATCGCTTCCTTACACAAAATTCCAGCCGGTCTAAGGTGTAAGCCTGTAGGATTCTTGATTATCACCTTCTGACTAACCATACTTTATTCCTCCAAATAAGTTTCATCGTGTTAACTATAACATCTTTTCGTTTTATTCTCAAGTATTCCGTTTATTCTTCTTTAACGATATGGAGCGTTACAACTATCGGATCAACCACCCTCACACTATTCGGAAGCGTGAAGATAACTTTTGCACTGTAGAAGCCTTCCTTAATCTCATCAAAACCCATCTCGTTCTTCCACTGCTCCAAATCCACGATCGGGTTCATGCTTGATTTCGTAACGGTCGAAAGATTAACCGAAAGTCCTACAAGATCCACCATTGTTCCGTCATTCATGCCAATCGTGGCTTTATATCCTTCAGGTACATTCACAATTTCCACGTCACCGTTTTCCAAGCCTACATGTTTGGTTGATTCCGGTTCAATATAAACCGTTACATCTACCATGGCGTCATTCGGTGATACCAATGTAACTCCATCAGGAAGATAATTCTTCAAGTTAAGTGAAACAACATAATTTTCTTTCTGGTCAGTAATGTTTACGGTCTCTTTAGGTATTTCTATCTGAGTTATTGGCTCAAGCGTTTTTTCTTCTCCCAAAACAACAACCGTCTCTTTACTCTTTTCGATTACTCCTGTTGCGCAGTATCCCGGAGCAGGATCTCCGAATGTCTGAACAACCAGAGGAACCTCTTTGCTTTGAAGAATTGTCACATCAACCTCAACAGTTCTGACATTCTGCGTAATCGACTCATCACTTATCGGCTTTTCTTCGGAATCATACAACTTGACTTCTGCATTCGTCGCAATATCCGTATTGAATCCCGATACATCAACCGACACTCTTGCACTGGTCACAGAGTCGATAACCGTTTCCGGTCCCGTAATCCTGACAAGGTTCTGATCCATATTAAAATCACCTATCATATAGCCATCCGGAAGGTTACCGCCAACATCGGCCGTTATTGCAAGTGTCTTCGTCTTCTTATTTTGAATATCAAGTTTAACCGTATCTATGCTACCCTTGATAGATGTTATCTGATCTTGATAAATCGATGTATGAAGGTTAATCGAAATTGTATCCAAACTACTAATGTCATTAACATCGGCTGTTGCAACAATATTTTCCGATTTTAATTCGGAAATAACAGAGTGAGGCGCTTTAACCGTTACCTTGGGAATAACATTCGTTCCTTCCAACACCTCAAATACTCTTCCGGCATCCGTTATTTTTTCGGTATTAACCAATTTGACCGGAACATTATAGTATGCCTGCGTAACAGCCGGATTGCTGACAGTCGTAACCACAAGCCACAGAATAATCGAAACTATAAGGGATACCAGCTTCCAGCCAAGATTTGAAGTAAGTTTATTTTTCATTCTTAGACCTGCCTTTCCACTTAAAATGTTTCTTTGAAGCATTCTGAGCATCGGTCTTATTCTGAATCAGTCGCAACTGCTCCTTGAGCGATTCTCCGTCAAGGTTCCTGGTCAGCTTTCCTCCATACGCAACGCTTATCTTTCCCGTTTCCTCCGACACAATTACCGTCATCGAATCTGTCGCTTCGGAGATACCGATACCGGCACGATGCCTGGTACCCAAATCCTTACTCAACATTAAATTGTCACTTAACGGAAGATAACAGGTTGCGGATGTAATTCTGTTTCCGCGCACTATAACCGCACCGTCATGCAGGGGCGTATTATGTTCAAATATATTAATCAGTAATTGACTTGTAACTATGGCATCAACATCAATACCCGTTCTTTCGTATTCTGCCAAAGACTCATTCTGTTCTATAACTATGAGAGCTCCTGTTTTAACCTTACCCATCTCAACGCAGGCACGTGCAATTTCCGTTATCGTTCTGTCGGAAAACAACCCCTCGGATACTCCGCTTCTTGAAATCTCCGCAAACGGAAAAATAGAAGAAATAAAATTCTTCCTGCCTATTTCTTCAATCGCCCGTCTGAGTTCGGGTTGCAGAATAATAACAATCGCAACCAAGGCAACAGAAAACAGATTGTTCACTATCCACAAGATTGTATTCATCTCAAAATAGTAAGCAATCATTACAAATACAGCAATCACCAAAATTCCCTTAAGCAACGACCATGCCTTGGTATTTTTAATCCAAAGCAAAAGATGGTAAATCAAAAAGGCAATTATGATAATTTCAACTATGTCGGCTATTCTGATACTTGTCATTCTCGACAGGTATGTTTGTACAAGCTCAATAGTCTTACTCATATATTTCCCGCTTCACAAAATCAAATCTATTGTCTTCTCACACCGCTTTTCTTGGCAGAGTTAATTTTCTTAACATTTCGTGTAGGTACCGGTACTGTTCTCTTGGGAACCGCCTTCACATAATAGTAGTAATCGTCATCTTCAAACTGAACTTTCTCCGTCTTAACATAATTGACATTGAACTTAAAGAACTGAATCACAAAGCCTGTTCCTATGGCAAGAATCGTACCTATCAAAAGACCTGCAATCGATACCGATGAGTCCATTGCCAGATCTCCGACCAAAACAATAATGGCATCTATTATTGCGCCCGCTCCGATTGCTATAGGCCACGAAAAATCAATTGAAAGCTGTCTTACAAAATAAACAACAAGCAATGTTATCGCAAATGAAATAACCAAAAGAATGATTATTTTATTATTTAATACAGCGTCAATAATGAATCTGAGTTTGGCTGTCATATCCTCTGTTTCCATACCAACCAAAGCCGTTGCATTTGCACTGATTGTTTTAAGAACAAAGCTGGCTATTACTCCGCAACCTATTGATACCGCAGATGTAGGTCCGCCAATAAGTCCCATTGCAACCGGCATAATGTAAGGAATTCCCATAGAAGTTAACACCGGAGTAAGTATTGCAACTACCGAATCCTTCGGAGACAATCCAAAATACAGCAGGAACAGTATTACGAACAAAACCAATACAACTATCGCGCACTCCAAAGACAGCGCATACATATGAAGAATAATAAACACCGTCGACAAAAGAACTATAAAGTTCATCGGCATGAACGAACACATCAAGGCAGCTATCAAAACAATCGAAAAATTGTCAATCTTCTGCATATATCCGAGTTTGGCATTGATGGTAATAAATGCCACCATGGCCAGCAAAAACTTGCCCAAGGGTTTAAGATACACTTCGTACTTTCCGATGAAATTGGTAATGTACTGTTTAATTACTAACAAATTCGCCATTTTATTTTCCTATTTGGAGTTCAATATTTCCAATCGCTTCAGATTGGAATAGTACTCCTTCAACTCCTTCTTAGCTTTAGAATATCTATGGGTGTTAACAGCATATACAACAACCGCATAAGCACCGACAACAACCAGATATATCACAATAACTCCCTTGCCTGCTTCGACAAGATCCATCTTGTAAATATCGGCCATAATGGTTTCAAAGTTGTAAAATAAATACAGCACAAAAACAGCAATAAAAGATATGGTGGCTGCCAAAACCGCTTTCAGCACCTTAAATCCTATATAATCACCTCTAAAGTAATTAAGGATTGCCATATCTTTCTTGCCTTTATTTTTTTCAAATGCTGCTAATTTGGTCATCAGAATGACCTTTTCTTCATTAATCATTTCTTCCTCAACGGCTTATAAGAAACGCATCTTATTTCCGTCAGACTCTCTCTTCTTTACTACCGGTTCCGGAGCCGGTTTATTCATTCCGAATGCATCCTTCAAACCGTTTGATACGTTATTCTTACATGCATCACAGTATCTTCCCGAACGAATCATACATCCGCACGATTCACATGCTATTCTGATCGGAGAATCCTCCGCAAACTGTAATCTTTCTTCTCGTATCCACTGTTTAATCTGCTGGATTTCTACCTCAACGTTTTCGGAAAGTTCCTGAATATCACATCCGGGATTATCCTGAACATATTTCTTCGCTTTTTGGAACAATTCCTCCTGCGAACTTATACAATCCGGACAAATTATCGGTCCGAATGCATAGTTGAACATCTTACCACACTTACGACAGTTCTTAACGTTCATATTGCTCCCTCCATTCTATATACCTCTTCCGATAGTCACCGTCAAAAAATAGATTTTGCAATTTACCTTCTCATGTATTGTTCGCGCAATTTCGTCTATTGTGCTACCGGTAGTATATATGTCATCAATAATTATAATTGTCTTTAATTTTACATCATCAGAGGTTATTTTGAAAGCCTTTTTCAAATTATTTTGGCGTTGCGAATGTCCGAGATTTTTGAGCGGATCCGTCTTTTTCACACGCTCTATCAGCTTCGAATTTACGGGAATTTCTGAAAGTTTAGACAATTCTCTGGCTATGAGGTATGCCTGATTATATCCTCTTTGGGCCAACCGGGTTCTGTGAATAGGCACAGGAACAAGCGCATCCGGATGTATTGACTCGATAAATTCCTTCTTAACCTCATAAATGGCCTTGGCATAGAATTCGGCATATTCCTCCCGCCCTTTATTCTTGAACCTAAACATGGAGTCTGCAACGCTTCCGTAATCCAATGCCGCGCCTCCGCAGATATACTCGTGCCTGATTTTGGCACAATCACCGCAATATTCCTGCGTCGCCCCTTTTGCCAGTGCCTTACCGCATTTTAGGCAAAACGGTTCTTTGATATATACAATTTTCGAAGCACACTCTTCGCAGGTGTATTTCCTTCCGAATTTAATTACCTCATCACACACCACACAGCGTCTTGGATAGAGCAAATCGGATACCGCATCAATTATTCTCAATTCCGCTTACCTCAACAATTCTGTTGCGCAATCCGCTGAATCTGTCATTCTCCCTTTTGTTATGAATCATTTCTGTCAGCGTTTCCCTGCTTCCCAATATTGTGACACACTTCTTGGCCCTTGTTACCCCTGTATAGAGCAGATTCCTGTTAAACAACATTCTGGGACCCGACAGAATCGGTATGATTACGGCAGGATATTCCGAGCCCTGGGATTTATGCACCGTTACGGCATATGCCAATTCAAGTTCATCCAAATTTGAAAAGGCATAATCAACCCGCTTATTCTCGTCATACATCACAGTCACTGTTTGACTGTATCGGTCAATCATTTTGATTATTCCGGTATCACCGTTGTAAACTCCCTGACCTTCGTCTATCTTTATTCCGTGAAAACCGACTATTTCCCATGTAATCTGATAGTTATTCTTAATCTGCATTACCTTATCGCCTTCGCGAAACAGTTTATCCGCATATTCATATTCGGCTTTTTGAGCATCCGGAGGATTAAGATATTGCTGAAGTATACCGTTCAGGGTTTCAACACCCAGCATTCCTTTGCGCATGGGGGTAAGAACCTGTATATCAAAAGAACTTGCTTCGACATACTTTGGCAGTTTTTCGGTTATCAACTGCACCATATGTTTATAGATAACGTTCGCATCATTCCTCTCCAAGAAGAAGAAATCCCGGCTTTTATTATCCAGTGAAATTTCCAGGCCACGATTAATTCTGTGCGCATTCACAACAATATCCGATTCACCCGACTGTCTGAATATTTTTTCAAGCATAACCACGTTAAATTGTTGCGAATCGATTATATCTTTGAGCACCTGCCCCGGACCTACCGAAGGAAGCTGGTCAACATCTCCTACCATAACAAGTCTCGTGCCGACACTTACCGCGTCCAGTAAGGCCCTGAACAGATTGATATCAACCATCGACATTTCATCAATTATTATCACATCAGCTTCCAGCGGATTCTCGCTGTTACGCTCGAAATATGTTCTGGTATCATCCTCGCTTTGATTCTTACTCACTTCAAGTAATCTATGTATCGTCCTGGCCTCATAACCCGTAGCTTCCTGCATCCTTTTGGCTGCACGTCCCGTAGGGGCCGCTAAGAGAATATCCATTCCCTCTTCATCAAAAAATCGGATAATGGTATTGATTGTCGTGGTTTTGCCTGTTCCCGGGCCACCGGATACTATGGTTATTCCGTGTCTGACGCATTCAACAACCGCCCTCTTTTGAAGTTCGTCAAGGCATAGCCCTTCCTCTTTGGAGACAGTTTCAATCACACTTTCGATTCTTGGCATTTCCTTTAGCACATCTTCCTCATCCATGGAAATATCCAAATCAAACAGCATTCTTGCGCACGAAAGTTCCGCATAGTAGTAGTGGGATAAATATATACTCTCACCCTTTTTAACCAATTTCTTATCAACTATCAGATTGTCAATCAAAGGCGAAATATCATCATAGGATAATCCGAGCAAAGATATACATCTTTGAATCAGCATATCTTTCGGCAAATACGTATTTCCTTCCTGCGCAGCATTTGACAATTCATAAAGTACCGCGCATCGAACACGATACTCAGAAGAAGCACTTATGCCAACCTTTTGAGCGATTTCATCGGCGATTTTGAATCCTACACCCGATATATCCTCTGCCAGTTGATACGGATTTTGCTCGATTACAGAATACAGTCTTTCTTTATACTCATCATATATTTTTACCGCAAGCTTATTACTTATTCCGTATCTTTGTAAAAATATAAAAGCATCTCTGAGGCGCCGCTTCTCAAAAACCTGCGATGCTATCTGTCTGGCAATTCGCTCGCTTATTCCCTTAATTTCAACAAGTCGCTCAGGTTCTTCATCCATTATTCTTAAGGTATCATCTCCGAACTTCTTGACAATACGTCTTGCAAGAGCCTCCCCGACGCCCTTGATTGCTCCCGAACCCAAATAGCGTTCTATCGAAAGCACATCCTGCAGAACCACTTCCTTAAAGGAATGTGCTTTAAACTGTCTGCCGTAACTTGGATGATTAACATATTCACCTTCCAGTTCCAGGGAAATTCCTTCATCCACTCCGGGGAAAGTTCCCACGCAAATAAGCTCGTCCCGGTCGCTTGTGACCAGGGCGAGAACAGCATATGAATTTTCTTCGTTTTGGAAAATAATGTGGTCGATATAACCGGTGATTGTTTCCATCTAATAAATCTATAAACCGTAATTTCTTTTCATTTGCTCATAAAGAGTCTGAGCAAGTCCCAATCCGTTCTTTTCGGTAGATTGTGATGCCAGTTCCTGGATGGTCTCATCCTTAAAGAATCCCAGCATACTTTCCGTATAATTGGACTGAGCTCCCTCTTCTTTGAAGCAATCTACTGTCTTTTGCATTCCCTTAAACACCTGTTCAAGGAAATAGCTCTCAAAATCCTTGCAGACTTTAAGCAATTCATCTTCCGATGCTTTGGAATAGTCGGATGCTTCCAGTTTCTGAGACAGTTTGGTCGCAGAAGTATTCTGATTGGCCATCTGATCCATATATGCTTCTGTAATTGTATTAACATCCATCATGGTCTATTTCCTGCTATCGCTTAAGATTATTGGCTGTCTGCATCATTTCATCCGTCGTTGTAATAGCCTTTGAATTCATTTCATAAGCTCTTTGAGCAACTATCAGATTAACCATTTCCGTTGCAACCTGAACATTTGAGCCTTCCAGGTAGCCCTGAACAACACGCGACTTCTGTACATTCTTGTTGGTAGCCTCATTTAGCGGAGCTCCGGAAGCTGCCGTGGGTTTCCACAGTGCGTTACCTTCTCTTTGAAGTCCGCCGGGGTTATTAAACTGATATACGCCTATCTTTACTCCCAATGATTTGGGATTATTCTGAGCATCGGGATAACACAAATCCCCGTCAGCCGTAATCGTTATCTTGCTTGTTACATACTGATTGCCCAACGTAATTGCCTTTCCTGTTGTATCAACAACCGGAAGACCGTCCTGTGTTGTCAGCATCATTCCTGCCGTACCGTTGGTAGCCCATGTAAAATCACCGTTACGGGTATACTGTATATCACCGTCGGCTGTCTTGATTCCGAAGAATCCGTCACCTTCTATTGCAAAAGCCGTATCCGACTGTGAATCCAACAAACTGCCTTGTGAAAATACGGAATTTATCGACGAATTTCTAACGCCCAAACCTACCTGTGAAGAAGTCGGCTTGGGATCTCCGTTAGCTGTAGTTGTTGCTGTTTGAAGTGTTTGATATAAAAGAGACTTAAACTGAGCAGCCTGAGCCTTATATCCTGTAGTATTAACATTGGCCAAGTTGTTGGCGATTGTATCAACATTCGTCTGCTGAGCATTCATACCTGTTGCAGCAGTCCATAACGATCTAACCATACTCTATACCTCCCTCAAAGCTAAACACGGCCTATTTGATTGGCGGCTATATCAAGCGTTCCGTCAATCGTGGTAATAACTTTCTGGTTACTCTCATACGCACGTGAAAGAGTTATCATATCTACCATTTCCGACACTACCGATATATTGGAAGTTTCCAAAAAACCTGCATAAATTTTAGCGGCAGGTTCCTTGAATTCAGCACCTTCTATGGGTTCGTAATAATTCTCTCCATAATGCTTGAGATAATTGTAGTCTTCAAAATCCGCTATTTGAATGGAATCTACTACCTTGCCGTCCTGTATTATCTGACCGCTTATGTTTATCTGTGTATCGGCTACATTTGTATTAACCTTAACAGGTTTTCCGTCAGGATTTAATACTCTGTCGCCGTCCTGCGTTACCAGATAACCTTCCTCGGTCACTGTGAAATTTCCGTCACGAGTATATTTGACCGATGTTTCTCCCTGTTTATCTTTGAATTCAATTGCGAAAAATCCCTTGTCAGTCAAAGCAAGATCGTAAGTGTTACCCGTTTCCTTTAAAGGGCCTTGTGAAAAGTCCGTATATCCTTCACCGATTTTAACTCCGGGATTATTCTTTCCGATTCGTTTAGCCAAACGATATCCTTCGGAAGAATCCTTGATTTTGTATGCAAGCATTGCATCAAAAGACTGTGCGGTTGCACCTTCCTTCTTATAGCCATTAGTGTCTGCATTAGCCAAATTGTTGGTCAACACATCCATTCTATGCTCTTGTTGAATCATTCCGGTATAAGCCGTATACAGTCCTTTAACCATTTAATTCTCCTTATACATCTCCTCGGTAGCCCGAAAGGAACTCGACGTATTTTCCTGTTCCTATAGCAACCGCTGTCATAGGATCTTCAGCTGTCATACAGTTAATTCCCGTCTTTTCCGAAATCAACTCTTCAAGACCGTTCAAAAGGCTGCCGCCTCCCGTAAGGACAATACCTCTGTCGGCGATATCTGCCGCAAGTTCGGGAAGTGTCTTTTCAAGAACACCATGGATTGCTTCTACTATCTGTGAAGCAGCATCTCTTAATGCTTCTTCGGTTTCTTCGGAAGTAACAACAACCGTATTAGGTAATCCTGTAATAAGGTTACGTCCCTTAACTTCCATGGTTTCAGTCTTGGTTCCTTTAAATGCGGTACCGATTCTGATCTTTAAATCTTCAGCTGTTCTTTCACCTATATGCAAATTGTGGTTTTTTCTCATATATCTTACAAGGGCTTCATCAAAGTCATCACCTGCAACCTTGATTGATGCACTGACAACAGTTCCACCCAAAGATATAACAGCAATATCCGTAGTACCTCCGCCTATATCGACAATCATATTGCCGTAAGGCTTTGATATATCAATTCCCGCTCCGATAGCTGCTGCGATAGGTTCCTCAATAATTGAAACTTCTCTTGCGCCGGCCATCATGGTAGCATCTTCAACTGCCTTCTTTTCTACTTCGGTAACTCCCGAAGGAACACAAACCGCAATTCTGGGTTTACGGAAAGTTTTCTTACCCAAAGCTTTCTGAATGAAATACTTCATCATCTGCTCTGTTACTTTATAGTCCGAAATAACACCCTGTCTCAAAGGTCTGACTGCCACGATATTGCTCGGTGTTCTACCAAGCATTAATCTTGCGTCTTCTCCTATGGCTTTAACTTTATTCGTATCTCTATCGAAAGCTACAACGGAGGGTTCTTTCAAAACAACTCCTCTTCCTCTGATGTAGACAAGAATACTCGCAGTTCCTAAATCAATTCCTATGTCTGTGTAAGATGGCATTTATGCGTCCTCCCATATATGTTAAGTATATTTTTATCCTTTTTACCGATAATAGTATACTCTAAAATAGGACTTTATTAAAGGAGTTTGTATAAAACTTTTCGCAGACACAAAAGGACGCATCCTGTTTGACGAATCCTTTCTTCGTAACAGTGCGTCCCTGCCAATAAATATATCGGTATTGTTTTGCGATTACTTTAGTTCTTTTTCCCCTTTTTTAACATTTTCTGAATATATTGTCCCGTATAGGATTCCTTTACCTTCGCAATCTCCTCGGGGGTACCGCACGTTACCACTGTGCCGCCTCGATCTCCTCCGTCGGGTCCCATATCAATAATGTAATCCGCCGACTTAATTACATCGAGATTATGTTCTATAACAAGTGCCGTATTTCCGTCGTCAACAAGTCTTTGTATGATTTCAACCAGCTTGTGAACGTCATAGAAATGAAGTCCCGTAGTAGGTTCGTCAAGAATGTAAATTGTATTACCCGTACTCTTCTTACTCAATTCGGTTGCAAGTTTAATTCTTTGTGCTTCACCGCCCGAAAGAGTTGTAGAGGGTTGCCCGAGTCTGATATATGATAAGCCCACATCATTCAAAGTTTCTATTTTTCGCTTAATGCTCGGAACATTTTCAAAGAATTTGACCGCTTCTTCAACAGTCATATCCAACACATCGTATATGCTTTTGCCCTTATATTTAACCTCGAGTGTTTCTCTGTTATAGCGCTTACCCTTGCAGACTTCGCAAGGCACATATACATCCGGAAGGAAGTGCATCTCGATTTTAATTATTCCGTCTCCTCCGCAGGCTTCACAGCGTCCACCCTTAACATTAAAGCTGAATCGTCCCTTTTGATATCCTCTGGCTTTTGCATCCGGACTTTGAGCAAACAATTCTCTTATCATGTCGAAAACACCGGTGTATGTCGCGGGATTTGATCTTGGTGTCCTTCCTATCGGAGACTGGTCAATGTCTATGACCTTATCAAAATTTTCGATACCGGTTATCTTATCGTGTTTGCCCGGAATCACTTTGGCACGATTTAATTCCTTAGCCAGTTTTTTGTATACAATCTCATTTACAAGTGAACTCTTACCGGAACCCGAAACTCCGGTCACACACGTAAATACTCCTACCGGAATCTTAACATCAATATTCTTAAGATTATTCTCGGCTGCCTTTTTGACAGTCATATAAGCCTTCGGTTTACGACGTACAGACGGAATCGGAACAGCCAGTTCACCGCTTAAATACTTACCGGTTATCGATTCGGGCATTTTCATAATCTCATCGGCCGTACCGCAGGCAACTATTTCACCTCCGTGTTCTCCGGCTTTGGGACCCACATCGATAATATAGTCGGCAGCAAGCATGGTATCTTCATCATGTTCAACAACAAGCAATGTATTTCCCAAATCACGCAATCCCTTAAGTGCATTCAAAAGCTTATCATTGTCTTTTTGATGAAGTCCTATGCTTGGTTCATCCAAAATATAGCAAACGCCTACAAGTCCGGAACCTATCTGTGTCGCAAGTCTGATTCTTTGCGCCTCGCCGCCTGATAAAGAGGCTGTGGCACGGCTCAGGGAAAGATAGTCCAAGCCCACTTCGATAAGGAAATTGACTCTTGCCTTGATTTCCTTAAGTACCTGTTTACCGATAAGTTCCTGCTGCTTACTGAGTTTCATCTTCTCAAGATAGTCGCGAAGTTTCAAAACCGACATCTGTGTCAGTTCGTATATATTTTTACCCGAAACGGTAACTGCCAATGCCTCACGCTTAAGTCGCATCCCATGGCACTCGGGGCAGGGAGAAAATCTCATATATTCTTCATACTCTGCCTTCGAACTATCGGAATAGGTTTCTTTGTATCGCCTTTGAGTATTGGCTACTATACCCTCAAACACAATCGGATAATTACCCTCACCTCTTTGACCCACATAATGAACCATGACCTCTTCGAAGCCACCGTATATCAGTTTATTCTGAATATCTTTGGGCAGTTTCTTAAACGGTGTATCCAGACTGAATTTATATTTTTGCGCCAACGCCTGCAAAATTGCGTTGGAGAAGCTGCCTTCTTTCGCCGAAGACTGCCATCCCATAACCTGAATTGCTCCCTGGGTAATGCTCAGATTCTTGTCCGGTATCATCAAATCCGGATCAAATTCCATCTTATATCCAAGTCCGTAACACTCCGGGCATGCACCGAACGGATTATTGAACGAAAAGCTTCTGGGCTCTATTTCCGATATGTTTATTTCACAATCCGGACAACTGAAGCTTGTACTAAACGTAAGCATTTCACCACCGATCACATCAACCGTGAGCAATCCGTTCGTCAGGGCAATCGCCGCTTCTGCCGAATCTGTCAGTCTTCCCTCGATTTCGGGCTTAATGACCAATCTGTCAATCACAACATCAATATTGTGCTTAATATTCTTATCAAGCTCGATTTCCTCGGAAAGTTCATACATACTTCCGTCAATTACGGCTCTGACATATCCGCTTCTTTGTGCGCTGTCGAGGACTTTCTCATGCATTCCCTTCTTGCCCCTTACAACCGGTGCAAGAAGTTGTATCTTGGTTCCTTCCTCCAAACGCATTATTCTGTCCACCATTTGGTCTACGGATTGTCTATTGATTTCGCGACCGCAATTCGGGCAATGCGGAATACCTATTCTTGCATACAGCAATCTCAAATGGTCATAAATTTCGGTAACCGTTCCTACTGTAGACCTCGGATTCTTGTTGGTTCCCTTCTGATCTATTGAAATTGCCGGAGACAGTCCTTCTATCGACTCTACATTCGGCTTCTCCATTTGTCCCAAGAATTGTCTGGCATAAGAAGACAAAGACTCCATATATCTTCGCTGGCCTTCGGCATAGATTGTATCAAACGCCAAAGACGATTTACCCGAACCCGAAAGTCCTGTAACAACCACCAATTCATCTCTTGGAATATCTACATCGATATTCTTCAGGTTGTGTTCGGAAGCCCCTCTTACCTTGATGTATTCTCTTTTTCTGATATGTTGTATATTACTCATTTTGTTGCCTCTTCAATTCCAATAACTGATCACGCAGTTCTGCTGCCGTTTCGAAATCCAACTCGGCCGCCGCTTTACGCATTGCCTTTTCAATTTTCTTGGCAAGTGCTTCTATCTCACCTTTACTCATCGATTCGGGATCTTTGGCAAATCTCTTCTCATCCTTGGCAATTTCTTTGGAAATGCTGATCAAATCTCTGACTTTCTTCTCTATACTCTTGGGAGTAATTCCGTGCTCTTCATTATACTTGCTTTGAATCTGCCTTCTTCTGTTGGTTTCGTCTATGGCATGCTTCATTGAGTCGGTCATATTGTCGGCATACATAATCACCCTGCCGTTGACATTACGCGCCGCACGTCCTACCGTCTGAATGAGCGAGGTTTCGGATCTCAAAAAGCCCTCTTTATCCGCATCCAGAATCGCTACAAGCGAAATTTCGGGAATATCCAGTCCTTCTCGCAAGAGATTAATACCTATAAGAACATCAAACACATCCAAACGCATATCTCGGATTATCTGTGCCCGTTCCAATGTATCAATATCGGAATGCAGATACTTAACTCTGATACCGACCTCTTTCAAATAATCGGTAAGATCCTCGGCCATATGCTTGGTCAGTGTTGTTACCAATACTTTGTTATGGTTGGAAATTTCCGTACGTACTTCTTTAATCAAATCATCGATCTGCCCCTCAACAGGATGCACTGAAATCTCCGGGTCAAGCAAACCTGTGGGTCTGATTATCTGTTCAGTTCTAAGAAGTTCATGTTCTTGCTCGTACTTGCCGGGGGTAGCCGAAACGAACATCATCTGATCGATTCTCGTTTCAAACTCTTCAAATCTAAGCGGTCTGTTATCCATAGCAGACGGAAGTCTGAAACCATAATCTATAAGTGATTTCTTACGATTGAAGTCTCCCACCGACATTGCTCCGATTTGCGGTATTGTCATATGAGATTCATCGACAATTATCAAGAAGTCATCTCCGAAGAAATCCAAAAGTGTATAGGGAGGTTCTCCGGGTTTTCTGCCCGACAACGGTCTTGAATAATTCTCTATTCCGGAACAGAATCCTGTCTCCTGAAGCATTTCTATATCAAAATTGGTTCTTTCGGCGATTCGCTGAGCTTCAACAAGCTTGTCTTCCTTTTTGAAAAATGTAATTCTCTCTTCCAGTTCATCCTTAATATTTTCAACGGCAGCGTTTATCTTTTCCTTCGGTACCACGTAATGCGAAGCCGGGAATATCACAACATGCTCCAATGTGCAGACAGCTCTGCCTGTTACGGGGTCTACCTCACTGATTCTGTCAATCTCATCACCGAAGAATTCAACACGAATTAAAACATCACCGCCGATCGACGGATTAATTTCCAGCACGTCGCCTCTTACTCGAAAACAACTTCTGTCCAAGTCAATATCGTTTCTGTCATATTGCAAAGATATAAGAAGTCGTATCACCTCATCACGTTCTATCGTCTGACCGGGACGCAGTGATACCATCATTCCCTGATAATCGTCCGGGGAACCCAGACCGTATATGCACGAAACCGAAGCAACAACAACGACATCTCTTCTTTCCGAAAGCGATGCCGTAGCCGACAGCCTTAATTTATCAATTTCTTCATTAACGGAAGAGTCTTTGGCAATATAGGTATCCGAAGACGGCACATATGCTTCCGGCTGATAGTAATCATAATAGGATACAAAATACTCCACTGCGGTCTCAGGGAAGAATTCCCTCATCTCCGAATAGAGCCGTCCTGCAAGAGTTTTATTATGAGCTATGACCAGTGTCGGCTTGTTCAGCTGAGCTATTACGTTAGCCATCGTAAACGTCTTTCCCGAACCGGTAACACCCAGCAGGGTCTGAAACTGATTATCTTCCTTAAATCCGTCCACAAGTTCTCTGATAGCCTGCGGCTGATCTCCGGTCGGTTGGTATTCACTATGAAGTTTAAATATTGATGCTTCTGTTTTTTCCATAGGCTCGATTTTAGCACAATAAAAAACAGATGTCCACAATTTTACGAACATCTGTTCTGTTATTTTAAATTATATTCATATCCAAGATTTAATTACCGGTACTGTTTACGGTAGACATCTTGTTGTTTATTATATCTGCTATTCTGTCGGCTACCTTCTCACGTCCGGCATCATTCAAATGCATATGATCTGACAGGTACTCCTGATAGTTACTTTCATTAATGGTACCGTAGAAGTTATCGATTACCGAATAACCGCAGCTTACTGTGGCATCTATCTCGTTCTGTACGTAGAATGGAAGTGATCCGTTACCAATATCCTTAATGCTGCCGCTATATAGTTTACCGTCCTGATCCTTATACTGAGCAAATGTAGGAGTCATAACAAACACCCTGATATGTGGCCAGTATTGATTAACAATATTTAAGAAGAAAGTAAGTCCGCCCGTGAATGCCGTTACATCATCAGGTACCGCCTCATTAAAGCAAGGGGTTCCTATATTGTAGTCCGTGCTGTCATACATCAAAACTATTGCATCAAGTTTATCCATATCAACCGATTCAAGCGCTTCGATACCCGGAGTATAAAGACTCAAATCTTCTACATACTGTGATGCAGAATTGAGGGTTTTGAAATCACCTGCGAGCAATACGTTGGCTATAGAAGGCAGATTGTAATGATCCCACGGAAAATTCGGAGAAATAGGATAGTTTCTGTACGCCGTCGATGAATCCGGAAATGCTGCATCATAAACAGTAGCTCCCGTCTTCTTGGCTATCAGGTTGGCAAGTCCGTTTTCGGATCTGTCATCCGTGAAAGGATTATTGCCCAGGCACAGTATCTGCAATTCACCGTCATCTTCATGGCCTGCCAGTCTGGATGAATCCATCGGTATAATCATATCCAGAACTTCAACGTCGAAGGTTGAAGGATCAACCTGCTCGATACTTGCTTCTCTGTCCGTTCCGCTACCCTTGTTCCATGCGTATAGCTTATATGCCGAAACGCCGGCTATCACCACAATCAAACCTATTATTATTAAATGTACAATTGTTGTTTTCTTCATTATTCTACCTGTTCCTCACTTCATTTGCTGTTCCAAAACCTCAAGAGCCTTATCAACCTGATTATCCGTTTCCGCATCCTGAGCTGCCTCGGCATCGTATTCCAATTCTATATCGGGTGCAATACCGATATCATGAATATTTCTACCGTTCGGAGTAAAATATGCGCTAATGGTTATCTTAACGGCAGAACCGTCACCTATATCAAAGATTCTTTGAACAATACCTTTACCATATGTCTGGGTTCCTATCAATGTACCCTTGTTATGATCCTGAATTGCTCCGGCAAGTATCTCCGAAGCACTTGCGGAATACTCGTTAACCAAAACCGTCAGCGGTATCTTAAGTTCGTTGGCACCGTCGCAGGTATACTCTTTACGCTTACCGTTCTTATCTTCGGTATAAACTATCAATCCTTCCGGAAGAATCTGTCTTGCTATATCAAGTGCCGCAGCAAAATCTCCGCCGGGATTGCTTCGCAAGTCAAGAACCAGACCCTTAATCTTTAAATCGGTAAGTTCCTTCATGGCATCCGTATACTGACCGACCGTTGCCTTGTCAAATTCGCTGATTCTGATATATCCCACCTCATCGTTATCAAGCAGTGTGCCGTAAACAACACTGGTTGTTTCGATAACCTTACCTCTGATGAGCGTCATCTCGATATACTCTTCTCCGCGCAGAAATGTTATTTCTACCTGCGTGTTTTCGGGTCCTTTAATCAAACCTACAACTTCCGACAGAGAAAGTCCCGATGTGGATTCACCGTTAACTTTATATATAATGTCACCGGCCTGTACTCCTCCGGATTGTGCCGGTGATTCATCCAAAACTCCGATAACAGTAGGCATTCCATCGTCGTCAAACGATACCGTACATCCTATACCGTAAGATATTCCGGCATCATCATTCAATTCTTCTTCAAGCTCTTCCTTCGAATAGTACTCTGCATATTTATCACCCAGAGAATCCACCATTCCCCTAAATATGCCTTCTTTCAACCTGTCGGTTGAAGTTTCATCATTATATGCATAGAAATTCTTGTCAATTACTCTTTCGATGCTCTGTATTTTTTTCAGTGTACGATTATCAATGGGCTCCGAATCATCCTGTGGTGAAGTATAATACAGCCACATTCCGAAAAATCCGGCACAGGCTACAGTCACACCTATCAGTATTCCGAAAATTATTCCCTTTTTGAATTTCGAAGAATCCGCTTCATTATCTTTGGAAGAATCAACCGACTCCTCCAACTCCATATTATCTTCCAATTTACATCTCCGTTATCTGCTGATATAATTCCACGGGCTTACGTAATTTCCGTTAAGTCTTACACCAAAGTGAAGGTGGTTACCCGTTGATCGTCCCGTTGTTCCGACAGCAGCTATTTTTTCTCCTTTGGCTACTTCCTGGCCTTTTGATACATACAAAGCAGAAGCATGCATGTATATCGTATACAGGCTGTCGCCATGATCAATCATTATATAATTTCCCATCGTAGAACTGTAAGTGGCTGCCACTACCTTTCCGCTGTACGCCGCAAGTATCGGTGAACCGCCCGGAGCAGCCATATCGATTCCGTTATGGAATTGTTGTGTTCCCAAAATCGGATGCGTTCTGTATCCGAATTCATCGGAAATTCTGACTATCGAAGGACAGGGGTTGCAGAACTTACCTCCGTCATACTTTCTGCCCTGCTCGGCGGCCAGCTTCTTTCTTTCTTCGGCCACAGCTGCCTCAAGAGCCTGTATTGTTTCATTTTCGGCTGCAATTTGTGCCTCATAATCGGCAATTGCAGCAGCCTTATTGGTTATATCGTTTTGAATCTTATTTATCTCGACTTCTTTCTCCTTAACCATTTCTTCCAGGGCATCCTGTTCTTCCTCCTGCACCTTCTTGGTTTCGTCGAGAATATCTTTTTGATCTTCAAGCTCTTCCTTGCAAAGAGCTACATATTCCGAATATGCAACATATTCGTCCAGCATTCGCTTATCATATGCCGAAAGTTTTTCTATGTATTCAGCCTTATTCAAAAGATCTCCGAATGATTTTGATTCAAGCATCAGATCAAGATACATCTTATCGCCACGCTCATACATGAATTTAATTCGTATTTTCATGGCATCATATTGCTGTTGCTGAACTTCAAGAGCCTCATCCAGTTCTTTTTCTTTCTGGGCTATTTCTTCTTCCTTTTTAGCTATCTGCTCGACAAGCTCATTAATCTTGGATTGAATCTCATCCAGCTGAACATCCAGTTTCTCGATATATTCGTTAAGATCAGCCTTGGAAGCTTCAAGCGATGCCTTCAGTTTCTTAACATCCGTAAGTCCCGACTGCAACTGCTTCTTCTCTTCCTGGGCCTTTTTAATCTCGTTCTCTTTTTGCTGAATGCTCTCATTCGTAAGCTCTGAAGCATATACTTTGGGTATATCTGTCATCCCAAAATGAAGAATCATAATTCCGCCAAGAATCAGGCTGATTGTTCTAATCCTTTTCTTCATTACAGACCTTACACCCTCAAATGTCTTCTGACTGTGGTAACACTACCCAAGAAACCTATACCGACACCGATTCCGAATGAAACGGGTATGAAGTAGTGGAATACCGCACTAACCGGAAGGAATGCCAATAATTCGTTCAAGGTTTCGAATTCGACTTCAATATACTGAATAATCTTGTTATAAAGTACGTATATTATCAAGTCGGGAATAATTGCTCCCAAAGCTCCGATAAGCATACCCTCTATAACGAAGGGGGAACGGACAAAGAAATCCGTAGCTCCGATATATTTCATAATTGATATTTCTTCTTTTCTTACGGAAATACCTATCGTAACCGTATTACTGATAAGGAAAATAGATACTGCCAACAAAATTACTATGATTCCGATTGAGATATACGCTATGAGTGCATTGACACCTGTCAATGTAGATGCCGTAACCTCCGATCTGTTAACGGTTCTGATTCCCTGTACGCTCTCCAAATACGAAACCAATTCCGATTGCTTCGAAACATCCGATAATTTAATCTGATAACTTGCCGAATCGGCAAGAGGATTCTCTGCAAATCCGTCTGCATACTCTCCCAAATACTCTGTTTTAAAGCTCTCCCATGCCGCATCAGCCGAAATGAACTCAGGTTCACCGAAAACCTCCGGGCGTTCTTTAATCAAGGCTCCGATTTCGTCTATTCTTTCCTGAGTTATTCCCTCATCGAAAAATACCGTTACGGACACACCCTGCTCGGCAGTTTTAACTATGTGCTCCAAATTCAAAATCACACAGAAGAAGATTCCGAACAAAAACAGGCAGGCACTGATTGTTGCTATAGAAGCCAGTGAGAACCACTTGTTTCTGAAAATATTGGCTATACCCTGTTTGATGGTATAAAATAATGTACTAATCTTCATTGTTATAGCCACCTCTTTCTTCGTCACTCACGATAATACCCTTTTTCATGGTTATTACCCTCTTCTTCATTGCATCAACTATTTCTCTGTTATGAGTAACCATCAGAATGGTTGTTCCGTTTTCGTTAATGCTCTCAAGGAGCTTCATGATATCCCATGTTGTATCCGGGTCAAGGTTTCCTGTCGGCTCATCCGCAAGAAGAATAGCCGGACGGTTAACCAATGCTCTTGCAATTGCAACTCTTTGCTGCTCACCACCCGACAATTGTCTCGGACGAGCTTTATATTTACCCGCCAATCCGACAACCGACAAAACCGAAGGAACATTTCGTTTAATTTCCTTGGCCGGTACCTGAATAATTCTTTGGGCGAAAGCAACGTTTTCGTATACATTTCTGTCTTTAAGAAGTCTGAAATCCTGGAAAACAATTCCCAAATTACGTCTGTATTTCGGAACTTTACGATGGCGAAGTCTTGTCAAGTCCTCTCCCATAACCATTATCTTTCCTTCCGTTGCAACCAATTCGCGCAAAAGAAGCTTAATCATGGTAGATTTACCCGAACCACTGTCTCCTATAATAAATACAAATTCACCCTTTTTAATACGCAAATCAATACCGTTCAATGCCGGTGCTCCCGTAGCATACGATTTGCTGACCTTCTCCAACGTGATGATATCACCGTTCGGATTAAGTCTAAGTTTGCCTTTTCTTTTACCGTTTTCTTTAGAAGTCATCTTCGCCCATCCTTAATAATCAAATGATTCCATATATTTCATATATTTAACAACCATAAGTGCAATGTGGAAAGTTATCGCATCCTCAAACACTCTCAAATCAAGCCCGGTTGTCTTTTGAAGCTTGTCCAAACGATAGACAAGTGTATTTCTATGAATAAACAATTGTCTTGACGTTTCCGAAACATTCAAACTGTTTTCAAAAAATTTACTTATGGTTTCAAGAGTCTCCTCATCAAGATTACTCGGCGACTTATCCCCGAAGATTTCCTTAATGAACATCTTACACAAGGGTAGCGGAAGCTGATATATCAAACGTCCGATTCCCAACTCTTCGTATGCGATAAGCGCTCTTTCTTCAAAGAAAATCTTGCCGACCTCCATAGCCATCTTGGCTTCCTTGTATGATCTGCTGACTTCCTTAATTTCCGGAACAACCGTTCCGTACGCTATTCTAACAGCTTTCAAACCTTCCTTTTCAAGATATGTCAATAGGCCTTGAGCCGCCTTTTGAATATCTTTCATCGCCGAACCTTCGGACAAATCTTTAACGATGATAATATCCTTCTCATCAACTGCCGTAACAAAATCATTATTGTTGGCACCGTAATATCCTCTCACCGATTCGAGAACATTAACATCCTTGGAATTACCGCATTCCAAAATCATTACCACTCTGGCCTCATCGGTTTCGATATGAAGCTTTTTGGCACGACTGTATATATCAATAAGCAACAAGTTATCAAGCAAGAGGTTTTTGATGAAATTGTCCTTATCAAAGCGCTCTTTGTATGCAACCAACAGATTCTGAATCTGAAAAGCCGCCATCTTGCCGACAAGGTAAGCATCTTCTCCGCTTCCTTCCGCCACAAGAATATATTCAACCAAGTTATCGTCGAAAATTTTAAAATACTGACATCCCTTAATCTCCTGCGAATCGGCAGGGGATTTCGCAAATTCCGCTGCTTCGTTTCTGAACGAAACACTTTCATGCATGGTCGTCGCCACTTCTTTGCCTTCGGAATCCAAAACAACGAATTCCGTCCTTGCAATGTTCTTCATTCCGTCGATTGTGCTCTGCAAAATCTGGTTTGAAATCATTCCGCAATCCTCTCCTAAACTTCATTTTCGTCAGTTTTACCAATTTTTGTCCGCATTATTTAAGCAATAAAACAAAAACCTTTATCCATTTTAATATATTTGTACAAAATAATCCATATCCAAATATGTCTTTTTTGTGATTATTTCACATATGACGCCATATGGTAAAGATATATAAGGCGGGCAGTCAGGGGGATTTTCCATCAATTATTGATGTGCGCCGCAAAGTGCACAAGAAAACCGCTGAAACTCTCAACGAATTTCAGCGGTTTCGGCTTTTGAGTTATTCAGAGCATAACATCAATTGACAATTTATTGTTTCCCAGCTGAGCAATCCCTTTCCTACCACTATCGGGAAATATTTAAAGCCATAATCAATATAAGCCTCTTCGGAATAATCTTCCAAAGCTTCGCGCGGCATCAATCCCCATTTCTCAATATCGGCCGCCTTACGTATCGGATCATACTTTAGATTATCATCATATTCAAAAATTTTCACCAATGCACTTATTGTACCGTCATCCATCGAAAGCATTCCCTCCGAAACAGTATTAAAGTGCTGTGATGTTATAATAGAATATGAATCTACCTTCTTATCAAGAATTTCGTAGCCTGTAAGCTTAAGCCACGAACCTGTATCTGCATGATAAAAACTGTGTCCTATATAGTTTCCGACATTCTTTTGATTAATGAAAGCATAGCCTTTACTCTCTTTTTCGTAGAAACCGTGTTCTTCAACAACCGTAACGCTTACCGAATTTTCAAAATCAAGACGGAAAGCTCCCTCGGCATCTTCCGAAGCCCAAATATAGCAGACATGCGAAGACGAAATCTCTCCGGTTTCATGGTCGAAGGTTCTGAGCATATCGCCGCACTTTATTTCTTCTATCGGTTTCAAAGAACCGTCCGCCATTGTCACAAGAGTTCCGGCCGCAAGACACTGATTACTCCAGCCAAGATACAGTGTGATATCCGAAGTAACTGCATCCTCTTCAAAATCCCATGAATCAGTGCAATCCGAATCCGTAAACCATCCCAAGAAATCTCCTTGTTCATACGGAGTCAGACTCGACGGTTGAGTCGCATGTCCTCCGGCCTTAACCCTTTGCGACGGAATGGGCTCTACCTTACCCTTCGTATCAAAGCTTACTGTATAATATGTATCCTCGGTAACAAATGCGGCCTGCTGTCTGGCCCATTCTTCCGTAGCTATTTCTTCCGCTTTGGTTTGATATGAGTATATCTTTACCTCTGACTTACCAAGCATCCAGTCATGATTACCTTCAATGGTTTCTATCCGACCTTTCTTACCTATTCTGTATGTCAACGCCTTGGCGTCCAGTGTCACAGCCGCCTGCTGAAAGCTGTTCAGCTCAGCCTGTATTCCGGCCAAAGCAGTTTTGATATCAAGAACCGTATCGGTAAGTGACAAAGGCGCTGTCACAATATACGATCCTTCGTCCAATACCACCTTATTCAACATACCGCCCTTTGTTATTACAATTTCCGATATGTTGGTAAACATGTCTCCGTTCACCTGAACATCAATGGTTTGACCCATCACCAAAGGTGAAATGTCAGCAATTCCCACTCCTTCAATTTCCAAAGCCTGACCGTACACAATAATGTTATTATTCTGGGCTGCGTCCAAATACATAACACCGTTTTCTATTCTCGGTTCATCCGCACATGCCGCTACGCTCAAGCCTACAGTCATCATCAAAGAAGCAATTATAATCAGAAGTCTTTTAAACAAACGTCACACATCCTTTCTCCATAAATGTATATAATAAACTGATTATACCATATATCGGATTGAATCAGCCAGTAAAAGCCAGTAAGCGGTCTAAATCAATCACTTTTCAACGCCGGCTTTGGTGCTATCCCCAAGTCCAAATGAGACGTGCTGCAAGTGCTGTGCAAGGGGTCATCGGATTTCACTATGCAATCCTTGACGACACATTAATTGTACAATTATTGAAATTGGTGTTAATATGTTTTCGATATGTATACATTCGACAGCCGCATTCGTTACAGTGAGTGCGATTACAGAGAAAAACTTAATATCTACGGAATGATTAATTACTTTCAGGATTGCTCGACTTTTCAATCCGAAAGTACCGGCGCCGGAGTGCTAGCAATGCATGAACAAAATCTGGTCTGGGTAGTATCGTTCTGGCAAATCGATGTGCTTAAGTACCCTCAATTGGGTGACAAGGTTACAGTCGGTACGTTCCCTTATGATTACCGTGGCTTTTTCGGCAAGCGAAACTTCTTTATGAAAGATGAGAATGGAGAATTTTTGGCCAAGGCTGACAGCTTGTGGACGCTGCTCAATTATGAAACCTCCAAACCGGAGAGGGTCACCGAGGAAATTGCCGGAGTATACGGATTGGGGGATAAGCTTGATATGGATTATGAAAAAGGTAAAATTCTTCCGTTGGACACCATGGAAGAAAAGTCTCCCATAACGGTTATGGATTCCCACCTCGATGCCAATATGCATGTCAACAACGGACAGTTCGTCGGAATGATAATGAATTTGATTGAGACAGCAGACTATAAGCGTTTGAAAGTCGAATACCGTAAGATGGCTCGTAAGGGCGAAATTCTTATCCCGTATGTCGGCAACGATGATAACAAAACTGTTGTAATACTAAAGAACAAAGATAATGATGTTTGTTCCGCAATGGAGTTTATTAAATGATAGTATTAGGAAAAAGACAGACCCTTACAATGATGCGCAAGACCGAGTTTGGAGTATACCTTGCCGATACACTTGATCCGGACAGAACCAAAGAAGATGAAGTACTTCTTCCCAACAAGGAAGTACCTAAAGATTTGGAAGTGATGGATCCGATAGAAGTTTTCATATACAAAGATTCAAAGGACCGCTGGATTGCTACTACCAAAACCCCTTTGGTTATGCTCGGTCAAACAGCTACATTGAAAGTCAAAGATATCAACAACGTAGGTGCCTTTTTGGATTGGGGTTTGGATAAAGATTTACTTCTGCCTTACAAAGAGCAAAAGGGACAAATAGAAGTCGGAGATGAAGTTTCGGTATCCGTTTATCTTGATAAATCCAAACGAATCTGTGCCACCATGTGGATATCGGATGAAGACAAAAAGACAAGTATTTACGAGAACAATGCACGAAAACTTCTTAAAGTTCTCAAGGATAACGGAGGCTATCTTCCAATTAATGATAAATCCGATCCCGAACTTATCAAGAAACTTACCGGCATGAGCAAGAATGAATTCAAAAAGTCCGTCGGCAATTTATATAAGCAACGACTGATTGTTATTGAAGACAAAGGAATTGAAGTGAAATAGCAGATTATACAATGCTAAGAGCGAGTCGCAAAGCGCACCTGCAAAACAAGAGCCGTTTCAAAATGAAACGGCTCTTGTTTTAGTTCAGATTAAACTGACATGTCGAAATTGCCACCAACATTCGGGTTGACGGATAACTCCATAGAGCGATCCATCATAGCGATAAGACTGGCTCCCTGTTGCTCGGTTGTATCCAAAGCTTTACTGAGCATTGCCGTACCGATCTGACCCATGGTATTGTTATTGGCCAAAGACATTGTTACTCCGGCTAAATCCATATGATCACTCCTTTCGACCCTGTCGATTCATAATCGACATCTGTAAGCATAATATAGCATATAGATATTCAAAACGCAATTTGATTTACACCAATGTATGCGAGATTCCAATCTTCGGGCGGTTGGACTTAAAACGGCAGCATATTCAAATTCTTTTCTCTCCGGGTTTTACTTTTGCAATTAATCAGTTCTAATTTATTTCAAACTGTATATAAGAATTTTTGAATTGATACCGATATACTCTTTTGGAATGAATTTTTCAGAAAAGGAGAATATTAATCATGATTGTAGAAATTTTATTGTCACTTCTCATCGGAGCTATTGCCGGAGCTCTCGCATCCGCTATTATGAAAACATCCGGTTCACTTTTGATGAACATTATCCTCGGTATTGTCGGAGGCGTTGTCGGTAAGTTCATATTCGGACTGATAGGCATATCTTTCAACGGAATACTCGGAAGTATTATCGGTGCGGTCATTGGCGCATGCATTGTTATCTTTGTGGTTAAGCTGTTGCTTAAGAAATAGTGCCTCAACTATTCATTTTTTGCTACGCAAACCACGAATTGCCCACAAATTGCTGTTTTTCAAAGCATAAAATTGAAGAAATTGAATAAAGAATTTACACATATTTTTGAACGACGTGTCCAAAAGCCAGTGTTTATCGTGCATAGGAATTTATGTACAATTTATACAAACTTGGCGAAGAAAGATGCGTTGTTCTTTTATTAGCAATTTTTGACTAACTAATCGCAATTTTGACATAGTTACCAAAACGGCATTTATGTAATATAAAGATACCAAATAACTTTACTATATTTACATTATTCAGTTTAAAACATTCTCCCTAATGTTTTATCCCAATTAACCTCGACGGTTCCCAGCTGTCGAGGTTTTAAATTGCAACTTTACTGTTTCAGTATTCTTGCCAACACATCAAACAATTCGTGCACATCAATCGGTTTGGCAATATGCCCGTTCATTCCTGCTTCAATTGCGTTTCTCTTATCTTCATCAAAAGCATTTGCCGTCGTTGCGACAATCGGAATATTCGCAGCATATGGCTTCGGAAGATTTCTGATAGCACGAGTTGCATCGTATCCGTTCATTCTCGGCATTTGAATATCCATCAAAATAAGATCATATTGTCCGTCGCCGGCATTCTTCATCTTTTCAACCGCAATATCACCATCTTCTGCCGTATCAACAACAACTCCCACATCTTCCAAAATCTCTATGGCAATCTCACGATTAAGTTCATTGTCCTCTACCAAAAGTATCTTTTTACCGACAAAGTCTAATACCAATTCCTTATCAACTGCATCCGAAGATTTGATGGGTTCTGCAATTCGATTCTCAAATTCCATCCGAACAACGGTACCTTTTCCAAGTTCACTTTCTATGAAAATAGTTCCGCCCATCAATTCAATCAAAGATTTGGTGATGGCCATACCAAGTCCCGTTCCGACAACTCCGCTCTTGGTTGCACTTTCAGCTCTTGAGAAAGGTTCAAAAATATGCTCCAGATATTCCTCGCTCATTCCTATACCGGTATCCGAAACCGTATATCGATAACGGGCATACCCTTCTTTATCACATGGAATCTCTTCTGCCAACAGTTCAATTCTTCCGCCCGGATTCGTATATTTAACGGAATTGGAAATGATATTGGTGAAAACTCGCATCATTCGAAGTCTGTCCGCATATATCCAATGATGCTCAATAGAAGAATCCAGCGTCGAAACAAATCTGATATTCTTTTCTTCCGCAGTTCCGATCAGGATGCTATACAGGCTGTTCTTAACCGTATCAATACACATTGCTTCTTCCATTATTGATACCTGTCCGGATTCAACTCGGGACATATCAAGAACATCATTGATAAGCGAAAGCAGGTGTGAACTCGACATTTTAACCTTTTCGAGTGACTCTTCCACACGTTCCTTGTTATCAACATTCTTTAATGCAATATCCGTGAAACCGATGATTGCATTCATGGGAGTTCGAATATCATGTGACATATTGAACAAAAATGCCGATTTGGCAAGATTGGCCACCTCTGCGGCAATCTTGGCATTTTCCAGTTCCTGACGCCTTCCAAATTCCTTTTTGATTTCATCGTCGATATTTCTAAGACAGGCTATCATTCCTTCCGCCGTACCGACATCATTCCTAATCGGAACAAATCTCATCTGATAGTATATGTATGTTTTGTCGGATTTCATTATACGGAAATCCAGCACATGCGGTCTGCCCTGGGCAAATGACTCCAAAATTTTTTCACGCTTTACATTTGCGGCGAAGCTGTCGCAATCTTCCGGATAGACAAATTTCACGAAACTTGCGATTTTCTTGGCATAATATTTCTCATTAGCCGTCTCGTCATCAATAAGCTCTGCCATATTCGAAGAGATTCTGCTATGAAGCGTAATCACATCGTCGTACTTATTCTCTTCGAATTTGACCACCAAAATACTCTCATACTCCGTGGCCAAAGCTCTGATAAATTCTTCTTCTCGCTTGTTCTGCTCAACAATATCCGAAATGTCTTTAACACTCGTATATGCTATGACTTCACCCGCTCTGTTCTGCGTCATATTAATATTTCTGCGCAGCCATGCTACTTTTCCGGAGTTGGTCTTGGCTTCATAATCAAAACTGATTTCGGTATTTCCCTTAGCATATTCGCCAAGAAGATATTCGCTGTTTGTTTTGGTGTAAACCTGATTGGCAATATCATCTATGACAAAGCGACTGTTGGATATATTAATGTACTCATCATAACAGCACGGAACTTTCAATCCGATCATCTGTTCAAGAGGAATCGCATTTCCAAAGTCATCCTTCCACACTCCGTAATACAACTCATTCTTACTCAAATTAACTTCAAGGGAAACTATTGCATCGGCAAGAATGGCTTTCTTATAATTGGAAAGCTGATCCGAAAAATCCTGCAATTCAGAAATATATTTTTGTTCTTTAGCCTGTGCCAGCCTGTTTCTTCTGCTGTCTCGAAATGACCTGATCAAGAAGAACAGCAGTGTTCCTATCAACGCAACAAGAAGCATCATAAGTGCTTGTGCTATCTTATGAAGCGGTGTCATAATCTTCTCATCATTCGTTACAGCAATAACCTGCCAGCCATTTTCAATGGTCTTTGAAATGACCATATGAGATTGCCCACCTAACGTATAGCCAAAAGGTTCATCACTTTCAAGTGCACGCTTAAACATATCGGACACATTCAGCTTATCTTTATCGCTATCGGCTCCAAAATAGTTCAAGCCTGTCTCCGATGAATCTTTGGATGCAACTATTGTTCCCGTACCGTCAATAATGTATGCATATTCGAAGTCATCACCCTCAAAATATTCTTCAATATAGGCGGACAAATTGGTTAAACTTATATCCATTGCCGCAACGCTCTCACCATCCGAAAGCAATTGTGCAATTGAAAGAACCACGTTTCCCGTCTCCAGGTCAAGATACGGAGATGCAACCGCTACTTCTCCGTTTCCTTCCAACGCAGCAGTATACCAGGGACGTTCCTTCGGATAGTACTTACCACCATTCGCATAAGGATCCCACCTGTTTCCATCAAGATACTCTCCGCGATAGTATCCGTAAACACCCGTGAAACTCGGGTCTACTTTAGCAAGATGGTAATCGGTTTGATACAAAAGATAATCCAGAATATCCTCATTGCTTCCACCCATTCGGATAATATACTCAATACTTCCCAAGTCGGTAGTTACAACAGTTTTCGCCTTCTGCAAGAACAAAGATGTGTTATTTGAAATCAGTGATATCTTATCCTGAACAGCACTAATCACGCTGCCTTGCACAATTCCGTATATTTTGGTATACGCGAAAATGAACGCAACACTCAGCAGAATTGTCAAAGCGAGTGCAATATATAAAGATATACTGTTTTGAGATTTCTTGGAATCGTTCGGCAACATATCACTTCTCTCCCATAAAGATATTTTAAACACCTTTGGAGTTGAGTGCAATAATTTGCTTAAGTCATCTCATATAACCAAATTTTATATGGGCTTTCTTCATCTGTATAAGTATTGACTAAATGTAATTTCAATTCTTCCGCATTTGCGATTTCTATCCTCGAAAAAACATATTTTCCGTTTAACTCTCTAAACGCGTCAGTGTCAATCATAAGATTATCGTTAACGATTTTGCTGCGCTCGGGCAACCATACCGATTCTGTCGTACTTGAGAATATATATGCGCGCCCTCCCCAGTCATCATAGTATTTTCTGGCTACCTCAGAATTATCTAAGGCAGGTTTAATTACATTTCTAAATTTGTCCTTATAACTCTGAGCATAATGACTTAAGCAACCATCCAACGTAGATATCCCATTATAGGTTAGCACCGCAGGATGAAAACCATATGCAACAGAATATTCTCCATTGTATTTAATGTCGTCTTTTATTGTTGCAAATAACTTTTTCGAGTAAAATTCCCCATATGATAGTGTTTCTGAATCTGTATGCTTAACCACTCGATATGCATTTACATACAGGGTATTATAAAAGTCATTATATAATGATTGGGTTCCCATGATCGAAATTATCACCAAAAGCATTACTACTACCGATAATTTTTTCAGTCTGGAATTGAAGATTCTATATACTATTATCCCAGCTTCCAAATACCATAAAAACGGATTGAAGAAAATAGTCCTATCAAACTGCCATCCTCTAAGGGGTGGAATCAGTTTAAAAAACAACTCTCTAAAAGGTCCAAACTCTTGTAGTCCGTAAATAATACAATTGAAAATGATTAATACAAAAATACGATTAACATTTTCGTGAATTATATTTTTGTAATTCTTACTACGAATATACTTAATATTTATGACAACTATATAAATAACAACCAACGGTAATACGAACACCCTGTGCAGATCTTCACAATGGAACATATTATTTACAAATCCATCGACCATCAGCTTAACTACACCCATTAAATCCTGATTTGCAAAAACCATCGCGTCTCTTATTGTAATTTCCCCTGAAAAGAAAATAAGCCTGAACAATCGATATTCTATCAAGACATAACCTGCTCCCAAAAGGACAATTCCGCCCACTAAAGATTTAGGAATCTTCTTTGTCTTAATTGTCACATATATGATGTATACGAAATAATAGCCTATAATAAACGGACCAAAAAACGTAAAATAGGAAATCATAGGATACAAAAACAGATATAGATAATATCGTTTTCCTTCCCCATTCTGTAATCGTCTTATGGTGTATATCAAAAACGGAATCGAAGAAAACGAAAAGGAAAATGCAGGATACAAAGGCAGCAACCCATATGTAAAACCGGTCAGAACAACAACCCATTTATTCTTATCAAAATTCTCCTTTAGAATATCCTTCCCTAATAAATATCCTCCAATCAACGCAATCAAAATCTTTAAAAAGTAACCTACAATATAAGCTACATAGTTAGGGAAAATGGCGTATAGCAAAGAATACAGATAGAATTCAGATAATAAATAATCTCTGCTTATTCCTCCAAGAAATGGCAATATTGTATTTTGAGAAAAAAATGCACTATTAGCCCTAAGAAGCTCATAATCTGCTATATGAATATCAAGATTGTCATGGATACCTATGTATGTATTTTTCTCACCGGCCAGTAAAAATACAACTAATTCAACCAGCAGTACTCCAAAAGAAAAATACCAATACCAGTTCTTATATATTTGATTTTGTATTCTTTTCATATCTTTTCCTCGCATTTCTATTTAAGATAATATAGTCTATGCCTGCATTTCTTGCTGCCTGACCATCCATTTCATCTCTATCGCCCAGCATTATCGCACTATTCTTACATACCCCCGACTTCTTAAGAATATACTCTATTCCCCTGGCGCACGGCTTTAGATAACCTATCTGTGCATCTGTAGAGGATACGCAAGTTACTCCCATTAATCCTAAGCTCTCAGCTTTCTTTTGGGCCGGATAATCCGAATAAACATAAACCTTGATACCTCTTTGAATTGCTTCGTTCAATATGCTAATCAAATAGTAGTCTCCACACGAAGGTATCTGCGCAAGCGGAATTTCATATATCCATTTGTGAACAGTCTTTTCCACTTCCTTTGGAGTCATCCGCAAACATCCTGGTAAAGACGCCGCAACATCAGAATATAAAGCATCCTCGTGATACTCTTTTCCGGCCAATTTTTCCTTCTTTTTTCTAAATTGGAACAATGCAATGAATTCTCGGAATATAAGTTTACCTATGAGCAGTCCTTCTAGCATGCAATAAAGCATTTTACGACGTAAAGGCCTTTGAAAATAAAGTGTCCCATCCATATCAACTACAATCAATTCATACTTCATTATTTCATCAATTGAATTCATTCCTATCCTCAGGGCATTGCCAATAAATATGCGTTTTGAAATTCATGGAGCACAGGTACCTCCATAAGTGTTACTGCAAAAAACAGACCAATATATATGCTGACCAAAACTACAAGCATCCTTGATCTATAGAGTTTCTCCGGTCTTTGAACGACCGAATCTTTATCGAATGCAAGCATTAGATAATAAGAAAATATAACAAACATAAACGGAATTGTAAAAATATACTCTATCTTATACTTTATTAAAAATATACCTATGAAAAATGTTGCGCATAATCCATAAAAAAAAGATGATCCCAAAAGAGTTCTTTCGGTATAATATTTAAAAGATTTTCTATATAGTCCTGCTTGTTTCGAATCCCCTATCATTCTGTACTCTGCAAATCTTTTTACTCCCATTAAAAAAGCACCTGTCATCCAATAGCCAAATAATACACTTACCGGCGGAAAAAAGAATTGTGTTATTATAAACCACCCCAACAAAAATCGAATGAGATTATTTATCGACTCTGTGAGTACATCCAAATACACTATATCTTTTGTCCTTAATGGCCTTACATTATATATTATCCCCATAATAAGTAACCAAAACTCACAAATAAAAAACCATTTATTAACAAATACGGATGCAAGTAACCCTATTATTGACAATAATACATATTCAAAATACACCTTTTTCTTTTCCAGTTTTGAACACACTACAGGTCTGTTTCTTTTTACGGGATGATACTTATCAAACTCCGCATCCAGCCACTCATTTATAACATAATTTGCAGATGCAATCATACATGTTGCAAATACTCCGGCTAATAACATAAGCATTTTTTCTAATGTTATTTCATGCTCAGTCAACAGGAGCGCAATAACCACTCCCGGCAAAACAAACATATTTTTGACCCAATGGTCAGGTCTTGCTATTTTAATATAATTAATCATTTTTCTCCTCAAAAAAAAGGCAGAACAAAAGTACCATTTATAATGGTATTTTTATTCTGCCATTCTCTACATTTCTTTTCACAATATAAGGAGCTTATACATCATTAACTGAATAAGATTCCTTACATTTTAAAAGCTTTAACTTTTCAGCTGTAAACAAATAACATATTTTATATTGAGACGGTATTTCTGATTTCAACATGAATTAAAGGATCTCTTTGGTACTTATGCCAGAACAATTCTTCAACTTCCTGCTTAATATAAAGCTTCATGTTTTTCGGTGCAATACCATCACTGACACATCTCCCAATCGTCTGTGTGGACAATTCTTCTATAAACTTTGCTATCAAATCCTCTGTCTTTTTGTCAGCAAACCCTATTATCTCACATTTTGGTGGAGCTGTCATCATTTTTGATTTTGCATCAAAACATGCATTAATCAAAACAACACCCGATTCTGCAATTCTATATCTTTGTTCAACAACGCTATTACAACTTTCACCAACAACCAATCCATCAACATACTTTTCTTGGCTAGCTACTCTTCCGGTTATTTCATAGCCATCATCAGATATTTCTATGACATCTCCATTATCTACATATATGACTTTTTCTTTTGAAATCCCGACTTTTACAGCTATTTCTCCTGCTGCTTTTCTTAATCTATAGGTTCCATGCGCAGGAATTACATATTGAGGCGATAAAAGATTGTATAAAAGCTTGATTTCGTCTGCGTGCGCATGACCGGTAACATGAGTTTCTTGATAGTACACATTGGCACCTTTTTCAGTCAATTTATTGATTACATCAGAAAACAGCCTTCCATATCCCGATATCGGTATTGAACTAAAAATAATATTATCTCCGGGTTTTATAGTTACATTTTCGTTCATATCTTCTGCTACCTGTGCAAGATACGAAAATGCTTCACCATGATTTCCGGTGGTAATAAAAACCAGCTCACTGTCAGTATACTTATCTATATCAAATAATGGTATTCGTATATTTGAAGGTATATCAATTAACGAAAGTCTTTCAGCCTCCTCAAGTATTTGAGACATCGTTTCGCCCTGAACAATAACTTTTCGCCCATATTTGTAGGCCAACTGTATTATCTCATGAACACGATCGACATTTGAAGCAAACACAGAAATAAAAATCCTACCCTGTCTACATGTATCAAAAAGACTTTCCAGTGCCTCCATCACTTCCATTTCTGAATTAGAAGTTCCTTTTTGCAATGCGTTTGTGCTGTCCGGAATTACTGCTAAAACTCCCTTATAACCTAGCATTCCCAATCGCCTCAAATCTGTTGGTTCACCGTTTATTGGCGTATAGTCTATTTTAAAATCTCCTGTATGAACGATAACTCCTATCGGTGTATGAATTGCAAGCATTACGGATCCCGGAATGCTGTGATTAGTCTTTATAAATTCTATTCGCATATTACCTAACGAAATGGTGTTACCGGCTCCAATCACCTTCGTTTTAACCCGTTTTATTCCAAAGTTTTTCAATTTCCGCTCAACTAAAGCTATCGTTAGATGCGTTCCATAGACCGGGACATTAATTGTAGGCAATATATATGGCAATCCACCAATATGATCTTCGTGCCCGTGTGTTACAATTATCCCTTTTACCTTTTGCAGATTGCTTTCCAAATATGTCGTATTGGGAATAGATGTATCAATGCCATAGAGCAAATCATCCGGAAATGACGCACCACAATCTACAACTATTATTGTATCGTCATACTCTATAGCCATCATGTTCATGCCTATTTTATTGAATCCACCCAGTGGTATAATTTTAATCTTTTCCATACAAAGATAACTTATTCCTCAACCAATTTTTATTTGCATAACAGCACAAGACCAACCTACAAATTCCGGAATCCCCACTTCATATGCTCAAATTGCATATACCCTCATTTTGTATAATATTATACTTTGGATATATTAAGAATTAATAGAAAAAATTCTTAATATATTATTAAGCAATTATGTATTACGACTGATTTTATGCTATTTATCTCGAAAGTTTCATGTTGCAGGCTGACAGTTGGACTTAAATCTTCGATTATGCCTCATATGAGTCCAAACACCCGCATGAGCAACTTATATATCATCCCTTTTGGACTTTTCTTCCAAAAACAAGTGTTTTTAAGTCCACAAAGAGTACTTCTCTTTCTCGCAAAATCACCCTTGCAAGCAAGTGATTTCCTTCATGCAAACGCTGACACGTTTGCTCTTTCTCGCAAAATCACCCTTGCAAGCAAGTGATTTTGCTTCGAAAAAAAAGGAACTCACTAGGAGTTCCTTTTAGCAGCGGTACAAGGATTCGAACCTTGAAATGACGGAGTCAGAGTCCGTTGCCTTACCGTTTGGCGATACCGCTTCATGTGTAATCAAACGATTACGTGGGTTGGGCTGTATTACGATTTCTCGCGTACGTTTGATATTATACACAGATAGTACCGCTAATGCAAGTACTTTTTTTACGTTCGAAATAAAGCTTGTTTATAATGCTATTTTTGCCCCTCATTTCGCAGTCTTTCGATAAATACGGCAATCTTCTCCATTGCCACTTTCAATTTCTCGATTGAATATGCATAAGAAATTCTCAAAAATCCTTCTCCCGAATCACCAAATGCAGTTCCGGGTACTACAGCAACCTTTTCTTCTTTAAGCAAACGCATGGCGAATTCATCGGAAGTCATATTAAACTCTCTGATAGAAGGGAACACATAGAATGCACCATACGGTTCGAAACACTCAAGTCCCATATCTTTAAAAGCATTCATCAGAAATCTTCTACGCTGATTATAAGAATCACGCATCATTGCAACATCGTCATCGCCGTTTTTCAATGCCTCCACAGCCGCATATTGGCTGGTTGTCGGAGCACACATAATGGCGAACTGATGTATCTTAAGCATCTGCTTTAGAATTATTTCCGGTCCGCAGGCATATCCGAGTCTCCATCCTGTCATTGCATATGCTTTCGAAAATCCGTTAATGAGGATGGTTCTTTCCTGCATACCGGGAAGAGATGCTATCGAAACGTGCTTATCTTTATACGTCAATTCCGAATAAATTTCATCGGAAATAACAAACAAGTCATGCTCAATGATAATTGATGCTATTGCTTCCAAATCCTTACGCTCCATAATTGCGCCGGTAGGATTGTTGGGATACGGCAGAATAAGAATTTTGGTTTTGTCCGTAATAGCACCCTTCAATTCTTCGGGTGTCAGTCTGAATTCATTCTCCGCCTTAAGCTCAAGTATAACCGGCTTGGCATTTGCCAAAACTGCGCAAGGCTCATATGAAACATAGCTGGGTTGAGGAATAATAACCTCGTCGCCGGGGTCACACATTGCTCTTAGTGCTATATCAATTGCTTCCGAGCCTCCGACGGTAACTATTATTTCCGATTTCGGATTATATGAAATTCCCTGTGTTCTCTTAATATAATTATTGATTTCGTTACGCAATTCATTCAAACCAGAATTGGATGTATAGAATGTCTTGCCCTTCTCAAGTGAATATATACCTTCGTCTCTGATATGCCACGGAGTATCAAAATCCGGTTCGCCCACTCCGAGTGAAATAACATCATCCATATCAGCTGCCAAATCGAAAAATTTACGGATTCCCGAAGGCTTAATTTCGACTATTTTTGATCCTAATGGATTTCTCATGGTGTCATAATCTCCCTTGTATCTTCATTGCCCTTGTTAAGAATTGTTCCATGATCCTTATACTTCTTAAGGATGAAATGAGTAGCTGTGCTCAAAACGCCTTCAAGAGTAGACAACTTGTGAGATACAAAACTTGAGATTTCTTTAAGGGACTTTCCCTCCAGTGTAATAAGCAAATCATAACCTCCGGAAATGAGGTATACACTGTTAACTTCAGGGTATTTATATATGCGCTCGGCAATGTTGTCAAATCCCTGACCACGTTGAGGAGTGATTCTGACTTCGATCAAAGCCGTAACTTTTTCTATTGATGTCTTTTCCCAATCAATCATTGTATGGTATCCGCAAATGATGCCTTCTTCTTCCATCGCTTTGAGCTCATTCGCGACTGCAAGTTCATCGGCACCCAAGCGTACCGCCAGTTCCTTTACATCAATACGACTGTTCTTTTCAAGAATTGACAGAATCTGTTCTCTCATGATATTCCCTTCTTCCTAAAATATTCTTAAGTTCATCCTTCCTGATGTGTTGAAGGAATCCCCTGTCTTCACCGTTAATGACTATCTTATCATTATCTTCCTTGGTTGTGTAGCCTATAATTTTCGCGTTTATACCGTTTTGAAGCAGTTCGGTAACTATTCTGGCCCCGTCATCACTTACTATAACGGCGGATTTCCCCGAAAACAGAGCATACGGGTTAACTTCAAGAAATTCACAAACCTCGACAGTTTCCTGCCTTATCGGTATTTCTTTAATGTTAACCCGTATTCCGCACTTAAGTGTTTTGGACATTTGAAACAATGCTTCAAATATTCCGAACTCATTATATTCTTTAGCATATGCGGCACCGTTCGACAAAGATATAGTGACGTCTTTAATGACACCATTGTCACAAACTTCGTCAGTATCACCATCCATGTTGCATGCTGTTTCAATTAACCACGAAGGATATCTTGTGATTAACTCATCATACTTCTGGCGTGCAAGTATTGCTGTACCGCGTTTTCCAATATAACTGCTGACTATAATATCCATATTCTGACTTTACGATTATTGCGGGTTTTCTGCGTTTTGAGCTGCCTGTTGTGCCGCCAGAGCCGCCTCATATTGTGCAAGTAACGCCGCATTGGGGTCTTCCGGAACCGGAGGAGCACCTGCCTTGCATGATGCTGCTACGGACTTAACCGTATCTATACTTCCGGATGCAACAGCATTCTCCATAGCTGTTCGAATAGCCGGATCGTCGGTTGCCATACCTACAGTTGCATATTTAGCAACCGGTGCGTATGAACTTGAATTAACAAGTTCTCTTGTTTCCTGTCCGTTTTCGGTAACAATCTTCCACAAATTAGCCTTATATCCGATATGAGCAGACTGAACACTTACCGAGCCGACCGGCAAGGAAGCATCCGTGTATATCGTCTCTCCTTCGGGAACAGTCTTACTTACAATTTCACTTTCATACTCAACAGTTCTGCCTGCGGGTCTTGTCTCGTGGCCATACAAATTAATGAACAGTTGCTTGCTGTCATCGGTGTAGGCTTCTATGTATATAGGCGCATCGGTATTGTTTCTGAATTTGAAATCAATTCCCGACGCTTCGGAAATTGTTGCATCTCTTGCAGGATCTACATATCCTACTATCATTGCGTGATTTCTTCTGCTTGTAACCTCCAACTCTGAATACAAAACCGCATTATAAAGAGTTGAAGAAACCTGGCAGATACCTCCGCCGATACTTTCAACTACCAAGCCGGAAGAATATGCGGCAGCCATCTTATATCCGTTCTCAAAAGTAAAAGGTTTAATATGATCATAGAACGAATACTCTTCACCCGGGAAAATGACGTTACCGTTGATTAAAGATGCTCCGTTGGCAACATTGGCACTTCTTGATGCACCGGAAGATTTGAAGCTTGTATGATATCCTCCGAGAAGGTCCTTGACCTTGGATAATTGCTCGTATGTGCCTTCCGGATCTTCTGTTTCCACAACCAGTCTGAACGAAGTGTTCTCACCCGTCCAGGAATTACACAGAAAATCCTCCAATGCCGTAGCAGAAGCTTCTACATTCAATGAGCTTCCGGATACACCCTGATTAATGATGAATTTTCCGTCCACCAAAGAAATAGCGCCCTCCTGGCCCTGCATATCATAAGTAGCACATTTGTCGTTTAAAAGTTGAAGAACTTTTTCATGGTCTACCGAATAATTGATTTTGTAAATCTGATTGGTATATCCCAAATCTTTCTTAGCTTTATATCTTTGTACAACATTCCCCGAATGTCCGAGGGCAACAGCTTGATCTACAATTTCAGGATTACTCCACCCGAATCCTACCTCTGCCGGTGTAATGGGAACTTCTTCGTCATTAACCGTATAAAGCACTATGCTTCTGTTGGCAAGTTCCTCCGCACATAAATCAATGGCAACTTTTGCTTCTTCCTTGGTGTATCCGCCAAGAGGTATATTTTCGGCATACACTCCGTCCAGTATGGTATTGTTGTTAATGCCAATTCCATACGCTTTGAACGCGCCCATCAGTCCCACACTGATGATTCCTGCTGCCAAAACCGGTAATAAAACACATAAACCTTTCTTCATAATATTTAGCTCCTGTAAGTGAACAAATAAGCGGTTTCTTCTTAGTCGCCGTTTGCCTTAAGGTATTAAAGATGCTATCATTGGGATTATCATTGCTACTATCAAAAGTGCGATGATAATAATTGAAAACATCCGTTTTGATTTTTTATTGTGAAAATTGAACATATTTTCCTTCCCATTTTTAGTCAATCTACTGAAAGGAATTATATATGAAATACCCTTTGTTTGCAAGTTTTATTATATTTTGTCTCACTTTTATGCATATGCTTCGAAAAAGACGTGAGAAAGAATCCGGAACTTATCAAAACTTTCTTGATGAAGAAGCCAGAGCCAACAGTACCAGACGCAAATCCTTGGATGACCTTGACCTGATTACAATTCCTTTTGATAAGCTTCCCATGAATACCTTGACCGATAATCCGAGTATCATGGAATACCATGAAACTCTTCATTCTATATCGAAAGATCCTATCGCAAACTTAACAGGTTTTTCAAATACAGAATTAAAACTTAAATACGGTGCTCCGAATCTTGAATTATTGTCAAGATACGATGCCTCGTATACGACTTTGGCGCGTACACTTTCTTCATGGGGTAAGCTCTTAAACGATAACGGCTACGTCGACGATGCAGTTACCGTTTTGGAATTCGCCGCAAGCACCAAATCCGATGTTCGCAGTACATACGAAGTTTTGGGACAAATATATAAAGATAGACACAATGAAGATAAAATTAAAGAATTGATCTCGACGGTATCCGAAATCAATTCTTTAAATACTAAACCTATTTTGAATAATCTTTACAAACTTCTTTCAGAAAACAATCCCGACACTTCGGTTTAGAGGCCGTACAGATTGTTCTTCCCAACGTTATAAGATCATAGTTCCATAACATCCAATGATCTTTCGGTACTTTCTTCATCACATCGAATTCAATCTTGACAGGATCGTCATGTTTCGTAATTCCCAACCGTTTGGTAATTCGCTTCACATGAGTATCCACAACCACACAAGGTTCGTTAAAAATGTGACTTCTTACAACATTGGCAGTTTTTCTTCCCGTTCCCGGCAAAGATATAAGTTCTTCTATTGAAGATGGAACTTCACCGTCATACTTTTCAATGAGTTCCCGGCAGCATGCTCTAATATTTTTGGCTTTATTCCTATAGAAACCGGTTTGATGAATATCTTTTTCAAGCTCATTCAAATCGGCATCGGCCAGTTTGGCAGGCGTCGGATACTTTACGAACAAATCCTTGGTAACAACATTCACAACGGCATCCGTACACTGTGCACTGAGGATTGTTGCAATCAGTAATTGCCACGGTTCCTCGTAGTTCAAAAAGCAAATCGGTGTGGTTCCGTATTCTCTATCGAGTAATTCAATTATTCTTTTGGTTCGTTCCTTTATTTCCAAAACTTCTTTTTCTTATCTTTCTCGGCGTCAACATTCTCGGCAGCATGAAGGCTGTCACCCGTCAGCTCATCAAACTTCTTAAGCAAATCCTTTGCCTCCTGCGAAAGCTTCTCGGGAGTTTCAACAACCAAAGTAACATAATGGTCACCGCGAACATTATCGCTCATAAGCTTGGGAACACCTTTTCCTTTAAGTCTTACCTTGGTTTCCGTCTGAGTACCCGCTTTGACCTCGTATGCCACTTTACCGTCTACAGTATCAATAATAACTTCACCGCCCAAAGCTGCTATTGCAAAAGAAATCGGAACGGTTGAGTATATGTTGTAATCGTCTCGCTGGAAAATCGGATGGCGGGATACAATAACTTCAACCAAAAGGTCACCACGAGGACCATTATTAATTCCGGGTTCACCTTTTTCACGAATTCTGACGCTTTGACCATTATTGATTCCGGCAGGAATCGTTACCTGTATCTTTTTCTTGCCGGCAATGTAACCGTTACCGCCGCAATCCGAACACTTTTCCTTAACTATCTTACCCGAACCGTTACAATCCGGACAAGTCTGCACGTTTCTGACTGTTCCGAAGAAAGATTGCGAAGTAAATACTACCTGACCTTTTCCGCCACACTTGGGACACGTTTCGGGATTGGTTCCCGGTTTAGCTCCCGTTCCGTGACATTTCGGACATTCATCCTTAAGCGTTAACTCTATCTCTTTTTCAACGCCAAAAACGGCCTCCTCAAAGGTTATCCGCACGCTGGTACGAATATTGGCACCTTTCATAGGTCCGTTACTTGCACGTCGGCTTCTTCCGCCTCCGAAGAAATCTCCGAAAATATCTCCGAAAATATCACTAAAATCTGCCGAATTGAAATCAAATCCGCCGAATCCGCCTCCTGCGCCTCCGTCAAATGCGGCATGACCGAATTGATCGTATTGCTTACGCTTCTCCGGATCCGAAAGAATTGCATAGGCTTCGGATGCTTCTTTGAATTTCTTTTCAGCTTCAGCATCACCCGGATTCATATCCGGGTGATACTTCTTGGCTAATACTCTGTATGCTTTTTTAATGGCTGCATCATCTGCAGACTTTTCGACTCCGAGGACTTCATAGTAGTCACGTTTAGTCTCTGCCATGATTATACCTCTCTGTAGTCTCCGTCAACTACATCCCCTTCATCCTGCTGACTTTCTGCGCTATCGGCGCCCTGTGCGAATCCTGACATATCGGGGCCTGCACCCTGTGCTCCCTGAGCCTGCTGCATAGATTCGTACATCTTGGTGAATACACCCTGTGCCGAATTGGTAAGTTTTTCTTTAGCTGCCTTAAGTTCATCAAGATCCGCATCAGACATTTCCTGATCCTTGGTTCTTTCAAGAATATCTTTAACAGCCTGAATATCTGCTTCTACTGCAGACTTCTCGTCAGCGGAAATCTTATCACCTACATCTGTCAATGCCTTTTCTGTCTGGAATACGAACGAATCGGCATCATTTCTTGTATCGATTGCTTCCTTACGCTTCTTATCCTGTGCTTCAAATTCCTGAGCTTCCTTAACAGCCTTATCGATATCTTCATCAGACATGTTTGAACCGGCTGTAATTGTAATATGCTGCTCCTTACCTGTTCCCAAATCCTTAGCTGATACATTAACGATACCGTTAGCATCAATGTCGAAAGTTACTTCGATCTGAGGTATACCACGAGGAGCGGGAGCAATACCGTCAAGTCTGAACTGTCCTAATGACTTATTATCCTTGGCGAACTGTCGCTCACCCTGTAATACGTTAATATCAACTGCTGACTGATTGTCTGCTGCGGTTGAGAATACCTGGCTCTTCTTGGTAGGAATTGTTGTATTTCTTTCAATAAGTCTTGTAGCAACTCCACCCATTGTCTCAATTGACAAAGATAAAGGTGTTACATCAAGAAGAAGGATTTCTCCGGCACCGGCATCACCTGCCAATTTACCACCCTGAATTGAAGCACCGAGTGCAACACACTCATCGGGATTCAATGTCTTGGAAGGTTCCTTACCTGTTAACTGTTTAACCTTATCCTGTACTGCAGGAATACGTGTTGAACCACCTACCAGCAATACCTGACCTATATCTGAGTTGTTTAATCCTGCATCTTTCATGGCATTCTGTACAGGAATTGCAGTTCTTTCTACCAAATCATGAGTCAGCTCATCAAACTTAGCTCTTGTAAGATTCATGTCAAAGTGCTTGGGGCCTTCTGCTGTAGCTGTAATGAAAGGAAGATTAATATTTGTTGTTGTTGCTGAAGAAAGTTCTTTCTTAGCCTTCTCAGCTGCTTCCTTTAATCTCTGAAGTGCCATCTTATCTGTTGAAAGATCTACACCTTCCTGCTTCTTAAACTCATCAATCATATACTGAGTCAATTTGTTATCAAAATCATCACCACCAAGATGTGTATCACCGTTGGTAGCCAATACTTCAATAACACCGTCACCGATTTCGATAATTGATACATCGAATGTACCACCACCTAAATCGTATACCATAATCTTCTGTTCTTTTTCGTTATCAAGACCGTATGCCAAAGCTGCTGCCGTAGGCTCGTTAATGATTCTCTTAACATCAAGACCTGCAATCTTACCTGCGTCCTTGGTTGCCTGACGCTGAGCATCATTGAAGTAAGCAGGTACGGTAATAACAGCTTCACTTACCTTCTCACCAAGATAGCTTTCGGCATCGGCTTTTAATTTCTGAAGAATCATGGCTGAAATCTGCTGAGGTGAGTACTTCTTATCGTCAATGTTTCTTCCATTGTCGGTACCCATATCTCTTTTGATTGAAGAAATTGTCTTCTCGGCATTTGTAACTGCCTGACGCTTGGCAGGTTCACCGATAAGTCTTTCACCTGTCTTAGTAAAAGCCACAACAGAAGGTGTTGTTCTTGCTCCTTCCGCATTAGCGATAACAGTGGGTTTACCACCTTCCATAACAGCAACACAGCTGTTGGTTGTTCCTAAATCAATACCAATAATCTTGCTCATATTCATTTCCTCCTAAATTTATGTGAATGATTGTTTACTTATTGAACTACCGCTACCATAGAGTGACGTACCACCTGTCCGCGATAGGTATAACCTTTTTGTAATTCTTGTGCTATGACACCTGTGTCATATTCTTCGGATTCGACCTGCATGACCGCGTTGTGAATATCAGGATTGAACTCACAACCCACAGCTTCAATCGGCTTAACTTCCAATTTATCAAGTTCCGTCATCAACTGCTTATATATCATTTCCATTCCTTCATTAAAGGGCTTACCCTTATCTTCTTCCGGAACTGTTGCAAGTCCTCTTTCGAAATTGTCCACAACGGGAAGTATCTTCTCTATAACAGATTTGGCTCCCGTTTCAAACATCTGAGCCTTTTCCTTTTCCGTTCGATTTCTGAAATTCTCAAACTCGGCAAGCTGACGTTTAACCTTATCTTCAAGTTCTTCGACTTTCTCTTTCATGGCATCGTTCTTCTTATCGGCTTTTGCCTTTTTCTTTGATGCTTTCTTATCGTCTTCACCTGATTGTTCCGATTCGCTTTGTGTATCCTCTACAGGTTCATCTCCTGCAATTGTTTCTTTTTCTTCCTGGAGCTCTTCATTGAGCTTTTCGTTATCTTCCATTTCTCTCCTCCGTTACTTTCTTTTATATAATTCATCAAGCTGATGTGTTATATCTTTTAATGTACTGACAACCTTGTCATAATCCATTCGTTTAGGTCCTACGATTCCGATAGTTCCTTTCATTCCTTCACCGAGTTCATACGTTGCCGTCACAACGCTGCAGTCTTTCATCGTCTGTACAGGAGTTTCTTCTCCGATGTACACCTGAATGCCTGTCTTGGATTCGTTTGAAAGTGATTCATTAACGAGTTCGGTAAGTAACTGCTTTTCTTCAAATGTATGTATTATGTCCGAAGCTTTTTGGTTATCCGACAATTCCGGATACTTAAATATGTTGGTTGCACCGGATGTGTATATCTGAAGATCATCATCTATCTTTATTGAATCGGCAATTGCATCTATAACGTTTGAGACAACATCCGAATGCATTCCGGCCTGCTGCTTCATTATTGTTATCATAGGAAGATTAATTTCCTCGATGGCCTTACCGCAAAGATTGGTGTTAAGCAAAAGGTTCAGCTTCAACAATGTCTCATCGGTTAACTCTTCATCAAGCTGAATTACATTATTTTTGATAACATTTCCTTCCGCAACTACAACCGCAAGAATCTGCATCTCATCCATTCTCGACAATTGCAGGAATTTGATTTTATTCCCCTTGACCGCAGGTGCCGTTACCATCGTGGCATAATTGGTATTGTTGGCCAAAACCTTGGCAACACTTTTTAGCATGCTGTCCATCTTCTCTTCACGCTCGAGAATAACCTCGCGAAGTTCTTCGATTTCCTTGTCTTTGGCTTCCATCATGTTATCTACATAAAGTCGATAACCTTTGTCTGACGGAATTCTTCCTGCCGAAGTATGAGGCTGTATGATATAGCCCATCTCTTCAAGGTCCGACATTTCATTTCGTATTGTAGCAGGACTCAATTCCAAATCGGTATATTTAGAAATCGTTCTGCTGCCGACAGGCTCTCCCGTTTCCAAATAGTTACGGATTATGGCATGAAGTATTTTGATTTTTCTATCATCTAATTCCATGGCACATACCAATCATTTGTGTTGTTAGCACTCAACCTTTTAGAGTGCTAGTATTAATTCCATGTATAACTTAACACCTCCACCCATATGTGTCAATAGGTTGAATTCTTAAGAAAACATAAACTTTCGGAAGCAATTATTAAGAATTTCTATCCTCAAGGCGCAAAAAAAGGACAGCCCAACCGGACTGTCCCAATCAGCTTATTACAAATTAGATGAAGAATGAACCTGTAACATCTCCGTTGATAACGTAGTATGTTGTATTCTCTTCAGGCTTAACGTACAATTCAACTGACTTGAAATCAGCTGCCTTACCGTTCAAATCATACTTCCAAACATCCTTTGCGATATTAACCAAATCATCGGGAGTATATGACTTTCCGCCAAATTCGAAATTAACAACTGTCTTTGCAGCTGCTGCCTTAGCGGGAGCTGCTTTCTTAGCAGGAGCTGCCTTCTTAGCAGGTGCTGCTTTCTTAGCAGGTGCCTTCTTTGCTGCAACTGCCTTTGTTGCTGCTGCCTTAGCTGTTGTAGCTTTCTTAGCAGGTGCTGTCTTTTTAGCAGGTGCTGCTTTCTTAGCAGGTGCTGCTTTCTTAGCAGGTGCTTTCTTAACTTCTTCTTTCTTAGGCTCTGCAGCCTTAACTTCTTCTTTCTTAGCTTCGGCAATAGGAGTTACCTTAGCGATAACTTTTGCCTTCTTTTCTTCTGCCATGATAAATCTCCTTTCAAAAATGCTTATCACGTACAAATGTAATAGTTACACATAGATTCTCTTTCAAGGCTTACCATAACCTATAAGAAAACTTTTGTCAACAAATTTGGCAAATTTATTTTTATATGATGATAATATCTTTTCAATTCATTTTGTGACGCGTGTGTCAGATTTTATCTCTATACATAAGTATCATACTTACATATTCGGAAACCAAAAATGCACTAAGCAATATTCCGCCAAGTATGTCCGTGAACCAATGGACGCCCGACAATGTACGGCATACGATTATCAATGCCATAACCAGCACGCAAACCGCAACGCATATTTTTCTTATCTTCTCATCCTTGATTCGCGATTTCAACTGAAAGGCACCGGTAGAGAATACACAAATCGCAAGCATGGTATGCGACGAAGGATACGACGCTTCCAATCCTTCACCCAAATCCCATGGTCTGTAATTGACAACAACCATTTCGAAGAATACGTAGCAGATAATTACAAAGATATAGAACACTCCGAGAATATATAAATCTTTATCTGCCTTTAAAATGCCCTTGCGCGTAATCATTTGTGCCAATGCCAGGATTGCAAACAGTCCGACAAGTGCAAAAGAAAGGTATCCCAAATATTTGGATATATTGTAGAATACCGAATTCATTCCTATGGCTTCTTTGAAGGCACCGTTTATTGTCGAAAAGCCTATGTCCGTATTTTCAACTCCTATCGGTGCGACATCAACCCTTAATACACATATTGTATATATGGTGAAAACCACCAGCAAAATCCCGGTAAATATCAATGACTTTTTAACTGTTGAAGACATACAACCTCCGCATCAATTATCGATAGCACTCATTAACAAACTTACGCAAAGCAACCAATGATCTTTCTACCTTTTGAGTATCAATACAGTATGCCATTCTGAAGTATCCCTTAACACCGAAGCTGTCCGAAGGAACCAGTATTAAATCATAATCTTTAGCTTTGTTGCAGAACGCAACCGCATCCTCTTCAAGTGCCTTGGGGAAAATATAAAATGTTCCGCCCGGCTTGACAACTTCAAATCCCAAAGAAATCAACTCATTATAAAGAATGTTCATATTGGTTTCATAAACCGACATATCTGAAGTCTGATTCAGCACCTTAACAACTCCGTACTGCATCATCGAAGACGGGCAATTGTGACCTATGCCTCTTGATATCTGCGAGCATATGGCACTAATCAGTTCAGCATCCGTACACTTCGGATTAGCCGCAACATATCCTATTCTTTCACCCGGCAAAGAGAGTGATTTCGAATATGAGTAACACGAGAGCGTATTATCATAAAACTTGGAAACATACGGAGCATCAACCCCGTCAAATACTATTTCTCTGTATGGCTCATCGGAAATGATAAAGATATCATGTCCGTATTCTTTTTCTTTCTTATATAAGTAGTCTGCAAGGAGCGAAATGGTCTGTGAACTGTATACAACACCTGACGGATTATTCGGAGTGTTAATAAGAAGTGCCGCAACCTTGGGATTAAACATTTTATCAAGTTCTTCAAAATTGATTTGAAAATCTTTGGTATTGGCAGGAACCACTTTTAATACAGCTCCCGATGTATTAATGTACGGATTGTACTCCGGAAAATATGGAGCAAATGTCAAAACTTCATCACCCGGTTTGGTTACGCATCTTACCGCGTGTGCAACGGCTCCGGCAGCACCTGATGTCGGGAATATATGATTTCCCGTATAATTCATTCCAAAGCGTTCGTTCAGGCTTTTGGCTATAGCATCCTTAACCGAAGCTATTCCCACCGAAGGACTGTATCCGTGAAGTTCCATTGAAGTCATGGTATCAAGCATTTCCTTAATACCCTCGTTAAATGCCTCAGGGACAGGAACCGAAGGATTTCCCAAACTGTAATCAAATACATTCTCATATCCGATTTGTTTTCCTCTTTCGGTTGCAAATTCGGACAACTGTCTTATAACCGATTTACCTTGTAACATTGCTTTATATTGTTCGTTTATCATTTCCTGCTCCTAGTCAATTCTGATTTCAAGATATCCCAACAACTTGGATTGATCATAGTCATCCATAACACCGTCGTTCGGATCGTAGTATTTTCCGTTGAAATATAAAAGATAGTGACAGAACCTTCCCATTTTCTCCATAAGCACAGCGCACTTAGGCAGTGTTGTAGGTTCACCTTCCGTATAAATGATTATGTCAGAATGATCGATTCCGTAATAATTTAATGCTGAAATTACCAACCCCATTGTTGCCTGCCATTCACGGCATCCCATCGCCGAACAAACCTCGGCAATCGTTACACCTGCCAGCATTGCTACCACGGTCTGTCCGCAGGTTCCGTCCATCGGCTGAATTATGATATCCACGTTATCAATTTTTCTGATAGGCTTATCTATTGAGTACGGGCTGTTCTGATCGATTTTAATCAACGAACCGCCAATGTGAAGAAGCAGCTTATGCACCTTGGTAGTATCCACATTGGTAGTAACGTCCTCATCCTTAATCTGAATCTGATAATTACCCTTTTCTTCCGGGATAAGCTCACAATTAACGAATTTGTTATCCAACAAAAGCTCTGCATTAATCAAATCTCTTTGTTTACATACCTCCCATACATTGAAAGGTAAATGAATGCAGTACAAATTTCCCTGCTTTTCTATTTTTCCGCTAAAAAAGTATTTCATTCTCTCCTCCAAAATCAAACTTCAAACAGCATATCACCGTAAGTAGGTACCGGCCATAAAGACTTGTCAACTATCAATTCAAGTTCATCCGTCGGCTTACGAAGATTTTCCATTGCCGCAATCGCATTATCTTTGATATAAAAAGCCTTTTCTTTGGCATCGGTAATCTTAACAGCTTTATCCTCAACGTTCTTTAACGCTTTCAGAGCTTCGTTCATCTGTGTAAGTATTGCCTGTACTTTCACAAGCAACTCTGTCTGCACGCTCGCATCCGTTCCTGTATTTTCTATTGAATTGATGGTATCCGCAAGTATCTTTGAATACTTAATTCCGGCCGGAATAAATTTACGTGAAGCCATATCAATCATGGTCTGAACTTCTATGTTGATGCTCTTTGAATATGATTCATAAAGAATCTCTACTCTCGATTCAAGTTCCGAGCGTGTAAATATTCCAAATTTCTCAAACAACTTTACTGCCTTATCGGTAACGAGTGTGTCAACCGCATCCACCATTGTTTTTAAATTCGGAAGGCCGCGTCTCTTGGCTTCCTCAACCCATGCCTCCGAGTAACCGTCACCGTTAAAGATTACACGTTGATGCTTGGTCATATATTCTTTGATTATGTCATGAACTTCATCATCGAAATTGGGAGCTGCTTCCAATCTGTCCGCAGCTTCGCAAAATGCCTCTGCCACAATCGCATTAAGTATCGTATTGGGACTTCCTATCGAATCGGAAGATCCTACCGATCTGAATTCAAACTTATTTCCCGTAAAAGCGAACGGAGAAGTACGGTTTCTGTCTGTTCCGTCCTTTTGGAAATCCATCAGAGTGGATACACCTGTCTGGAGTACTCCGCCATCCAAAGAATGAGAAGCTTCGCCTGTCTCAACAAGCTGCTTAACAACATCATCCAACTGATCTCCCAAGAAAATAGACATAATCGCAGGCGGTGCTTCATCCGCACCGAGTCGTCTGTCGTTTCCCGGATCCGATGCACTTTGTCTTAACAAATCGGCATGTGTATCAACTGCTTTAATAATGCAGGCAAGCACCAAAAGGAATTGGAAATTCGCGTTCGGCGTATTACCCGGATCCAAAAGATTAACTCCGTTATCGGTTACCAATGACCAGTTGTTGTGTTTACCCGAACCATTGACTCCCGCAAACGGTTTCTCATGAAGTATACATGTCAATCCGTGGTTAAACGCAACTCTCTTCATTGTCTCCATAACTATCTGGTTATGGTCGGTTGCTATATTTGCCTCTTCATATATGGGAGCAAGCTCGTGTTGAGCGGGAGCTGCTTCGTTATGCTGTGTTTTAGCCGTTACACCAAGTTTCCAAAGTTCAACGTTCAAGTCAGCCATGAAACTTCCGACTCTTTCTCTGATGACACCGAAATAGTGGTCATCCATTTCCTGACCTTTGGGAGGTTGTGCACCGAACAACGTTCTTCCCGTAAATACAAGATCATCTCTCTTAAGATAATTCTCTCTGTCTATTAAGAAGTATTCCTGCTCCGCGCCTACGGAAACAGATACCTTTTTGGCCTCCGTATTACCGAACAATCTGACTAATCTCAAAGACTGTTCACTGATAGCTTCGATAGATCTTAGCAAAGGTGTCTTTTTATCAAGTGCCTCGCCTGTATATGAGCAAAATGCCGTAGGAATGCAAAGTGTAACACCCGTAGCGGTTTCTTTCAAAAACGCCGGAGAAGTAGTATCCCATACCGTATATCCTCTGGCTTCAAAAGTTGATCTTAAGCCTCCGGAAGGAAATGAAGATGCATCGGGTTCTCCCTTAATAAGTTCCTTGGCCGAGAATGAAAGTATCATCTTTCCGTCAGCCTTGGGATGAGAAACAAATGAGTCATGCTTTTCCGCGGTAATTCCCGTCAGCGGTTGGAACCAATGTGTATAATGTGTGGCTCCGTTGGCTATCGCCCATTCCTTCATTGCGTTGGCCACAGCACCGGCAGACTCGTATGACAACTCACCGCCTTCATTGTTAACGCGAAGAAATTCCTGATATACTTTATCAGGCAACAATTCTTTCATCTTTTCCTGTGTGAATACTTTACTGCCAAAAATCTTTTCAATATCGATTTTCTCGCTCATATATTCCTCCGATATTCTATTCGCCCTTCACCCGAAGCAAATCATAGACCTGCACTTCTTCGCTTAATTCCGCATACAACTTCTGCATAGGGTGCGGAGCCGAATCCACCGCTTCATTATCCATCGTTGTTAAAGATAACACTTTTGCACTCACATTTCTACCATCGGGCTTCATTATTTCAATCGTGTCGCCGACCAAAAACTTATTTCTTTGTGTAATCAGTGCGAAATTACTCTTACGATCCTCGGCGCCGATTGATTTCAATGTATCCTTAACTTCTTCCACTATTCCAAGATAAATATATTCGTTAACATACGTATTGGTGTCATAAACCTGTGTATTCTCATCAGGTTTTCCGAAATAAAATCCCGTTGTAAATCTGCGGTATGTGCACTTGGCTATTTCCGCCTTATACCAATCCATATTGCTTTGATACTTCTTAGGGCTTTCGAAATAATCATCTATGGCTTTTCGATAAGTTCTGGCAACATCGGCAACATACAAAGCCGTTTTCATTCTTCCCTCTATCTTAAAGCTGTCAATTCCGGCCTCAATCATTTCGGGAATATGCTCTATCATGCACAAATCCTTCGAGTTAAAAATATATGTTCCGCGTTCGTTTTCGTATACGGGAAAATATTCTCCGGGACGTTGCTCTTCCATTACCGCATATTTCCATCTGCACGGATGCGTACACGCTCCTTGGTTGGCATCCCTTCCTGCAAAGAAGCTCGAAAGCAGACATCTTCCGGAATAAGAAATACACATGGCTCCATGCATGAAGCTCTCAATCTCCATATCTTCCGGAATGTTATCACGTATCTGTTTGATTTCCTTAAGACTCAGCTCTCTTGCACACACAACACGTTTGGCACCCATCCTGTACCAAAATTGATACGTCATATAATTCGTATTGTTAGCCTGTGTGGAAATATGAATTTCGATTTCGGGACATACTTCTTTAGCTATGGTAAACATTCCCGGATCGGAAATTATCAATGCATCCGGCTTGATTGTTTTAAGCTCTTCAAAATACTTTCTTGCGCCTTCAAGATCTTCGTTATGGGCAAGAATGTTGGCCGTTACGTAGACCTTAACATTCCTTGAGTGAGCAAATTCTATTCCCTCACCCATTTCTTCAATCGTGAAATTCTTGGCTTTGGCTCTAAGGCCGAAAGCTTCGCCTCCGATATATACCGCATCTGCGCCGAATATCACTGCTTCTTTCAATACTTCCAGCGAACTTGCCGGAACCAACAATTCTGGTTTTTTCACGTTATCACACCTTTACACTTATCGTTACACCGTCACCCACCGGAAGAATATCGGTAACAAGTGACGGATTATGCTTTAATTCATAAAGATATTCTCTCATCCTGCTGTGAATGGTTCTGTCCCTTCTCTCAACAGCGAATCTTGATTCGATAATATCTCCGTCCTGAAGAACATTATCGGATAACAGTATTCCGTCTCGTGCAAGCAATCTCATCACATCCGGAAAGAAGTTAATATACTGTCCTTTAGCCGCATCCATAAATATCAGGTCAAATTCCCCGTCAAGCTCCGCAAGAATTTGGGCAGCATCACCTTCAAGCAAAGTTATACGATTCTTTGGATCGTATTTTCGAAAATTCTCTTTGGCAATTGGTATTCTCTTCTCATATTTTTCGATTGTCGTAATTTGACAATCTTCCGAAGTATACTCAGCCATTACTAATGCAGAAAAACCAATGGCCGTTCCTACCTCCAAAATTCGCTTAGGCTTTTTGACTGTCAGCAAAACCCTCATCAGGCTGAGCATTTGAGGTCTTATTATCGGCACATTGGTCTTTATTGAAAATGCTTGTAATTCACTTAAGTAATCCGGCAATTCCGTATCGAATGAATTAATGAACGTTGTCATTCTCTCGTCGGTTATCATTCGACAATTTCTCCTTGCATATCACCATTAACCACATCGTCCTGTGGCATATCACCGTTTGGCGTATCTGCAAGCGGCATATCTTCATTCAAAACTTCCTGCGCGCTCTCATCAGATACCGTTTCCTGAATATTCTGACTGTTCGGGCCATCCTCGGATTCTTCAGGTTCCGATGACATAATCTTCAACATCTCGGCAGCCGTCATTCCCGTACTCAAATCATACATTCCCGGCTTAATCATTCCGTGATAAGCCGAAAGCAATTCCTGTATCTTGAACAGTTGGGAGTCTTCTATAAGGCCCTTCTCCTGTAACATATCAGCGACATTTTCAACCGTTGCCCCTTCCGGAACCGATACTGTAATGGTTCTTCCGTTATTGGCCGATACCGGTTCATCCGCAAATACCTTGTATCCGAAATCATAAGCTTTGGTTACCCACTTAAATATGAACATAACCAAAACCGCAAGAATCGCAATTTTGATAATTATTTCTATGACCGTTCCGGCCAATGATTTAATATTCATAGCTATTGGAATTTCAACCCTTCTATCATACGTATATTTACCTCCTGCATCATTTTGCAAAATGCTGCTTCGGCATGAATGAAATCATAAGCTCTGGGATTTTCCATCAAATACTCGTACTTATTGGAAAACTCCTCCATTTTATCATACAATTCGTCACTTTCATATTGATTTTGAATAATAAAATTTTCCTGTCGATACTGATTAATCTGACTCATTAAGTCGGGGAAATGTTTAATCACTTCAAGCTGGTTATTGTATTCTTTATACTCATCACTTGTTTTCAGCTGTTCTATGAACTTGTCCGTATATTCGCTTATCAACGAATTCATACTGAGACCTCCGTAATTATAGGTAATATCATCGGCCTACGTTTAGTCGTCTTCCAAACATATCCGCCCAAAGAATCTCGTATGGCATTTCGAATTTTATTCCAATCCGTAACTCCGCGGTCCAGGCAGTCATTGATTGCTTCAAGAGCTATTCTGGTAGCTTCCTCCATCATCTCGTCCGATTCTTTAACGTATACGAATCCTCGTGATACAATATCCGGGCCTCCCAAAAGAACGGAAGATGTCTCATCCAAACTCAGCGTAACTATAATGATTCCGTCTTCCGACAATCTTTGCCTGTCTCGTATTACCACATTGCCGACATCACCTACGCCAAGACCGTCTACCATAATATCTCCGACATGTACCTGTCCTGATATCTCGGCACGGTCTTCATCCATTTCAAGGACATTTCCCGATCTGAGGATAAAGATATTCTCTTTCGGAATTCCCAGTTCCATAGCCAGTTTGGCCTGTGCCTTCAGATGCTTGAATTCACCGTGTACCGGAATGGCATATTTGGGCTTAACCAACGAATATATCAGTTTAATCTCTTCCTGACACGCATGTCCCGAAACATGAACATCCTGGAAAATAACATCTGCGCCTTTAACGAGCAGCTCATTAATAACGTTGGTAACCGCCTTTTCGTTTCCCGGAATCGGATGTGATGAAAAGATAACCGTATCATTCGGTCCGATGTGTATTTTCTTATGTGAGCCGCCGGCCATTCTTGAAAGAGCCGCCATACTCTCACCCTGGGAGCCTGTTGTTATGATTACCGTCTTTTCATCCGGATAATTCTTCAATTCATCAATACCGATTAAGGTATTTTCGGGAATTGTCAGACATTCAAGTTCGGTAGCGGTTTCAATAATGCTAACCATGCTGCGTCCTTCAATTGCCACCTTACGTCCGAATTTGTACGCCGTATCAATAATCTGCTGTACGCGATCTACATTCGATGCAAATGTTGCGATAATTATTCTCGTATTGTCATGCTCATCAAACAAATCATTCAGATTTCGTCCGACTGTCTTTTCCGACGGAGTAAAGCCTTCCCGCTCGGCATTCGTCGAATCGCACATAAGTGCCAACACACCCTTTTTACCTATTTCGGCAAATCTTTGCAAATCTATTGCATCACCGTGTACGGGCGTATAATCAACCTTAAAATCTCCGGTATGAACCACTATTCCTGCCGGCGAATAAATTGCCAATGCGGCAGCATCAACAATACTGTGATTGGTCTTAATGAACTCTATTCTGAATTGTCCGATATTGATTGACTGTCCGAAAGAAACAACTTTTCTTCGTGTCATATCAAGAAGTTCGTGTTCCCGAAGCTTGCTCTCGATAATTCCCATTGTCAATCGTGTCGCATATATCGGTACATTAATATCACGCATAATATAAGGTATTGCGCCTATATGATCTTCGTGTCCGTGAGTAATAAAGAACGCTTTAACCTTCTTAATATTCTCCTTCAGATATGTAACATCGGGAATAACCAAATCAATTCCCAACATATCATCTTCCGGGAAGGCAAGGCCGCAATCCACGACAATAATACTGTCTTCATATTCAAAGGCAGTAATGTTCATTCCTATTTGTTCCAGACCTCCCAAAGGAATAATTCTCAGTCTGGATGTTCTCATCATTTCATTCTTTCCCAAAATATCCCCCGATAAGCATTCGATGCTTAACTTAATTCAATATCATCCAACAAACTTTCAAACAATGATGACAATGCCTCCAGTTCATTATCATCATCCACGATCACGTATCCGGTCTCTTTTTTGTCGCCGCCTTGAATTTCCCGCAATATCAGAGCCTGCGCGTCTCCTTCTTCCTGGTCGGTAACAAGAATATAATTCTTACCCGAAAGCTTGGCCTGTTCCAAAACGAAAAACTCGACCTGTTCACCATCGTCTGTTGTAAATGCTATTTTTTCCATCTGTATTTCCTTTAATTCTCTCTCTTTTTTCTGTCAAGGTAGTCCTGAAGAATAATCGTTGCGGCTATCATATCTACGTAGTCCTTTCGATTCTCCCTGCGAATTCCGACTTCCATCATGGTCTTATCTGCCATAACGGTTGTAAGTCTCTCATCGTAAAGATATACCGGAAGATTGGTTCTTCGCTCAAGCTTATCTTTGAACTCTTTGGTAAGCTCGACCCTGATACCTTCCGTATTGTTCATATTCTTCGGATATCCCAATACAATCTCACCAACCTCGTATTCGACTATAAGTTCTTCGATTCTGGCAAGAGTCTGCCTGATATGATTCTCTTCTTTACGCTTGATTATTTCTACACCTTGTGCTGTAATCATCAACGGATCCGAAATGGCAACTCCCACCGTTTTTGAACCGTAATCCAATCCCATTATTCTCATAGATTACTGCTCCATGTTCCAATGGTTGGATTTAATATACTCATTCAGCATTTCCTCAACAATCTCATCTCTTTCGAGCTTCATAATTTTGGAACGTGCACCCATATGTGAGGTAACATATGTGGGGTCTCCCGACATAATATATCCCACTATCTGATTTACGGGATTGTAACCTTTATCATTCATGGCATCACAAACTTCATGAAGTACCTGCTTAACAGAAGTTGTATCTGTTTCCACCTGAAAAAATTGTGTATTTCCTAAATCTTCCATACTAATATTCCTCCGAAACCTAACCTTCATTTTACCTTATTATTGCCTAAAAAACAACGCATTCGAATCCATTGTCTTCCGAACCGTACTATTCCAAACAATTATTCTCATCAAGAATTACTGTTTTGATTTCACCCTTCAAATCGGTTTTGGACTCCCTGACAACTTTAATGTATTCTCTGGTATGTCCGACAAACTTGCCGTCCTTTTTTTCTTCAAACAGAACTTCCGCTCTGCTTCCCAACTTGCTTTGAATGTATTTGTGCGTTAATGTTTCATCCAGTTTAAGAAGTCTGTCCGAACGAATATCTTTATCTTCATCACTCACCTGATCGGGCAGCTTGTCGGCAACGGTATTCTTTCTTCTTGAGTATTTGAATACATGCATTTCGAAGAATTCAATTTCCTTAAGAAATTCATATGTTTGCTCGAATTCTTCATCGGTCTCGCCCGGAAATCCGACTATAACATCTGTTGTAACAGCCGGGGTATCGAAATACTTTCTGATAAGATCGACTCCTCTTTTAAATTCTTCGGTCGTATACTTACGATTCATTCGCTTCAAAGTTTCATTGCATCCGCTTTGCAATGAAAGATGAAAATGCGGACATATTTTCGAATTGGATGATAATCGCTTCAAAAATTCATCCGTAATAAGTCGCGGTTCCAATGAACCCAGTCTGATTCGCTTGATTCCCTCAATCTTTGAAACCTCATCAATTACATCAAGCAGTTCTTTATTGGTATATCCTCCGTTTTGGGCCAATTCGTTGTAACTTAAATTGGTTTCCCGGGCGGCATTCAAAAAGTCGATTCCGTAAGAGCTTAAGTGAATGCCCGTAAGAACAACCTCACAATATCCGTTCCCTGCCAGTAATTCGGCCTCTTCTTTAATATCTTCGAGGCATCTGCTGCGTATCCTTCCGCGTGACAGCGGTATTGCACAATATGAGCAAAACTGATTGCATCCGTCCTGAATTTTCATAAAAGCCCGGGTGTGCTCACCTGTCTTTTCAATCATCATTCTTTCGTATTCGACCGGTTGGGAAAGATCCGATACATTATCCATATCACAGATTCCCGTTTCCAGATATTTATTGATTATTACATCAATATCCTTCTTATGATTGTTTCCGATAATAATATCTACCGCATCATCGTTATAAGCATTTGGGGTGTCGGTCTGTACATAGCATCCTACTGCCACAACAATTGCATCGGGATTTCTCTTCTTGGCCTGATGTAACATTTGCCTTGATTTTCTGTCGGCTATATTGGTAACGGTACATGTATTTATGACATATATGTCGGCTTTTTGAGCAAATGGCACAATGGTGAAACCGTTTTTAGCCATTCTTTGTGACATATATTCCATTTCATATTCGTTTACTTTGCACCCTAAGTTTCTAAATGCTACTTTTTTCATAATATTACTCACTTTTTTCGTCTTTTTTCCTCATTGACTTTTATTATACCAACCTTTAGTATATAGTCAGAAGGTATGAAATTGAAGGAGGATAAAACATGAAGACAGTACAAATTTCATTAAACTCTATCGACAAGGTTAAGTCGTTCGTAAATGATATCACAAAATTCGATTACGATTTTGATTTAGTATCAGGAAGATACGTAATCGATGCTAAATCAATTATGGGTATCTTCAGCTTGGATCTTTCTAAGCCCATCGACTTAAACATCCACGCAGAAGATAACTGTGATGATGTACTTGCAATCTTGAAGCCTTACGAGATTTAGTTTAATGAGTTGCTTATGCAACAAATCTTAAAGACGAAAGAGTCGCCGAAAGCGACTCTTTTTTGTTCTGCGAATTTCCGCAGACGAAACCCGTCTATGCTTTATATTGCACGGTTATCACTTCGTCTGTTTCAAGAGCCGTCTTAACAAGCTCGTCTATCTTTTCACACAAATTCTTTTCATGTTTCTTAATTACGGTAAGATTCGGTTTGGTTACCGGATGCTTGGCCACAAATATCGTACAACAATCCTCGAAAGGAAGTATCGAAGTTTCGTAAGTTCCGATCTTTTCGGAAATTGAGATAATATCCTGCTTATCGAAACCAATCAGCGGTCTGAATACCGGAATCGTACAAACCTCATTGGTTACTGCCAATGACTGAATGGTCTGAGATGCTACCTGACCCAGGCTCTCACCGGTAATCAATCCGTAACAGTCTGATTGTTTCGCGATGGTTTCGGCAATCATCATCATATAACGACGCATTATTATTGTCAGTTCGTCATGAGGACACTTCTCATAAATATATAACTGAATATCCGTGAAGTTAATGACATGAAGGTTAATAGGACCTGTATACTTGGCAATTTCCCGTGCCAAATCCACTACCTTCTCCTTGGCTCTTTCGGATGTATACGGGGGAGCATGGAAATATACCGCATCAATCTTAACACCACGTTTGGATACCATATATCCTGCCACAGGTGAATCTATCCCGCCCGAAAGAAGAAGCATAGCCTTGCCGTTGGTTCCCAGCGGCATTCCGCCAAGTCCTGCTATCTTTGTCGAATAAAAATACACCTTGTCTCTGATTTCAACGTTCAACATAACCTCGGGTTCATGAACATCGACTTTAAGTTCGGGGAATGCATCAAGCAAATAGCCGCCGAGAGTGGCGTTTATCTCCATGGAAGTGCCGGGGTAGCTCTTTCTTGCACGTCTCGTGTTAACCTTAAACGTGAAATTCTTATCATCGTATTGTCTCTCAACATAATCAACCAGCTTGGGACCTATCTTTTCTACTGCTTCAATCTCCATCTCTTCCATCGGACAAATTTCACTTATTCCGAATACAGAAGTTAAAGCATCCACTACTTCATCGTAATCAAAGTCCGTACTCGCATAAACGAATATACGTCCGTCGGTTTTCGGAACCGTAAATTCACCTTCACATCTGTTAAGAGCTATTCGTATCTGCTTGCATAAAGCATCCTCAAACAAATACCTGTTTTTTCCTTTGACACCTATTTCGGCGTACTTAATTAAAAATCCTGTATACATATTTCCCTCTATCTTCTTGTATATTTCCTTAAAATCGGAATAAACTCTTTCATCTTTTCGATAGCCAAATCCAAATCTTCCTTGCGGGTAAATACCGAGAAGCTGAATCTTACGGTTGACTCTATCGTCTTGGGATCAAGCCCCATTGAAGTAAGTGTTGCCGACGGAACTCTCTTGTGTGATGAGCAGGCTGAGCCGGCCGATATATAAATACCGCTTTCTTCAAGCGAATGAAGCATAACTTCACTTCTTATATCTTTAACCGATACACTCACAACATGCGGTGCACCGTATCGAAGCTCCATATCATCTGTATCCGAAGCACATTCGGGAAGTCCGTTGACCGTCACATCATCAATTTGACTTACCTGCTCGATAAAGTATTTCTTCAGTTCGTACAGTCTTTGTCTGTCTTCATCAAGGCTCTCATACAGCGTCGAAGCAGCCAGACTCATTCCTGCAATACCGGCCACGTTTTCGGTTCCCGACCTTAATCCGTTCTGCTGTCCGCCGCCAAAAATAATCGGCTTAATCTTAATCTTTTCATTGATGTATAAAAATCCCACACCTTTGGGACCGTGAATCTTATGTCCGGAAACCGAAAGTAAATCTATATTCATTTTCTTCGGAAAAATTCTGAACTTTCCGAAGCTCTGTACTGCATCAACATGAAAAATAATTTCCGGATTAATCTTCTTAATCAATTCCCCGGCCTCTTTAATCGGCTGAACGGAACCCACTTCATTGTTAACGTGCATAATCGAAACCAAAATGGTATCTTCTCTTATTGCTGCCTTCAGTTCGTCGAGCGATATTATTCCCGAGCTATCCGTTCCAAGATACGTCACCTTAAAGCCTTCCTCCTCCAGTTGTTTCATGGAGTTAAGTACTGCCGGATGTTCTATCTTGGTCGTAATAAGATGCCTGCCTCTTCGGGAATTGGCATGTGCACATCCTATCAACGCCATATTGTCGGATTCCGAACCGCATGATGTAAACAGAATTTCTTTAGGATTAACTTTCAGTATTTTGGACAGGTTGTCCCTGGCATCCTTAACATATCGTTCTGCTATGATTCCTTTCGAATGCATGCTTGACGGATTTCCGTAATCTTCCGTATATATTTTACTCATCAGTTGTGCAACAGATTCCAATACCTGTGTTGTTGCACTGTTATCAAGATAACTCTCCTTCATCGCATTTCCTATCTTCCAAATTGAACATTAATACCGACATTACACACATCCCCGCCGTTTCTGTTCGAAGAATTCGCTTACCCAATGTAATGGCCCGAAAACCTTCTTTCGATGCTTCCTCAATTTCCGACTCATCGAAGCCACCTTCGGGACCTATAAAAATCGCAATGCTTTGTCCGGGTTCAATAGCATTGAATATTTCCCGCGTATCCTGCATTTGGTCCGCAAGTTCATACGGCAATATCAAAACCTCACAATTTTCCTTCGCATACTTCAATGCCTGCTTAAACGACATCGGTTCCGCTATTTTCGGAATAATTCCTCTCTTGCTCTGTTTGGCCGCTGCCTCCCCAATAGACTGCCATCTTTGAGTTCTGGATTTGACTTTCTTTTCATCGAGCTTAACCACGCAACGTTTCATGGATACGGGAATTATTTCATATACTCCGAGTTCAATATTCTTTTGAATGATGCCCTCCATCTTGTCTGCTTTGGGTAATCCCTGGAATAAGTAAACCTTTGACGGCAACTCGTGCGAATCTTCCTTGATGAATCTAAGTTCAAGAATCACCTTATCATCTGCAAACTCTTTAATGGCACAGCGATATTCATTACCATCTGTTCCGTTGGAAACACTGACTTCTTCGCCGATTTTCATTCTAAGAACATTTTTGATATGATTGACATCGCTGCCTTCAATAATTACTGTCTTATCGACTATTTGAGACGGATTAACAAAAAACTGATACATACCTAATTCTTTCTGGCCGTAACGGATCTCCATTCACCCTGAGCCGTCACTTCAAGCACTTCAAGACCTGCCTCTTTCATTGCTTCTTCCACAACGGTTTCTTTGCCTTCAATAATTCCGGAAGTGATATATACCGCACCCTTTTTCATTTGCGAAACAATTACGGGAGTCAACGGCACCAATACATCTGCCAAAATATTCGCCACAACTATATCGTAGCAATCATATCCGACTCTGTCTTGAATATCTTTATCCGAAATAATGTTACCTATCATCATTTCAAATTTATCGTCAGCTATACCGTTTTGAAGCATGTTGTCCTTAACGGCTTCCACTGCGCATGGATCCAAATCCGTTCCCACTGCACTCTTGGCTCCGAACATCAGCGAAAGAATGGCCAGTATTCCGCTTCCTGTGCCCACATCAAGCAGTCTGGTATCTTCATTGACATACTTCTTGAGCTGTCTTATACACAGCTGCGTAGTTTCATGTGCCCCTGTTCCGAAAGCAGTTCCGGGATCTATATGAAGAATATACTTATAGTCGCTTTCCGGCTTGATATCTTCCCATGAAGGAATAACCAAAACATCATCTATCATAAACTGATGAAAATATTCTTTCCAGTTATTAATCCAATCAATATCCTCTGTTTCTTCGACACTGATTGTACCCTCACCTATATCAATATTGAATTCTCTAAGTTCATCCAATTCTTTCTTAATCGTTTCAAGAATCTCTTCCTTCTTATCCAATTCTTCCACAAAAAAACTAAGATACGCTATACCGTCATCTTCTTCCGGAACAGGCGGAATATCCACAAACATCTGCTCCTTTTCAATGGCACTCAAAGGAACCTTGTCTTCTATTTGAGCGCCTTCCAGTCCAACATCATACAGCGTGCTTATCAAAATATCTTCTGCATCAACAATTGTCTTAATTCTGAATTTCAACCACTTCATATTTGCCTCCAAATGTTTTCAACCGGCTTGCCGAATTGAAACGCCTTGTTATTTTAGCATAAATGCACACCTAAATCAAAAGAATGAGTCCGGAATGTTTTGCAGATTGCTGTACTAGCACAATAAAAGCGACATCGCCTATTCCTATACTAATATATGTAGAAAATATTGTGTGATTTATTCACACAATTCACCTAAAAGCACAGCAAAACCACAAATTGTCCCCGCTGCATTCTTCAAAAACCGCGACATATTGTATTGTGCAACTTGCCGATATCTCTTTTAGGAACACGAAATCACCTCTTGAAAATCCTGTGATTCTCTGTCTATCATAGATACAAGTAAATATTTTTTGTAGTGTTCTATAATGGTCTTGAAGAAGTTCCCGACAATTACGACGTTAAACTATCCGAGGCTTTCATTAATCCGACTAATACACCGGATGTTGAAATTGTCGCTCATGTTAAGAACATCAATTACGGTCATAACAGTGAACTTTATCATAAATGTAAAAAGCTTGAGGAGTACTCTATCTTTGTCGACAGAGTGCACAAGGCACTAAAGGACAAAAGCAAAGCGGAATACCCCCAATTATTGGTTACTACAATTGACTCATGTATTAATGACAGTATTCTGGCTGATATACTCAGGAAAGAAAGAGGACGGATTATGGAAAGCGTTCTATCACACTTTGATGCGGATGAATATGTAAATTATGTCAAAAAGGAAGGGTATGAGGAAGGATATAATTCCGGAGGGTTAAATACTACTATCATGTTTTTCCTTGAAAATCATATCACAAAGGATTTAGCTATGATGAAGACTCATCTCAGCGAGGCAGAATTTGACGAAGCTGTAGAAAGATATAAGGCATCAAATACTAGCCAAATCAATAGTAATCTAATGTAGAAATCTCCTTTCATCTTATCCGGGCCGTACCAATCATACTGCAAATCAATTGCTGTTCCGGGTTCGATGGTTACTGTCTGCATCTTCTTGTTCTGCTTGAACTTGAATACGAATGTAATGTTCTGGCCCGACTTGGCTTCACACCTGTTGTTAAATCAAAGCATCCCATCTCTTGCCACCTCAAGTATCCGTATAGCACGGCTTTCAGGCTCTTTGCAATCGCAATCGCTATCATGATAGCAAGATTTCAATCTTCGGGCGGTTGGACTTAAAACGGCAGCATATTCAAATTCAAGTCCATTCCACCTCGGATTTTCACGTTGCTGACTGACGGTTGGACTCAAATCAGCCATGGTTTTCTGATTTGAGTCCACCATTTTTCATAATCTGGACTTAAATCATTGATTTTCATTGTATAGAGTCCAAACACCTTCATGAACATCCTGTAACTTGCTTCATTTGGACTTTTTCTTTAAAATTCAGCCTATTTGAGTCCATCAGAATTGGTCAAGTCCAACCGTCCAAAGTCACTGCACACTCACTCATATTCACATGACGGTCATTTTACCTGTTTTACTTGCTTGCAGAGCTTTTCGGGTGTAGTATGTGTAGTTAGTGAGTTCGAAACCATCCTCACGTTAAACAAAACTATGGGAGATATTATGAACAGAACATCCAAGCATATTACTCAGGCCGGCATGACCGCCGCTTTATATGTAATACTCACTCTTCTTTGCTCAGCATTCGGCTTGTCATCCGGTGTGATTCAAATCAGATTTTCCGAAGCACTTTGCATCCTTCCATGCTTTATGAAAGCTTCCGTCCCCGGACTTTTTCTCGGTTGCCTCATTTCAAATATTCTAACCGGCTGCACCATATATGATATTATATTCGGCAGTCTGGCCACTCTCATCGGTGCTATCGGAACATACTGTCTTAGAAAGAACAGATATCTTGCCTGCTTACCGCCTATCCTGTCAAACGTGATTATTATCCCATTCGTTCTGATATACACATACAATGTATCGTCCGGCTATTGGTTCATATTAATAACAATAGCCGCAGGTGAAATAATCTCCTGCGGCCTTCTTGGGCAAATCATATACTCAATATTTCAAAAATCACAATTGCAAAAACTGATAAACTAGATCTTCTTAGCCTTCTGGGTTTCAAAGAAACTGTCTACAGCTGCAACTATCTTATCCGATGTCATCGTTTTTAATAAATATCCGTCAGGCTTCAAAGACAAAACCTTCTGTACGGATTCCTTATCACCCTTTGATGTAAGGAATATAACGGGAAGCTTTTCTGTTTTAACTTCGGAGCGAATCATCTCAAGCATTTGCGGTCCCGAACAAATCGGCATTTCGTAATCCAAAAGCACCAAATCCGGATGATTGGTTGCCAAAAATGTCAAAGCTGATGTGGCCGAATTAACGATTGAAACCTTATATTTGCCTGAAAGCCATTCCTTAATGGTACGCAACATCGTTCCCGAATCATCCACAACCAGAACATGCTTCTTGTTAGCCGAACTTTCATAGTTCTCAAGTAACTTGTTAAGCTTCTCGCCGATAGCCTTAGAGTCAATCGGACGCTCAAATGTTCCGGCAATAACCTCCTCCGGCATGAGTTTCTTAACATCATCTATATCCGAATGATAGCCTACCAAAAAGAGTTTCTTGTCGTCTTCCAAACAGAAATCTCTGATATATACTACTTCTTCACCACTTTTATTTAAATTTTCATCAATGTACAAAAATACAATATCCGGTTTATCCGTCAACGCACTCAAAGCGGCCAGCTTAGCCGCAACCGTAACACATGAAAAACCTTCAGCCTCAATACCTTCTTTAATAGCCTTAACGATGAAGGAAGTTGTAGAATCGCATATCAACAGTACTTTTCGAGCATCAAATAACACTTAAAACATCCCCTAACGTAATTGTGTGTACACTTATACTTATTTTAGCGTATAATAAGAAAATACACGATTTTTTCACATTTGTAAAGACTTTTGGGTGTTTTTGTGTAAACGGTTTTGTATTTTTTCAACTCCGTAGTTTTAGCTTAAGTATTTATGCAGTACCTTTCTTACGCTTCCGCTTTCATTGCCGAATTCCTCGAAAATGTTCAGTACCCTTTCACCCAGACCATCTTCAAATAAATCTACCCCGAATACTTCCTTTTTCATAAGTACTTCTTTGGGCGATAGCTTGGTCAATTCCTCAAGCATGGGATCGGGACTCAACTCGAATCTGTTTCCGTTATCATCCACTCCCTTAAGATATCTTAAATATCCTGCCAGTACCAAAGGAATCAACTTAAGTTCACCTGTATTGAGTGAATCCGATTTTCTATAGGCCTTAATTGTTTCTCCAAATCTTATCGGTATCTTCTGCGATGTGTCACATGCGATTCTTTGCGGGGTATCAGGCATGAACGGGTTGGGAAGTCGCTTCTTCAGAACTGCATCCAAGAACTCTTCGGGACTCAGTACTCCCGGATTGACAACCACCTTCATTCCCTCATTGTAACCCAAATCGGTTACAAGCTTACAAAGATCGGAATCATCCATTTCATCATGAATACTCTTGTAGCCCAGCAAACATCCGAATATGGCAAGAGAAGTATGAAGAGGATTCAAACATGTACAAACCTTCATTTTCTCTGTTTTGTCAACGATTTCGCGCTGAGTGTATATTACTCCCACTTCATCCAACGGAAGTTTTCCGTTAGGAAATGCATCTTCTATAACCAAATATTCTGTTTCTTCGGCATTAACAAACGGTGCAATATATGTATTCTTGGAAGTCACAACAGGATCAAGGTCTTCTACACCATCCGCCTTCAGCATATCCATAACCTTGGCATCCGGTCTGGGCGTAATTTTGTCTATCATAGACCACGGGAACGATACCTTTTGAGAATCACCGACATAATCAACAAATTCTTTTTGAACCTTGTTGTTATCCGCCCAGCCTTTTGCAAAAGTCATTACCGCATCATACAGCTTATCGCCGTTATGAGAGCAGTTATCCATAGATACCATTGCAACAGGAATTCCACCTGCCAAAAATCTGTGATACAAAAGGGCCACAACCTTACCCATATATGATTCAGCCCCATCCGGGCCGTTATCAATATCTTTCTGTATCATAGGAAGCACCGTGCCGTCGGCTGCTTTCACCACATATCCCTTTTCCGTAATGGTAAAGGAAACCATTTTCAGTGAAGGATTTTCAAAAACGCTTTTGAGTCTTTCAAAATCAGCCTCAGACTCTCGATTGAGAACCAATGACTCCACAATGGAAGAAATTATCTTCTTTTCTATCGAACCGTCAGCTTTAAGGGTAACAAGAATACTCAGATTGTCATGAGGTCTGTACATCTTCTCGACAATCTCATAGTCAAAGCCTTCGCATACCAACAAGCCTGTGTTTACTCTGCCTTTTTCAAGCAATTTATCCTGGAGGTTTGCCTGAAAAGCTCTGAATATATTACCGGCTCCGAAATGAATCCATTCAGGGCTTTTCAGTGTATTCTCCCTAATTGCTTCCCTGTTATAGTCAGCACATATATAGTTCCTGTTTCGAAATTCCGTATTCTTGATTCCGTCATTACTTAGTTTCATTGCTTTTGACTATTGCCTCCCACAATCCGTTCAAATATGTTGCGCCAAGTGCCCTGTCATATAATCCGTAACCCGGCATTGCCACTTCATCCCATATCATTCTGCCGTGATCCGGACGAATCGGTCCGTCAAATCCTATATCATAAAGTGCTTTCATAATCTCATACATATCAAAGCTTCCGTCTGACGAAAGATGTGCAGACTCTTCAAAATCATCCGGAGAATTGAACTTCAGGTTTCTTACATGTGCGAAATGAATTCTTCCTTTCAATTCTCTTATCATGGTCGGAAGATCATTTTCCAAATTGGTGCCGTAAGAACCTGCACAGAATGTTACTCCGTTATGAACATCATCTACCATGCTCATCATACGCTTAATATTCTCAAGATTAATTATTATTCTCGGAAGTCCGAATACACTCCATGCCGGATCGTCAGGATGTATTGCCATCTTTATATCATATTTATTACATACCGGCATTATTCTTTCCAAAAAATATTTCAGATTTGCGAACAATTTCTCTTCGTCAACATCTTTGTACTTCTCGAAGAGTTCTTTGATTATGGCCATTCTCTCCGGCTCCCATCCGGGAAGAATAGCTCCGTTGCTATCCTTGGATATAGAATCAAACATACTCTCGGGGCTTAATGCATCGATTGCCTTTTGCGTGTACGCAAGTACCGTCGAACCGTCGGGACGTACTCTTGCAAGTTCCGTTCTGGTCCAGTCGAAAACCGGCATGAAGTTATAACATACAAGGTGAATATCTTCTTTACCGAGATTCTCAAGTGTTTCTATATAGTTATCAATGTAGATATCTCTATCGGAAGAACCGATTTTAATCGAATCATGTATATTTACAGATTCAATTCCGGATATATGAAGACCCGAAGCGTTAACTTCATCTTTTAAAGCCTTAATTCTTTCTCGGCTCCACACTTCTCCGGGTGTAGTGTCATACAACGTCGTAATAACACCCTTCACTCCCGGAATCTGGCGGATTTGTTTGAGAGTAACCGTATCAAAGCCTGTCCCAAACCATCTGAATGTCATTTCCATAATATTTTCTCCTTACTATCCGAAGTCCCTCTCTTTCGGAATTACTCGTGTTTTCCCAAACAACTTAACTGACATCTTCACACCAAATGAACATGTATGATTATATCATCAGATTTACTCGATAAACCATATAAAAGTTCCTGTATGAGCCCTTATATCATGCATCGAATATTTTCTTTAAAAATGGCGCCCCACGTAATGTGGAGCGCCACATCAACCTTAATTAATCAGTAATTAATCAATGTTTTCTGAAGTATAAGCAGCGTCAAACTTCTCTGTTCTTTCATCGATGATAGCCTGTCCGCCTGCTGCAAGGTATTCAGCCATACCTGCATCCCAAACTGAATCAAAATCAGCCTCTGAAGCTACGATTGACTGAGCAAATGTAGCATCTCTCTTACCTGTAAGGTCTGTTCCCTCAGCTTCTGCTGCAATTTCACCCAAGAATACGTTAACAGGTGTAACTGCATCCTGATCTGCAAGCTTCATGGCATTCAATACGTCTGCAGGATCAACCTCTGCATAACCGTAAGCCAATGAGCTGTTGGTAAGTTCAGGTGTTGAAAGTCTTAAACCGTTACATGTCATTGTCAGGTCAATATTGTTACCTGAATTCTGTGTGTACTGAACATTTTCTTCAGATACAGCTGCGATTGCTATAGAACCATCCTCAAGTACTGTGTGGTTGATTCCTTCTTCACCCTTCTGCAAGTATTCAACAACTTCGGGAGAAGAGATGAAATCCAAGTAAAGTAATGAAGCCAAAACTTCTTCGTTGGTTGCAGGAAGGAATGCCTTACGGTCTCCTGCTGAAGAATACTGGTAGTGTGTATATTTACCGTTCTTATCTGTGAAGCAGTTAACTGCAACGAACTTAGCCTGCTCACCGTATGTAGCCTTAAGAACTGCGTTGAATGAATCTACACCGTTTCTGAAAGGATAGTCATAGTTCTGGCAGAATGAACCAACGAAACCTGCCTTACACAAATCATCGCCTACAGATGTTTCGTTAATTGCGAAGTCATTCCACATAAGTCCTTCGTTATACCACTTGTTAAGAAGTCTGATAGCTTCCTTAGTTCCGTTCTCTGTGAACTTTCTGTCATCATAACCGTTGATGTAGTATTCACGGTCTGTAATATCGGGATCCATGAATGACTCAATGATAGGAGCTGCTGTCCAACCTACGTCTGATGTTACTTCGAAAGGAACCATCTTATCAGCATCAGCGCCAAGCAATGTCTCTGCATTATCCTTGAATGCTACAAGCATATTGTAGAACTCCTCTGTTGTTGTAGGAGCCTGCATTCCCAATGCATCCAACCAGTCCTGACGAACGAAAGTATTGATTCTGTATACGTTATTTCTTCTACCTTCTACACACCATACCGTTCCTGCAACAGGATCCTGATCATAGTAGATGTTCTCGTCGCCAAGCCAGTCCCAAAGGTTGGTAAGCTTATCTTTGTACTGTGCCAAAGGTTCCTGCAAATCGATAACACCGCCCATATTAGCATATGTCTGAATTGTTGAGTAATCATATGAGTAACAAATGTCAGGAGCTGTGCCTGCTGCAAGCAAGTTGTTGATCTGGTCAACTTCTTCCCAACGAGATACCGGAATATACTCAACTTCTACGTTGTACTTTTCGAGCATCTGAGCCTTAATCCAGTCTGTCCAATAGTTGTCTTCGGCAGGTGTATTACCGTCTCTGTCGTAAACCTCTACCGAAATGTGTCTTGTTTCTAAGAATTTTCCGTCCTGCATTCCTTCCTCATCAGGACCTTCTGCAACTTCTTCAGAAGTCTCTGAAGCTTCTGTGCTTTCAGATACTGTTGCTTCAGAAGAAGCAGCTGCGCTTGCAGAAGCATCAGAGCCACCGCATGCTGCCAACGAAAGTGTCATTGTTGCAGCAAGAATTACTGCTAAAACTTTCTTTTTCATGTTTAACCTCCATTTAAATAATGTTATCTATGAACAACACGCCCTATCGTGTTTATTCCTTAACCGCACCCATGGTAACACCTGCAATGAAGTATCTTTGCAGCCACGGATAAACCATAAGAATCGGAATTGTTGAAAACATAACAATTGCCGCTTTGAGTGACTCTGACAAGCCCGGAGTTTTATATCCTTCCTGTGCGGCTATCTCTACGGAGTTGATACTGTTCAACACATTGTAAAGCAATAACTGCAAAGGCTGTAATGAATCCTTGGTTACATACATAAGCGCATCCGAATATCCGTTCCAACGTCCTACCGCATAGAACAATGCCAGTGATGCAAATACCGGTTTGGACAAAGGCACATATATTTTCCAAAGGATTGCGAAGAAGCTTGCGCCATCGATTTCTGCAGATTCTCGCAATGAATCCGGAATTCCGTAGAAAAAGCTTCTCATAATAATCATGTTGTAAATGCTCAAGCAGCTTGGCACAATCAAAACCAGCGGATTATCTATAAGATTCAATTCCTTCATCAACAGGTAGTTCGGAATTGTACCTGCATTAAAGAACATCGTGATTGTAATCAATACATTAATCAGTCCGCGTCCCTTAAGTTTTTCGAAAATCAAAGGATATGCGCAGATGGCTGTCATGAATAACGACAGGAATGTGCAAACCACTGTCAAAAATACTGTCCAGAAGAAAGACTTAACATATTTCATATCTCCCAGAACGGTTGCATAAGCATCAAAGTTCAATCCTTTCGGAAGAAGATAAACATCGTTTCTGACCAAGTGCATCGAACTTGAGAGTGACTTTGAAGCTAGGTTAATCATCGGAAGTACACATACTGCGCTGATTACTATACAAATTAAAACAAATATCCAATCGCCAATCTTGGCTTTGTTTGACTTAACTTTCATCTCTTTCTCCTCCCTTACCAAATTCCGCGCTCACCGAGTTTTCGTGAGAACCAGTTGGCACTCAGCAGGAAGAACAGATTAACAACAGATTGGAAAAGACCTATGGCTGTTGTAAGTGAGAACTTCAGGTTCTTAATACCTACTTTATATACAAACGTTGACAAAACTTCCGAAACATCAAGTACCAGGTCATTCTGCAAGGCGAAAGGTCTGTCGAAGCTGCCGCCGATAATACCGCCGAGATTCATAATCAAAAGAACCACTATTGTAGGTTTGATACCGGGCAAGGTTATATGCCACATCTTCTTAAATCTACCGGCTCCGTCAACAGATGCTGCCTCATACAATTCCGTGTTTATTCCGGCAATGGCAGCAAGATATAAGATTGAGCCCCATCCAAAGCTCTGCCATACACCGATACCGATATACGTAAATATCCAATGTGTCGAATCATTAAGGAAGGGAATTGTTTCTCCTCCCATATCTCTGATCCACATGTTGACCAATCCGTTGGTAGGTGCGAAAAGCTGTACTGCCAAACTGAAGATAATTACCCACGAAAGGAAGTGGGGCATATATCCTATAGTCTGAACAACCTTCTTGAATCGCTTGAACGGTAACTCGTTAAGTATCAGTGCAAAGATAATCGGTGCAGGGAAGCCTACAACCAAATCGAACAGATTAAGGAAAACCGTATTCTTCAACGACTTCAGGAAATCCGCATTTTGAAATGCTTTAATAAAGTATTTCATTCCTCCGTTGCTTGTCCAAGGCATCTCCCATATGCTCTTGTTCAGTTTGAACTCCTTAAACGCAATCAGAATGTTCTTCATGGGAAGATACTTGAATACAAAAAGATATATGAGCGGAATCAAAAGAAGTGCATATAATTGCCAGTATCTTTTGAAATAAGCAGCACTAAATTTTGTTTTTGCAACTTTTTGTGTCTTTTCCTTCTTAGCCACTGTTGTTTTCCTCCTGTTTGCCTTCTAGTAAACTTGTATACTAGTACGCTATCATCAATTTAGCACACTTTTGTCACCCTGTAAACAGATTTTTTAAACATTTTTAATAGAATTTTCAAAAATCATATGTTCTTTGCACACGTCGAAACTTATACTATAATTATTGTGATGCCTAAAAAGTTTCCTATTAAAAATCTAATTGCATATTTACTGATATTTTCGGTTATACCCATGCTGTGCGGTTGTGAAAAAAGACACGAAGCTTATGTGTCTTCTTCTACAACTCTTAGGGACAATACGCCCAACTGCCTATGTCCTAAAGACAGCGGTACCAATGTCTATAAAGATGATTATGTTCTGGTTGATTATTCAAATGCTTCCGAAGGATATGTAATGATTCAATATTGCGGAGAATCGGATAAGGTAAAGATACAAATCACCGGACCGGATTATATGACATATACTTATGATATACACGACAATAACATTGAAACCTTTCCGATTTCGGCAGGCAACGGTGCTTATACAATAGGTGTTTACGAGCAAATTGAAGGAACTCAGTATTCTGTTCTTTATCAAGGAGACTATGATTTCCAAGTAACAAACGAAATGGGGGCTTTCTTATACCCAAATCAATATGTCAAGTTCAACAAAGACAGTAAGATTGTACCTATAGCACAAAGTGCCGTCTCCACGGCGCATGATGATTTGGAAGCCATCAGCTACGTATATAATTACGTTATAGAAAACATGTCATATGACGTTGAAATGGCTGAGAATATAGAGAACGACTATGTCCCGGATCCGGATCGTGCGTTAGCCAAGGGAAGCGGTATCTGTCTTGACTATGCTTCCATGATGACAGCCATGTTAAGGTCACAGCGTATTCCGACCAGAATGGAAGTCGGTTATGCCGGCAGTGCGTATCATGCGTGGATAAGTACGTATGCCGAAAACATCGGATGGATTAACGGAATCGTAGAATTCGACGGAACCAATTGGTCTATTATGGATCCGACCGTCGCTGATAACTCCGGAGAAGAAGCTTTGGTATCCTTCATAGGAGACGGCGGCAGCTATATGACCAAGTACATATATTAAGGAGAAAACATGAAGAAATTTTCGCAACTTAAGAACGAAGAAATTGCTGCATTTTGCAGACAAACCGCCTTGATATACAAAGCAGGAATTACTCCGGGATCCGGAATGGAAATTCTCAAAGAAGATACTCTCTCCTCTGACGGCAAAGAACTATTGGAGCAAATCGGTTCTTATTGCCAAAAAGGTAATAAGTTGCATCAGGCATTGGAACAAACCGGTGTATTTCCCGATTACGTTGTTTCACTTGTTGCCTTGGGAGAAGAAGCGGGCAAACCGGAAGATGTCCTCATTTCTTTGGCTGAATACTATGAACACGAGCAGGATGTATCCGACGGAATCAAATCTGCCGTAACTTATCCTTTAATAATGATCGGTATGATGCTACTGATTATCATTGTCTTGATTGTTAAGGTTCTTCCCATATTTAAACAGGTTTTCGTACAACTCGGAAGTGAAATGACACCCTTCGCCGAAAGCATGATGAATATCGGAAATACATTAAGCAAATATTCGATAACGATAACCATTGTTCTCATTTCTTTAGTAATCGTGCTCCTGATAATCAACAAAATACCTGCTGTCAGGCTGGCTCGCAAAAAGATCTTATCCAAAGCTCCGATTGCCGGTGACTTCTATACCAATGTAGCCACAAGTCGATTGGCATCGGCAATGTTCCTTGGTATAAGTTCGGGAATGAGTATAGATACTACCCTTGATATGGCCAAAGAGCTTGTTGAAAATTCCGCTATGGAGAAGAAAATCGATGTTATTAAGGAAGCCATCGCCAACCGCGATACCATGACCGAAGCCTTGATGAAGGCCAAAGTCTTTTCCAATTTGTATACCAAAATGATAGATATCGGCGAGAAGGCAGGTTCTCAGGAAGAGATTTTCAAACAGGTTGCCGAGCACTATGACGAGGCTACCAACAAGCAGCTTCATCGCATTCTGTCAATAATTGAACCTACTTTGGTAATAATACTGTCGGTTATCGTAGGGGTAATCTTACTATCGGTATTGCTTCCGCTTATGGGTATCATGTCGAGTATAGGATAGAAAAAACATGCATAGATTCACAACCAAAGAAACTAAACATACGGATCAAAAATCAAAATCAGGGCTGCTGTATCTTCTTATGCCCTTATTAATTGTTGCCTTCTATCTGATAGTTTCTTCGGTTAACGAATCAACCGTAGAGCGTCAGATGGAAAGCTTACAGAATGCACTGAATAAAGATATAGTACATTGTTATGCCGTCGAAGGGTTCTACCCTCCGTCGCTTAAATATATAGAGGAACATTACGGATTAACATATAACCACGAATTGTTTGCCGTTGATTATCAGCCTATAGCATCAAACCTCAGGCCGGATGTAACAATTCTTACGGTGGAAAATTAGTATGAAAGAAAAGCGTAACCGTCACATAGTAGATATACTGTTTGTATTGGCACTGTTTGGTATCTTTGTCATCTCTGCTATCTTTTTGATTTCAATAGGTGCAAACATATACTCGGACACGGTATCTACCATGGATGACAATTTCAACTCAAGAACGGCCGTCGCATATATTGTCGAAAAAATTCACCAAACCGATGAAGCAAATTGTCTCTCAATCGGTAAGTTCGATGAAAATCCGGCCATAATTATCACTTCGAACTCAAACGGCAAGGAATACACTACCTACATATATGAATATGACGGAGCTTTACGCGAATTAACCGCAAGGAACAATCTGTCACTTGCTCCCGAAGCCGGGCAGCCCATTCTTGAATTGGATTCCTTTAACATTGATATAGCGAACAACAATCTGATTCATTGCTCTATCAAAGTCAATGATGATGAAGACTACGGTTTCAATATATCTTTACATTCCAAAGGAGGTAGTGATGAAGAATAATTCAACCTCCAAAACCGGTCTGTTTTTAATGGAACTTATGATGGCAATACTGTTTTTCTGTCTTGCTGCGGCAGTATGCGTCCAAATGTTTATCAAAGGTCACATACTAAGTAACAGGAGTGTAAGTCTAAATCACGCCGTTGTGTATTGTGAAAGCATGGCCGAAACCTTTTACTCGTGCGATGGCAATCTTCAAGAAATGAAAGACTTCCTTGAAGGTACGACTACTATCGAGGATCATATCATCAATTGGAATCCCGATGATTCGTTTAAAATAACGGGAACATTGAGTGAAGACGACGGGCTTCTTAATTTGAATATTTCGTGTATACAGAACAGTTCCGACGAAGAAATATACTCTTTGTCGGTTGCTTATTATCCCACGGAGGGCGAAAGATGAAGAAAAGAAAAACCTTCGGAATCAGCATCGGAGCATCTTCCATTATGGTGATTATAGTCATTCTCACCCTTGTGTGTTTCGCAGGGTTGACTCTGTCTTCAGCAAATGCGGATTATCGTTTGTGTCTGAAGCTGGCTGACAGAACCAGGGCTTACTATCAGGCCACATCAAATGCATATTCGGACATTAAAAAATCAAAGGAGTCTTCACTCGATGAAAACCCCTTTGATGATTCATACCCTATTAATGAAAATCAGGTTCTTAAAGTAAGCGCAATTATCAATCCTTCAACGAATTGCAATTACGAACTAAAGACCTTTAAAATTATGACCGTAAAAGAACCCGAATTGGATGATTCCCTGTCATTGCTGTTGCACTAAAATCTATCTTGGCTCTGTAGCAACCAAAATTCCATGAACAACACTTCTCTTATTGGTTCTGTGTCCATGACATGTAGATAATGTACATATCTTCATATCTTCGGAAACTTCACCGCCAAGTATGCTCTCATCTCGATAATCCGCCATTTCATTAATATAATCCATGTACTCGACTATATCTCCCTTAGTCGGTTGAAGTTCCACTTCATATGTTGCCGTACCTGTAGTTGTATAATAAGCAGCGAAGATTTTGTATTTATATGCTTTATCTTTGGTAAATATATAAAAATACGGATCTGTATCAATTATTGAATGATCTTCCATCAATTCCTTCAAACGTCCGAACATTGTATTGTTTCTCATATTGTGTCCGTATATTATCGAATTGAAAGAAGTAAAATCCGCCTTGCAGGCAATATCCAAAGATATGGCACCCGCCAAGTTCTTAACTCTCTCGAAGGAATGTGTCTCGTAATAATTATCCGAATGGGCCAAAACAACCGGATAACTGATTTCCAACGGCTGATAAACTATCCAGCCGATAAATTCCTCATTAATCTCTTTCAAAGCATCATAGTCCATCTCGAAATCAATATCTATCTGAGGTACTTCATCCTGCGTTACAGTTTCAACGTCGCTTTCATCAGATTCTTGAATTTCTTCAACATTCTGTGACACATCCGGTATTTTTTCCTCGACCTTAACGTATGTGTTAAGCTCCTTATACTCGGCAATACTGTCGGAATACTCCTTGGCTGTCAGATACGTTCCGACTGCGCATACCACTACTCCTATCAGCATAACTGCCAATGTGATTTTTAAAATTAATCTCAATTTTTCATTATTCATATTTGTATCCCGCATAACTAATGCTATTTTAACACACTTCTTCTCGCCCGTGAATAATTTAATTTAGTTCAAAAAAAGACTACTCTTTACGAGTAGTCTTTTAAAAAATACTTTTTAGTAACCGAATTCACAAGCCCATACCCATTGGCCACCGCTAACATTAATTGATATTGCTCCTGTAACGAAATCCGGGAAAAGAATGTTATCTTTGTGTGCCGGTGATGCCATCCATGCATCCATTGCCGAATTGGCTGTTGTATAACCCTGTGCCAGGTTCTCACCATATACAAGGCTACTGTCAACAGTATAATAATCCGAACCGTTAGGTCTTGTGTGACTCCATACCTGTGTTGCTTCTACCGCTCTTACTGCAGACGCCTTCTCCAATCCTGAACTCCACTTCAAAGGTTTCATTCCGTTCGCTACTCTGGTTGCATTCAACGCGTCAAACGCTGCTTTCGATGCTGCCTTTGATTCAACAGTACCTGATAGCTCAGCTGCCAGCGCAGACATGTTGGGTTCGATATATATTATTCCGTCGTCCGGTACTCCGAATTCTCTTCTTGCTGCAGCATCAAGCAATTCTCCGCTGCTTCCCTTTCCGACGAAATACACAACTCCTACAGCGATTAATCCTATTGCAAGTGAAATGCAAGCTATGACTGTCCATTTGGTCTGCTTCTTCACTTATGATCACTCCCTTTCAATATATCCATACTAAAGTACCATAACTTGTTAATATAATAATACTACACCGTAAGTCTTTTACAAGTACCAATTATTCAATAATTTCACAAGTAATCCACATCTGCGAAAATTCTATTCGAAGTTATCCTCAAAGAAGTGCCTGGTATACGTCACGCTTAGTAATACCGCGGTCTTGCGCTACTTTCTTCATAGCTTCTTTCTTATCCATTCCGGACTCCGTGTATATCTTAAGGTGTTCCTCAATAGAAACATCATTCCATTTTGACTGATTCAAAAGTACCAATTTTTCTCTCGATTGTCCTTCAAGTACCAAAACATACTCGCCTCGCGGTTCGTTTTCAGTGTAATAATCGACCGCCTCCTGCAAAGTTGTTTGATTAACAGATTCGAACTTCTTGGTCAATTCCTTACATACACTGATTTTTCTATCGCCAAGTTCTGTCAAAAGCTCTTTCAAGGTCTTCAGAAGATGATGCGGCGCTTCATAAAGAATAACGGTTCTGGTATCAACCTTAAGCTCATCAAGTATATTACGCCTTTCTTTCTTATCGGAAGGAAGAAACGCCTCAAATGAGAATCTGCGTGTCGGAAGTCCGGATATTATCAAAGCATTTATCAAGGCGCAACAACCGGGAAGTGAAGTTACATTAATGCCATTCTCATAGCATTTTTTAACCAAAACTTCTCCCGGATCCGAAATTCCCGGAGTACCGGCATCGGTTATCAAACCTATATTTTTGCCTGAAAGCAGCTCTGAAATAAGGTAATCCGCCTTATCATACTTATTGAATTCATGATAGGCCGTCATTGGCACTTTAATCTCGAAGTGATTTAACAGCTTAATGCTGTTTCTGGTGTCCTCGGCTGCAATAATATCCATCTCCTTGAGAGTATCCACAGCCCGGGATGTCATATCACCCAAGTTACCTATCGGTGTTGCAATTAAATATAGTGTTCCTGTCATTGTCGTATATCTTTAATATCTCATCCGTGTATTGATTCTCGTTCTCGTATATAACCAAAGGAGCATCAATTCTCAAATTAGAACGGCCTCCTCTGTTTGCTTCTATCAAAACCATTGTAGGTTCTTTATCTTTAAAAGAATGAACCATTCTCAAGCGCTTGGGTTCGATTCTGTACTCTCGCAGCAATACGATTATATCTGTAAGTCTGTGCGGTCTGTGTACCATAAACAAATTTCCGCCGGGTTTCAACAGTTTGGCGCTGACTCTTATCACGTCCTCCAATGAACACAGAATCTCATGACGAGCAATCGCTTTAGGCGAGAAATCATTAACTATACCGTGGTTCTGCGTCATATACGGAGGATTGACCGTCACTACATCAAATAAGGAAGCTCCGAAAATATCGACCGCTTCCTTAACATCTCCCGTTACTATCGATATCCTGTCGGATAAGCCATTGAGTTCTACACTCCGTCTTGCCAAGGAAGCACTCACTTCCTGAATTTCAAGTCCCGTGAAATCTCTTGCCTGAGTTTTAGCCTCCATGAGAATCGGTATAACACCATTTCCGGTGCACAAATCAATAACCCTGTCATCTTCTTTGGCTTTGGCAAAGGTTGCCAGCAATACCGCATCCATACCAAAACAAAACAACTCGGGGTTTTGAATAATCCGATATCCGTTTATCTGAAGGTCATCTACTCTTTCACTCATTAGTTATCATCCAACTTGGATTTGGCATCCGAACGTTCCATTTTCTCAAGTTCTTTCATGTCCGCTTCCGAAACATCATTCTTATTGTTTCGCTTCTTATGCTTGAACTTCAAATCAGATGCATGGTACTCTACAATACTCTTCTCGCCGTCCTCTTCAACGATGACTTTAACCAACTGTCTTAAAACATTAACAGAATGTACTTCTCCTTTTCTTCCGTCATTACCGGTTACAAAATCACCCACGAAAGGAAGATTTCTGTTAAGCTCCTCATATGTTTCCTCTTCATGTTTAAGGCAACACATAAGTCTTCCGCAAACACCCGAAATCTTTGTCGGATTTAATGATAAATTCTGCTCTTTGGCCATCTTAATCGAAACGGGAATGAAATCCGACAAATGTGCATGACAGCACAGAGGTCTTCCGCAGATTCCGATTCCACCGCGTATTTTGGTCTCATCACGTACACCGATTTGACGCAACTCTATTCTGGTTCTGAATACGGCTGCCAAGTCTTTAACCAATTCTCTGAAATCAATTCTTCCGTCTGCCGTAAAATAGAATAACAACTTGCTGTTGTCGAAAGTATATTCCGCATCAATCAGTTTCATTTCAAGATTATGATTCTGTATCTTTTCAAGACAAATCTTGAATGCGTCCTTCTCTTTTTCTTTATTTCTGAGCGCTTTCTCATCGTCTTGCGGTGTAGCCACGCGAATTATCGGTTTTAGGGGCTGAACCACCTCTTCATCCGCCACTTCGCGAATACTTCCTACCACAGTTCCATACTCCTGACCTCTGGCGGTCTCCACAATTACATGATCCGTTCTTTTAATTTCATAACTGCCGGGATTGAAAAAATATATTTTTCCGGCTGTTCTGAATCTGACACCTATTACTTTAACCATCTATATACCTCACTTTTATAGCCTCATGGGCTTTTAATTCTCTCTGATTGTAAGAAGGAGTAATTCCATTGACAATTCGAAATTAACGTTGGCACGTAATCTGGCCTTACATTTTTCAAGAGCATCAATAATTATTTCTATTCCTTCATATGTGCTTCTGTCGGCAGCTTTAATCACATACTGAATTTCTTCTCTGAATACTAATCCGTTGGCATCGTGAGTTGCCTTAAACAAAAGCATATCTCTGTACCATATTGAAAAGATATCAAGATAGTCGTTTACATCCAACTTATATTCCATTATCTTTTTGATGGATGCAACTATCTCGTTAATTTCCATCTCATTGATGTTCTTAAGCAGTGCAAGGGCCTCTTCCTTAACCTTGTCAAACTCCTCTGATTTGGCAAGAAGTCTTGCCTTTCCGACATTACCCCTGGCAAATGCCACACAAATATCGGCTTTGTAATCGGGAATCTGCATATTTTCCATCAAAAAATTCTTAATATCTTCATCCTTGACAGGCTTAAAATCAAGAACCACACATCTGCTTAATATGGTAGGAAGAAACATTTCCATATTATTGGTAAGGATAAGAATCACGACATATGCAGGAGGTTCTTCAAGTGTCTTAAGAAGAGCATTTTGAGCCTGCACTGTCATCAGATCGCCATCATTCATTATGTATACTTTTTTCTCACCGGCATATGGTTTAATATCTACCGTCTGATTAATCTGAATTCTTATATCATCAACACCGATTACATTGGGTTTTTCGTGTGATACGAATATAATATCCGGATTGTTCATGCTTTCGGCCTGAATACATGAGTGACAGGTTCCGCACGGTTCCTGGTCCACAGGATTCTCACACAACAAGGTCTGTGCAAAAACCTTAGCCATAAATTCCTTACCGCAATTACGCTCGCCGTTGATGATATAGGCATGACCTACCTTATCCATCTTAATTGCATTCTGCAAATGTTCTTTCAGTTTTTCCTGTCCTACGATATCGTTGAATTTTGCCATTTTCCCCTCGCCTCTTACGTTAAAATATCTAAAAGCAATCCTCGTATCTCACCTATCTTTGCAAGTATTGCCATATGGTCCTGTTCATCTTTCATAAGTTCCTTGGCCAATGCATCAAGGTTCTCATCCACAAGACGTACTATTCCGTAAACCCTGTGTCTGCCTCTTTTGTCCAAAAAGTTTTCACGACTGAACTCATGCGATCTGGAGATTATCTCATTCATGAAATCTTTGATTAATCCCCTGTATTTCTTCATATCTTTAATATCCCGCTTCTTAGCCAATTGATCGCCTTGTCGGGTTATTTCTTCCATCATGGAGGTCAGGCGTTCCTGCAGTCCTTCATCGGATATCTTACTCATCAACATGAATTTGAAAGACTCGTCGGTTTCCTGAACATTCTGTACGGCCTCGGGTTGTGAAATTGGGGTAGTCGATGTAATCTTGATATCCAATCTACATATACTCCGTCAAATACTCTTTGATACTGCCAATGCAATCCTGAAGATTCTCATTGTTAAATCTTGTCCTGATACCTGCCTCTGCCATCTTCTCATCCGAAAAATCTTCTGCATCTGCCAAAAAACGCCGGCACATTTCCTCGTACTTCGGAACTTCCTGCATCATTTCACGATTCAAAGCTCTTTGAAGGCGGATTCCGTCATCAAGTTCCAAATATATCGGTAAGACCTTTGCTTTACCAAAATATTCGGCTGTTTTCATATATGACTCAAGTGTACCTATGATAAGGTAATTGTGATGGTCCAAATCAATGTGCCCGTCATCCACCGTAAAATATCTCCACAGACCATAATACGTATTATAGGCTCTGTCTTCTATTATCTTTCCCTCTTCACCGAGCTTCTTGAAAATATTCTCATCAACAAAGTGATACTGAACCGCCTCTTCTTCATTGGCTCGGATTGGACGTGTGGTATACAGCACAACCTTTTTTAGTTTAAGTTCCGGAGTTTTTAGCAACTCCTTATATATTGTATCTTTACCTGATGAACTCTTACCCATCAGATATATCAGTTTCCCCATTACCTTCTCCGTATATGTGCACCTTTTCGCAATTTCAAAGTTTCAAGTGTAGAACAGTACTTATCCGCCAAAGATACTATCCATGACTCCCGATACTTCGGAATCTTCGATAACGTTAACGGCCACATATGCTTTCCTATTATATCTTTCTCTCTGCGCGTAAGCGTAAAGTCCCTTTCGGCGTTCCTTAAAGCCGTTGCAGGATGCGAGAATCCATGCAGAGGTTCTCCCGGTATCTTGGCTTGTTCGTGCCAATCATACAAAAAATAGTCATGAAGCAACGCTCCTCTAACCATTTCCTTTTCATTAACAGGAATATGCAAATATTTACTGATAAGTAAACTCTGTTTGGCGACATCTATACAGTGACGCCTAACCGGAATCGAACCATGCTGAACATAATCACGCGAACTCATAAAATTATCGGACCGCATAATATCGTCACCGTACTTTTGCAATACTTTATGCAATTGTCTGTGTTTATCAAACTGCTTTTGATTACGTCGCAGTCGCCTATCCCCTAATTTGCGCATATATAGTTATTATACTATATAAAACTATACGATACCATAGCTTATACCGACTATAAGCGTCATTGTTATTAAGGAGAACAATGTCGAAACCGCTACCAGTTTTGAACCCAGTTTCTCATCCTGATTATACTTAATGGCAAACATAGTCGTTATGGCGGCAACCGGAGTTGATGCAGAGCAAATGACGCTTGTCAGCAGATTTCCTCTGTATCCTGCCAGATACAAAATTACCAGCAGAATCCCCGGTGTTATTACAAGCCTTACCAAAAGTGTAATTATTTCTTTCTTAATTTCAAACAATTCAGACAGCTTAATGGTAGAAATTGTATATCCGATTATCAGCATCGGTACCGGCGTATTAAGTCCTGCCAAAAAAGCAATAGGTGAACCTATTATTTCCGGCAATTCGCAGGATGTGAAGAACAATATCAATCCTATCAGAACAGATATTACTCCGGGATTCAAAAAGGACTTTTTCATACTGAAATTCGCCTGCCCCTTAGCCATAAGATATTGACCTGTACTCCATACCATCAGATTGAATACCGCCAAATATCCCGATGCATAAAACACTCCTTCGCTTCCAAGCAGAGCTTCAACCAAAGGAAGTGCCATGAAACCGCAATTTGAAAATACTGCAGCAAATCTCAATACTCTTCTTCTACTTATATCTTTATCTCTGATAAAAATGAATCCCAGCAAATATCCAAGCAAATGAGAAATGAGTGATGCCAACATAGCCAGCAAAAGGTTAATCAGCATTCGACTGTCAAACGGTGTTTGAAAAGCATTAACTATTACACACGGAGTTACGAAATAGAGCATAATGTTATTGATGCTTTTGACTCCGTCTTCCGTTATCAGCTTAATTTTAGCTCCAAAAAATCCCAAGCTGATCAATATGCACAGTATCAACACCTGTGTTCCTACAATCAAAAAACTCTCTACCACAGCTTCATCCTCGAAAAATAGTGTTATATAACAAAAAACCTGACTCCCTACGGAACCAGGTTTCTGATAGTGCCCAGAGCCGGAATCGAACCAGCGACACGAGGATTTTCAGTCCTCTGCTCTACCAACTGAGCTATCGGGGCATTGAGATTTAATCTCTAGTAGCGGGGATAGGATTTGAACCTATGACCTTCGGGTTATGAGCCCGACGAGCTTCCAGACTGCTCCACCCCGCGTCATATGACCGAAAGCCCTAACATAAGAAAAAGCCTCTCGGCTGACTGGGCGGAGATGGATTCGAACCATCGAAGGCATCGCCAGCAGATTTACAGTCTGTCCCCTTTGGCCACTCGGGAATCCGCCCTTTTGATTGTTAAAATCAAAAGCCGATAGGGGGACTCGAACCCTCAACCTGCTGATTACAAATCAGCTGCTCTGCCAATTGAGCCATATCGGCGCATTCCTTTCGGAATTAGTGGAACCTACAGGGCACGAACCTGTGACCCTCTGCTTGTAAGGCAGATGCTCTCCCAGCTGAGCTAAGATCCCATATAACGACCCAGACGGGACTCGAACCCGTGACCT
>JAZUFE010000001.1:0-2883 GCA_045640525.1 Lachnospiraceae bacterium | reverse complement strand
TTTGAGCCGGCTGTCCTATTGCAGGATTATATTACACTTGAAGAAGTAGATGATTATCACGTTAAAGCAACTATAACCTATGGCGGTCAGACAGCAAGCGGAATATTCGAGTTCAATGATAATTATGAATACATATCATTTGCAACAAACGACAGAGCAGTTGCGAATTCTGACGGCACAATGGAATATGTTCCTTGGACTGCGGCTTGCAGTGAATATCGAACAGCAGATAACGGGATAAAATATCCTTCAAGATTTCAAGCAATTTGGAATTATCCGGATGAAGATTTTATCTATTTTGACGGAGAAATCAGCAGTATCAATTATAGAATATAATAATCGCAACTGATCTTCCGAGAGTTATTTCCGTACATTTTTATGCGCTACCAGGTTAGGCGGTAGCTACTATGATTTTGATAATTCGGTGTAGTGAAATTTTGAATGCAGAATTAATGTATAAAGATTTTTCATGTATAAAAACCTGATATCAGTTAGTATGACGTGAGATTAAGTTTGTTGTACACTTCTTTGAAGAGGATGGACTTAACTTTTTCCTGAAATTCCGGTTTTACAAGGTAGTAAGCCAGGTTTTCAACCAGGGTATTCGGGGTAAACGAACGTCCGTCCATCTTCATGTGATGGAAACCGGCTTCTTTATACCGACCATGGATATCTTCGATTGAAATAAAGTTTTTGTGCGCCTTCAAATCATCGAAAGTAGCCTCGTAAACTTTATTGGGGCAGACAAAAGAACTGCTGCGGAAATTCAGAACACTGTTACCGATATCATTATAGTGAACCTTACGCATAGGACAGTTGTCGCGGCAGGCGTGATTAATAATAAGTTCGATTTTTTCCTTGTTTTCAAGTGCAAAAAGTTCATCGGTATTGTTCCATACGGAATCAGCCACAACAAGATAGTAGTCCTTTTCCAATTCATTTTTGAGACCGTCCAGTGTGTTAATGCATTTGGTTGTAGAAGAGATTAACCTAAAGTTAGGATAATTTTCGCGAATGTACTGCTCGAGTATGGGTACATTCACAATTACTTCGTTCATTCCGTTATTTGCCAATTCAAGGCAAAGATTGCCAAAAGTATCATTGAGGTGTTTCTCCTCAATCAAGGGATTGGTAAATGTATACCTTACCGCAATGTTTCGATCATTAAACGATTTTATTATTTTTTCCATATCGCGACTGTCATTGCGGGCAAGAAAAACACGACCACCGTTCCATATACAGCTTCCAAAGGAACCGTAAGCTGCGGAAATCCTTGAGTCCTCGTAAAACCACTGCGGACATCCTTCCATTAAATCTGCCAATAAACAGATTGCCACTGCGTTGTTTACAAAATCCGGAATATAGAAATTAACCATAGAAACCTCTCTCAAACTAATAATTTACTACTAATTTTATCTTAATGTAGTCAAAACGTCAAAGATTTGTGGCTTGCGATTTGATAAACATGATATTGGTTTGTTTGCAAATTCTGTTATAATGAATGCGGATAATTCATAACTACGTTGAAGTTTTTGGAATGAAGTAATCGCTGAAACAGACACTACGGTTTTTGGAACAAAGTAATCGCGAAAACAGACGCTAGCCAATTAAAACGCGAATACTAAGAGGAAGGAAATATACATGGACGAAAAAAAGGGTGTTAAGAAGAAAATACTCCATTGGGTATTGCTGATAGCGATAGCATGTGTGTCGGCATTTATTGTTCTTACGATATTAATGCTTCCGGCTATTCGCGGTGATGTGGTATATACCAAAGACGGAATACAGACGAAACCGCCTAAGGAGAAGAAAATTCCGAAGTTTTCAAATGGAGTGAAGGAAGAGCCGCCGATATGGATTCTTGTAGATTTAACGAATGAGGACATCTTCGAAAAGGGATATTATGAACTGTATTTCGATACATTTACTTCCGGAGTTGCCGATATAGCTTCCAATAACGAACCGGAATCCGGTATTGAGTGGAAAGTATACATCTCTGACATTCAGCTTACGGAGGAAGAAATATATGCATTGGAAGAAACGGAGCCTGTTGCGATAAATAAAGGCAACGCCGAGATTGTTAGGGGGCAATGGATATATGTTTTGTGCAACATAAATTCAAATACTTCCGAATCACCGTCAAATTCATCCTTTGGCATTACAAGTACGCGAGATTATATATAACGGCTCTCGAAGGAGCAAGTTTTAAATATATTTTCAAACTGCATTAATGATTTCAAATCTGCGAGCAGCTTAAGATCAAAGGAGCAAGTTTATGATAATAAAATGTATGATGGTTGGAATCGGCGGGTTTGTCGGCTCGATTCTGAGATACCTGATTAGTTTGATACCGATAAATGAAAAGTTTGTTTTTCCAATAAAGACGCTTGTTACTAATATATGCGGCGCATTCATCATCGGACTCATTGTAGCACTCGCATTGAAGCGCCCGGATATGGATCCCAAAACAACGCTACTCATAAAGACCGGGTTCTGTGGCGGATTTACAACATTTTCTACATTTGCGCTGGAGTCCTCGGACTTGATTGGCAAAGGCCAGTGGGGTATTGCCGGAGTCTATATGATATTGAGTGTGACGATGTGCATACTGGCCGTAGTCGCAGCTGAAGCATTAGTCGGAAAGATAGCGTAAAGAGGCTATCTATCCTGCCGCATCCGGTTTTGGAGTGATGATTGTTACCCACACTCTCTTTGGGGTGATTTGGTAACTTCAAAATGCCTTTTTCTCTTGCTTTCTAACTGCTTTTCATAGCAACAATAGCACCCACATTCAAATCTCAATAGTAAGGTACCAATAATCATTGCTATTACTGCGTCATTTCTTTGATTTTTATTACCTTTTCTTTGACATGTTAAAAAGGT